>JANXWH010000228.1 GCA_025351245.1 Chloroflexota bacterium | reverse complement strand
CCACCGACCTCGGTCACGACCAGGCCGGTCGCGGAGCCGATCTGATCCTCGGCCTCGAGCTCGCCGTACTCGAACCGCTCTGGACCGAGATAGTCGTTGAGCCGCTTGACGTCGACCACGGTCTTGCGCTTGCGGCCTTCGGCAACCTGCCGGGCGACCTTGCGCATGATGTTCGCCAGCTCCCGCTCCAGGTTCCGGACGCCCGCCTCGTGGGTGTAGGCCTGTACCAGCTCCACGAACGCATCGTCCGTGATCTGGATCCGCTTCTCCGTGAGGCCGTGGTTGTGGAGCTGCTTCGGGAGCAGGAATCGCTTCCCGATCTCGACCTTCTCGCGCTGGGTGTAGCCCGGCAGCTGGACCACCTCCATCCGGTCGCGCAGCGCCGCCGGGATGGGGTCGAGCAGGTTGGCCGTGGTGACGAAGAGGACCTTGCTGAGGTCGAACGGCACCTCGAGGTAGTTGTCCTGGAAGGTGTTGTTCTGCTCCGGGTCCAGGACCTCGAGGAGCGCGGACGACGGGTCGCCCCGGAAGTCCATGCCCAGCTTGTCCACCTCGTCGAGCATGAAGACGGGGTTGTTCGAGCCGCTGGTCTTGATGCTCTGGATGATGCGGCCGGGCAGGGCGCCGATGTAGGTCCGGCGGTGGCCGCGGATCTCCGCCTCGTCGTGGACGCCGCCCAGGCTCATCCTGACGAACTTGCGGCCCATGGCGCGGGCGATCGACTTTCCGAGCGAGGTCTTGCCGACGCCGGGTGGGCCCACGAAGCAGAGGATCGGGCTGCGGATCGTCGCAGCCAGGGTGCGGACCGCGAGGTATTCGAGGATGCGCTCCTTGACCTTCTCGAGCCCGAAGTGGTCCTCGTCAAGGATGCGGGCAGCTTCGCGGATGTCCAAGTTGTCATCCGTGGAGGTGTTCCAGGGCAGCCCCACCAGCCAGTCCACGTAAGTCCGGATCACGCCGACCTCGGGCGAGGCCGAGGGGATCCGGCTCATCCGGTCAACTTCCTTGAGGGCCCGCGCCCGCACCTCGTCGGGCATCCCGGACTGCTCCACCTTGTCGCGGAGCTCGTGGATCTCGGCCTGCTGGGGGTCGTCCTCGCCCAGCTCGCGCTGGATCGCCTTGAGCTGCTCGCGGAGGATGTACTCGCGCTGGGTCTTGTCGAGCTCCGACTTGACCTCGCTCTGGATCTTCCCCTTGAGCTCCAGGATCTCCACCTGGCGGTTGAGGAACGTCGAGACGAGCTTGAGGCGCTCGACGACGTCGATCGTCTCGAGAAGCTCCTGGCGCTTCTCGGTGGACATGTCGGGGCTGTAGGCAACCATGTCGGCGAGCAGGCCCGGCTCGGTGATGTTGCGCGCGGCGACGGCCGCCTCCGGCGGCACGGGCGCGCCCGACTGGACGTACTGCTCGATCTGCGCCTGAACGGTCTTCATGAGGGCCTCGACCTCGAGGTCCTTCGGGGAAGCGTCCGGCAACTCTTCCACCGTCGCGACGAGGTACGGGCTGGTCGAGACGAAGCCGTGCACGCGCAACCGGCTCTGGCCCTGGACGATGGCACGCACGGTGCCGTCCTGCAGCCGCACCACCTGGGCGATCTTGGCGAGCGTCCCGATCGGGTAGAGCTCGGAAGGATCACCGATCTCCTCCATCTCGGCCCGGCGCTGGGTGACCAGCGCGATCATGCTCCCCTCGACGACCGCGGCGTTGAGCGCATTGACGCTCTTCTCGCGGCCGACCTGGAGCGGCACGATCATCTCCGGGAAGATGACTGTCTCGCGGAGCGCCACGAGCGGCAGCTCGCGGGTCCGCGTCTCGGACGGTCGATTCCCGCCCTTCTTCTGTCTCGGCATCACGCCCTCCTGGCGCGTATGGGACGCTGGCGCGCCCCGGGTCGAGGTACCGGCCCGATGGCCGGGGCCCCCGTCCGGGGGCGCGCTGCGAATTCGTACGACTTCGTCCCGATCATGGCGCGGATCGAGGGCGCGGTGCGGGTGGTGCGGATGGTGCTGATGGTGCGGATGTCAACGCCTCCGGGTCAGGACCCATGCTGTCCCGCAGGCTCGGGGCGGCCGCATCGTCGCAGTTACCGGCGGTCCATTCGTCCGAGAGGGCCTCCAGGATGCGGACCCCGAGCCGTTCTTCGAGCTCGAAGAGGATGCGAACGCCGGCCAGGTTGACCCCCCGGTCCTGGGTAAGATGCCGGATCCACAGGATCCGGCGCACGTCGTGGTCGGAATACAGGCGAATGTTCGTCGGCGTGCGAGCCGGCTCTATCAGGCCCTCGTCCTCGTAGATCCGGAGCGTCCGCGGATGGACCGCGACGATCCGGGCCGCCACGGAGATCACGTAGACCGGGCGGCTGGGGTCCGGATCGAACCGGCTGCGCTGCACGGGCGTGGATGGCTCAGCGGCCGCTGCCGGCCCCGACGATCTCGGGCTCGGGCCGGGTGTCGGCGCGGGTGTAGAAGTCGTCACCTGGACCTGTTCGACGGATGAGGGTCATCGCGTGCACCTCTGGGTGCTGAGGGGCTGGATTGGCGGCCCTGCCAGGCGGGGAGGGTGGTCGGAAGGTCGGCCCGCGGAGCCGTTCGCATCGCGGAAGATGTCATGCGCCCGGCTGCCATGCTTCTGGACAGGGGCGAAGTATGGAACCATGACAATGATGTTGTCAAGAGTCAGGCATCCGAGCCGTCCATGCCGGGCCCGGCCCCGGTGCGTGTGCACCCGGTGACCACTACGACCGGCGAGGACGCACGGCACGGTTCCGGCGTGCGCCCGGTGACCGGAACAACCGTTCAGCGGTCACCCGGTGCATCCCATGACCCAGAGTCGCTGCCTGCCGGATCGCGGGCGGTCGTAGTGCTCACCCGGTGCACACTCGGGCCAGGCGGCCGCAGCCCTGGGGACGGCCGCCCGGCCGGGCAGCGTGGCCTGGGCGCCCTGACCCGGACGTTGCGCCCCGGGACTCACCGTGAGTGCCGCCGGGCTCCGGGATCCCTGGGCAGCGAATCGGCCCCGGCCGGGCGCCGGGATCCCTGGGCAGCGAATCGGCCCCCGGCCGGGCGCCGGGCTCCCTGGCACGGGCTACGCGCCCGGAAGTGCGCCGATCAGCGTCCCGTGGAGGGCCGGCTCGCACTCGGGTCGACCGGTGGCGATCACCTTGTCGCCGGCCCGGAAGATCGTATCGGGTCCAACCGCCTGGGCCACCTCGTCGCGGACGATCGCCACGACCGAGCACCCGGCCGGCAGCTCCAGCTGCAGGAGGGTCCTCCCGACGGCGGGCGACTCCGCCGTGAGCTGCGCCTCCACCAGCTCGAACTCGTGCGACAGCGGCGCCAGGTGCAGGAGCTCGTGGACCGGGATGTCCTGCTCGATGGAGCCGAGGATCATCCGGGTCGGTGAGATCAGCTCGTCCACCCCGAGATGCTTGAAGAGCGGCTCGTTCTTCGGGTTGTTGACCCGGGCGATCGTCTTCGGCACCGCGAAATGGTGCTTGGCCATCTGGCAGATCACGAGGTTGTCCTCGTCGTCGCCGGTGACCGCCGCCACGACGTCCGCCCGGTTCGCGCCCGCGTCGGCGAGGGCGCTCCCTTCGCAGCCGTCCTTCGCGACGACGATCGAGCCGATCTCATCGGCGATCTGGTCGGCGCGGCCGCGATCCTTCTCCATGAGCACGACTTCGTGGCCAGATTCGGAGAGCTCGCGGGTCAGGTAGTAGCCAACCTTCCCGCCGCCCACCACCAGGACAAACATCCTCAGTCCTCCCCGTGCCCGGCGGTCGCAGCGGCTCCGATGGGCGCGTGGTCATGCTCGGCCCCGGGGCGGACCGACGGCTCGCTCCCTTCCGGGAGCCCCATCGCGCCGAGAAGCGCGTCGGCGATCATCGTGCTGCGGCAGACGGTCCCGATCCCCAGCTCGGCATACGCCTGCGCGCGCATCGGGTCGTTGACCTTCGCGTAGACCTTCCCGATCCCCAGCGCCTCGCGGGCCAGCTGTGCCGCCATGATGTTCCGGTTGTCGCCCTCGGTCAGGGCCAGGAAGATGTCGGCCCCGTCCGCGCCCGCGCGCCGCAGCGCGTCCTCGTCCGTGCCGTCACCCCGCACGGCCTCCCCACCGAAGGTCGCCGGCAGCCGGTCAAAGGATCGCGTCAGGAGGTCCATGATGATGACGTCGTGGCCCGATGCATCGAGCCATGCCGCGAGAAGCCCGCCGACCCGCCCGCAGCCGATGATGACGACTTTCATGCGTGGATCTCCCCTGGCATCGGCTCGCGCACCACCCACACGGCGCACGGCGCGTTCTTGAGAACGTACGGCACGGTCCGCCCGATCGCGAAGTCCCCGCCGAACCGCTTGCGATACGGGAGGCCCACGACCAGCAGGTCCGCCGCTCGCTCCACCGCCTCGTCGACGATCGCGGCACCCACGTCGCGGGCCTGGATCAGGACGGGCTCGAGCTTCCCGTGGAGGTGCTCCGCGGCCGCATCGGCGATGTCGAGCACCCGCTGGGCGCTCTCCGAGCGGTCGGCGACATTGGCGTCGAGAGGCAGCGTCCAGTCGATCTCGACGACGTGGATAGCCACGACTTCGGCTTTGGTCGGCCGGGCGGTCTCGACCACGAGCCGGACGATCCGCTCGTCGCAGGGGCCGCCGTTGAGCGCGACGACCACGCGGGAGAACAGCGGGATGGGCTTGTCGGCCACGGGACGGGGATGACCTCCGGGTCAGCGATTCCGGACCCGGAGATGCGGGCCGCGACGGGTGACATCCGTCACCGGGAACGATACCACCGGGTCGTGCGACCGGCGCAGGCCAGCCTCGTCAACCCCCGGGGTCGTCCGGTGGGGCGTGCGAATCCAGGCGCCCGCGGCGCTCGAAGATGGCCGGCTCCTCGCCCCGATACGGGACGTTCGTGATGACGGTGTTCGGGCGGCCCAGCAGCGCACGACGGAGCTGGTTCGTCGACTGGTTGTAGAGGATTCGTTCCCACCAGTGGCGCGGGACGTACTCGGGGATCACGACGAACGTGATCGGCGCGTCCTTGTCCGGCGTCCAGGCCTGGTCGAGCACGTCCAGGTACGCCAGGAACGGGCCGGTCAGCGCTCGGTACGGCGACTCGACGACCACCAGCGCGACGCCGGGAACCTGGCGCGCCCATTCGTCGCGGACGTGCTCCGCGTAGGCGTGGTCATCGACGACGAGGACGGCTCGCACGTCGTGGGAGATCGCCAGGCCCACGTTTACCGCCTGGACGACCGCCCGGCTCAGGCCGTTGATCGGGACCACGACCCGCTCCTCGCGGTGCAGCGGCGCGATGACCTGGTCCGGGCGAAGCGCGAGCTCACGGGTCGACGTGGCGTACTGCCGATGGATGAACCAGAAGAGCACCACGAGCAACGGGATCAGGACGAGGACGAGCCATGCTCCACCAGCGAACTTCACGCTCGCGACCACAAGGAGGACGACGAGAGTCAGGAGGCCGCCGAACGCGTTGACTGCGGCC
This sequence comes from Chloroflexota bacterium, assembly GCA_025351245.1. Classification (GTDB taxonomy): domain Bacteria; phylum Chloroflexota; class Limnocylindria; order Limnocylindrales; family CSP1-4; genus CTSoil-043. The sequence goes on along the minus strand of JANXWH010000228.1, from coordinate 6,144 downwards.
CGCCACCACCAGCCCGACCCACGGTCGGCGATCCAGTGGCGGACCATCCCGACCTGCGAGAGCGTGAAGCAGACGAACACGCCGACCGAGTAGAGCGGGATGAGGAGGTGCGTATCGCCCTGGAACACGACGAGGAGCAGCCCGGCGACCCCCGCCAAGATGACGATGCCGTAGGAGAATGCCAGCCGGTCGCCGCGGAAGCTGAACTGGCGGGGCATGTACCCGTCACCCGCAAGGATCGCGGCCAGGCGCGGGAACGCGTTGAAGCTCGTGTTGACCGCCAGGAACAGGATGAGCGCGGTGGCGACCTGGAGGGCGACGAAGAGTGGTGAACCGTCACCGAAGATGGCGCTCCCCAGCTGGGCGATCGCGGTCGGCCCGCCGCCGGCGACTGCCGGGCGGAGGCCCATCACGTCGGCGAGGAACATGAACCCGACGAAGAGGACGCCCAGGAGGACCGCCATGATTGTCATCGTGTTGGCAGCATTCCGCGATTCCGGCGGCTTGAACGCAGGCACCCCATTGGCGATGGCCTCCACCCCGGTGAGGGCGACCGAGCCCCCCGCGAAGGCGCGCAGAAGAAGGAAGATCGTGAGCGCCTCCGCTCCCGGCGCCGGGACCTGCGCCGGAACCGGCGCGCTCGGAAGCTGGCCGGTCATGGCTCGGGCGAGACCGAGCCCGATCATCAGCAGGGCCAGCCCGACGAATACGTAGGTCGGCAGCGCGAAGATGTTGCCCGACTCGCGAAGCCCCCGCAGGTTGCCGATCGTGATGAGGGCGATCGAGACGAGCCCGATCTCGATCCGCCAGTCGTAAAGGCCCGGCCAGACCGAGTACGCCTGGGCGACTGCCGAGGCGGTGGAAACGGCCACCGTCATCACGTAGTCGATCATCAGGGCGCCGGCGGCGATGAGCCCGAAGACCTGGCCGAGGTTCTCCTTCGCCACGGCATACGCCCCGCCGCCCGACGGGTAGGCCCGACAGACCTGGCGGTACGAGGTCGAGACGACGGCGAGCATGAGGGCGATCGCCAGCGCCATCTCGACGGAGAACTGGAGCGCCACGACGCCGCCCGCGAAGAGGGCGATGAGGATCTCATCCGGGGCATACGCGGAGGACGAGACGGCATCGGAGCTGAAGATCGGGAGGGCGAGCTTTTTCGGAAGCCGCTCATACACCTCCTCCTCGCTCGCGAGCCGACGGCCGAAGAGCAACCTGCGGGTACGCTCAACCGCTCGCCCGCCGCCGCTCTTCGGCGCGAGCGTCGACTCCCTGGCCGTCAGCTGGCCCGGGCCGGTGTAGCGGAAGTACGGGGAGTGCGGGCGATCCACGCGAACGCGCCGGTCCCCGATCTTGCGGCCCTGGAGGGGCCGGCGGCCACCGATCATGCGAAGGTTGTCACTCGAACATGGGGGCCGGCGCTGTCGCGGAGGCCGAGGGCAAGGCCATGGTTATACCACCACGGCGAGCCACCGCGACTCCCGCGGTCGTTCAGAGCCCGCGCTCCAGGCGCGCGACCAGCCGGGCCGGAAGCGCGGCCGCGCGCATCGCCGCCTGGACCTCGGCGATCGGGTAGGCGACCCGGTGCCAGGTCAGCGTCCGAGCAGCCGTGTCCAGGACCGCCGCGCTGGCGCGCGGGTCGCCATCGCGGGGCTGGCCGACGCTGCCCGGGTTGAGGAGGAGGCGTCGCCCGTCGAGCGGCAGGACGGAGCCGTGGGAGGGGCCCAGCGGCTCCACTCGGCCGTCGTCCTCGCGCCACGCGGCAGGGATGTGGGTGTGCCCGTACAGGCAGTAGGGCGTCGCGAACGCGGCGAAGCTCGCCCGCGCGTCGGGCGTCGTCATGACGTACTCCCAGGTCGGGTCGCGGGGGCTCCCGTGGACCAGGGTCATCTCGCCGAGCTCTGCGCGCTCCGGGAGGCCGGCCAGCCAGGCCCGGGTCTCGGGAGAGATCCGCCCCGCCGTCCACTCGATGGCCCGCCGCGCGTCCGCGTTGAACCACTCGGCTCTCCCCAGGTCCAGGGCGGTCGCGTCGTGGTTTCCGCGCACCCCCGTCGCGCCCAGCTCGCGAAGCCGGGCCACGACTTCGTCCGGATGCGGCCCGTACCCCACCACGTCGCCCAGGTGCCAGACGGCGTCAACGGGACCCAGTGCCGCGAGCACGGCCTCCAGCGCGGGCAGGTTGGCGTGGATGTCCGAGAGGACCGCGATCCGCATCCCGCGGAGCGTAGCAGCCTGCGCGCTGCCGGCGATGCGCGCGGTTCGTGGCCGGCCGCCCCCGGTGCCCTGGGCCGTGGCCCGTCGCTCACCACGGATGTCGGGCGCGTTCCACCGGGGGACGCGGCCAGCCGGCCGGGGTGCGGCCGGTCTTCCGACAGACCACCAGGACGTGGCCGGCCGGGACCGGCGGCGCACCCTGGAGGATGTCGAGCGTCCCGCCGCCGAGTTCGGCCAGGGCGGGCATGGCACGAAGGCGCTCCGCGCCGATCGGCGACCCCTTCCAGGCGATGAGCAGGCCACCGGGCGCGAGCAGCGGAAAGGCCAGCTCGACCAGCTCCGGCAGGGCCGCCACGGCGCGCGCCGTCACGGCGGGCCAGCGCCCGCGGTGACGCGGGTCGGCGGCCATCGTCTCGGCCCGTTCCGCGGCGACCTCCACGCGGTCCGCGAGGCCCAGCCCCGTGACCGCGGTCGCCAGGAAGCGGGCCTTCTTGCCAATCGAGTCGACCAGCAGGGCTCGCTCCGCGGGCAGCGCGATTGCGAGCGGCAGGCCCGGGTAGCCACCGCCCGAGCCGAGGTCCAGGAGCGCACGGACGCCGTTCTGGCGGAGCAGCGGCAGTGCTGCCAGCGCGTCCAGCACATGCGCGGCCACGGCGGCGCGCGGGTCGCGAATCGCCGTCAGGTTCACGGCGCCGGTCCACGCCAGCAGCAGGCGGAGGTGGTCCGCGAGGGCTGTCACGGCCGACGACGGCAGGTCCCCCAGTCCCATGGCCGCCAGGCCGTCCGCGAGCGCGGCCCGGGCGTCGGGCGGGAGTGGCGGGCACCGGGACGGATCGGCCGGGAGCGGCGCGCGATCGTGCAGGCCTGGGGCCCTCCAGCTGGCATGACCGGCCCCGCCACGACGACGCCGCTTCCCGGCCGGCGATCGGCTCGCACCAGCCGGCATGACGCCGACGGTCTCACGCTGTTGGCGCGGTTCGTGGCCGGGTTTCCCCTGGGCCCCGCGCGGGCAACGGTCCCCGTCGTTGGTCCGCGATCGATGCGGACACGGATCGTCCATCCGGCCCGCGGGCGTGTCAACGGGCTTATCCACGAACTCCGCGCGGCCGCAAGCGATTGTGGACAACCCCGCCGGCGCCCGCTTCGGCCAGTGGACCGGCGATCAGGTCGCCGACCCGCCGCCGGTGGACTCCGGGTCGGGGCGCGAGATCCTCGTGGCGTCGAGGTGGCGTGCGTGAATGGCCGGTCGGGCCGGGCCGCGCAGCGCGACCAGCACAGCCTGCTCCTCCAGGGCGATCTCCTCCGCCTCCAGGACCGCCGCCAGGGCTGTCGCGACCGCGCCACCGTCCACGTCGGCGGCTCCCGGCAGCGCGAGCACGAACGACGACCCGATCCCCAGGACGCTTGCCGCGCCCAGGTCCCCGCGCATGGCGCGAGCAAGGTCGCGGGCGATCGGCAGCCCGAGCCCCGTCCCGGTGATCCGTTCGTGGCCGGCAAGCCGGACGAACGGCTCGAAGATCCGGGCGCGGTCCTCGATGGTGATCCCCGGCCCGTCATCCCGGACCACCACGAATGCCGCCGCGGCGCCGGCGTGCGCCTCGAGCTCCACCAGCCCGCCGCGCGGCGTGTACTTGATCGCGTTGGCGACGAGATTCGTGACGATCTGCTCCACCCGGCGCCGATCCCCGGTGGCCGGGCGGAGGCGCGGAGGAAGCGCGCGGACGAGTCGGAGCCCGGCCGTGTCGGCGATCGGTTCCAGCCCATCGAGGACGTGCGCGCAGGCCTCGGCGAGCGAGAACGGCGCGATCTTCAGCCCAAGGCTGCCGGCCTCGATGCTGCTCATCTCGAGGAGATCGCCGACGAGCTCGGCCATACCCTCGGTGATCCGGCGGCCGCGCTCCAGGAACTCGCGTTCGACACCCGCGTCGGTCACGCGGCCGTCGAGGAGCAGGTCCAGGTAGCCGCCGAGGCCGGTCAGCGGCGTCCGGAGCTCGTGCGCCACCATCGAGACGAAGCGGGTCCGCTCGGCGTCGCGGGCACGAAGCTCCGACCGCTCGCGTTCGTCGGCGGCGCGGGACGAGGCCAGCGCCAGCGCGACGAGAACGTGACGGTAGGTGGACGCGGGGAGCCGGGCGGTGACCGCCGCCGTGTCGGCCCCGGGTGGCAGCTCCACCCCGAGATGGGCGCCGCCCGCGCCGGACACCGGGACGAGGAAGTACGTCGCGTCCGTCTCGCTGCCGCCGTGGGTCCGGGCAGCCATCGCCTCGCGCCGGGCACGGACCACGCCGACAGGGGCCGCGGGGGCGGCCGCGCGCCGCGCCGCGGACCGGGGCGCGTGCGCGTCCAGCCACGCCGCCAGCGCGTGGCCGGCGTCCTCGGCTTCGGTGGACGCGATCGCGACCGTGACGCGCCGGATCGGCTCATCGACGACGAGGGCCGCGCGCCGGGCCCCGACGACCCGGGCCACCATCGCGAGGATCCCGGCCAGCTGCTCGTCCGCGTCGCCCGGTCCGGCCAGGATGTCCAGCGCGCGGGCCAGCAGCGCACGTTCCTCGTGGACGGTCCGATCCTCGCTCCGCCGGAAGGCACCGCGGCGGTCGTGAAAGGCGGGCGGCGCGGGGACGCGCGGCAGGTCGGGTCGCGGCAGGTCGGGTCGCGGCAGCGCCTCGGTCGGCGGATCGGTAGTGACCATCGAGACGAGGGTGCGCCGACGCACCGCGACGGGCCATCCCCCCGACGGGCACCGGGCAGCGTCCGAAGGTACCGCCTCGACAGCCCGGGGCACGGGCGGCCCGCCCGGCCCGGGAGCCTCCGTCCCCGGAGCGGTCATCCCCGGGGCGCGCCCCGAACTGGCCGCCCGATCGCGCGGCGGACCACGTCCAGCACCTCGTCCACGTACTGCTGCGCCTCTCCCCGCTCAGCAGCGGTCCGGATGCAGCCCTGGACGTGGTCCTCCAACACGAGGAGGCTGACCGCATCGACGGCGGCGCGCAGCGCGCTCGTCTGCTGGAGGATGTCCACGCAGTACTCTTCGCGCTCGATCATCCGGGCGATCCCGCGGACCTGCCCCTCGATCCGGCTGAGCCGGCGAAGAAGCTGCGCGCGGTCGCGCGAGTAGCTGTGGCGGAACGTGCCGGGCCGCTCCGCGCTCGCCGCAGCGACTGACGCCGCGACCGGCGCTGCAGCGACTGACGCGACCGCGACTGAAGCGGCGACGTGCGCGGTCTTCTCGGTCGTCATGGCCTCGCTCTCCTGTGGCCCGGGATCCGGCCCTGTGGATGATACTCCCCCCGGGTATCAGGATGCGGATGGATGTCCGCCGTCATCCGCCGGGGCTGCCGTGCCGTTGGCGAGACGGCGAGCCGACCGGCTAGACTGCCCTCGATGGATCTCGACGCGGATCTCGAAATCCGGCTCGCCCCGGCCTTCGCCCACGCCAGCGAGGCGGAGCTGGCCCGGATCCTCGACTTCTATGCCGTCGCCTGGGAGTACGAGCCACAGACGTTCCCGATCCTCTTCGACCGCTCCGGCACGGTGCTCGAGAGCTTCAGCCCCGACTTTTACCTTCCCGAGCTGGACCTCTACGTGGAGTTGACGACGCTCAAGCAGCGCCTGGTCCGGAAGAAGAACCGCAAGTTGCGCCGGCTGCGCGAGCTCTACCCGGGCCTCCGAATCAAGCTCCTCTACGCGCGCGACTTCCGGGCGCTGCTCTTCAAGTACGGGAAGCTGTCGCTTGCGGACACGCTCACGGGCGCGGACGGCCAGACGACGCCTCCCAAGGCGCGGCCCCTGCGCCCCATCGCGGGGACGCTGCCAGTGGAGACGTCGCCGGCGCCGGCCGCCGCCGGTCCCGGCCCCGCCGGCCGGCGCGCGGATGATCCGGCGCGCCGCTCGGACCACGGTCGCCGCCGCGCGCGGCGGACCCGAGCG
>JANXWH010000227.1 GCA_025351245.1 Chloroflexota bacterium | reverse complement strand
GATCGTGCCCGAGGCCGTCTCCAGGACGTCGGTGGCGTTCCGGAACCCCTCGTTCGGGCAATACCAGCCCTCGTACATGCCAAGGTAGATGTCGCCGTTCGCGTGGGCGCGGCGGACCATTTCCTGGGCCGCGCGGACGTGGTCCGGGTCCGTGGTCCGGATGAACCGGTCCGGACTGATGAGCAGGGCGTCCTCCGCGGCACGGAAGCGCGCGACCTGCTCGTCCACGAAGTCACGCGGCGAGCGACTTTCCTCGGCGGCCCGCATCGCGATGTTGACGCTGTGCTCGTCCGTTCCGGTCAGGAAGCGGATCGGGACCCCGCACATCCGGTACCAGCGCGCCAGCGCGTCGGCCCCGATCACCTCATAGAGCGTGTGCAGGCCGGGCTTGTTGTTCGCGTAGGCGATGGCGGTCGTGATGTAGAAACGGTCGAGTCGGTCGGGCATGGCCGGCCGATCGTAGCAGGGCCGACGAGGTCGGCGCCGCGGGGAGAGTCGGCGCCGCGGCGACGACCCTCGCCAGGTCTCAGTGCCGGAAGTGCCGAGTCCCCGTCACGAGCATCGTCGCGCCCGCAGCGTCCGCGACGGCAGTGACCTCCGCATCCCGTACCGAGCCGCCCGGCTGGACGAACGCCGCGACGCCCGCCGCGAGGCACGCCTCGACTGCGTCCGGGAACGGGAAGAACGCGTCCGAGGCACAGGCGGCGCCGGCGAGCCGCTCCGGCCCGAGGATCGCCCGCGCCTTCTGAACGGCCTGGCGGGCCGCATCCACCCGGCTTGTCTGGCCCGAGCCGAGGCCGACCAGGATCCCGTCCCGGACCAGGACGATGGCGTTGCTCGTGACGCCCCGGACCAGGCGCCAGGCAAGGTCCAGGTCCGCCTGCTCGCCGTGGGTGGGTGCGCGGCGGGTGACACAGCCCCACCCGGCAGGATCGTCGGGGATCGTGTCCGGCGCCGTCACGAGGACCGCTCCGCCGGCGGTCCGGAACGCGCCGCGCCGGTCCGGCCACGCGGGATCCCCCGCCGCCCCAAGCCGCCGGTCGACCACGAGGCGCAGGTTGGGCCGCCGGGCCAGGACGGCTCGCGCATCGGCGTTGAACCCGGGCGCGACGACGATCTCCAGGAAGATGCCGGCCAGTCGCTCGGCAACCTCCCCGTCCACCTCCCGGGTCAGCGCGACGACACCGCCGAACGCGCTCACCGGATCTGCGGCGAGCGCGTCGTCCCAGGCCGCGGCGAGGCTCCCCCGCTCCGCCGCGCCGCACGGGTTCGTGTGCTTGACGATCACGCAGGCGGAACCGCGGAGCACGCGACCGAGCGCCGACGCCGCCGACGCGTCGAGGATGTTGTTGTAGCTGAGCGGCTTGCCCTGGAGGGGTGCCTCGCCCGCGGCGAACGGCCCGTCTGCGTCGGTCCCACCGGGTCGCCGGTACCGCGCCGCGGGCTGGTGCGGATTCTCGCCATAGCGGAGCGTCTCCACCTTCTCGAGGCCGATCACCAGCGTTGCCGGGAACGGGTCGAGACTCCGAGGGAGGCCGGGCTCGTCGGGCAGCGCGACCCCCGCCCGATCGAGCTCGCAGGGCAGGACGTCCGCGATGCGCGCGTCGTACGCCGCCGTGTGGCGGAACGCCTCCACGGCGAGCGCAGCCCGGAGGCCGGCAGGAATGCCGCCGTGCTCGTCCAGCGCGTCGAGGATCGCGGGGTAGCGCGCCGGTGACGTCACGATCGCCACGTTCCCCGCGTTCTTGGCCGCCGCCCGGACCATCGACGGGCCGCCGATGTCGATCTCCTGGACCAGGCCGTCGAGGTCCAGCTCGCCGCGGACCGCTCGGTCGGCGGCGATGCCGAACGGGTAGAGGTTCACGACGACGAGCTCGAAGGGCTCGATCGCCGCGGCCGCCAGCTGGGCGCGGTGGTCGGGATTCCGGCGATCGGCGAGGATCCCCGCATGGATCCGCGGATGGAGGGTTTTCACCCGCCCGTCGAGCATCTCCGGGAAGCCGGTGACCGCGGCGACGTCCGTGACCGCCAGGCCGGCCTCGCGGAGCGCCCGCGCGGTCCCGCCGGTGCTGACCAGCTCGAATCCCCGCGCGACGAGCCCCGCGCCGAGGTCCGCGAGTCCCCTCTTGTCCGAGACGGAGAGGAGCGCACGGCGCGGCTGCGGGACGGCCGCCTGGGCGCGTGCCGGATCGATCGTGACCCGCCGCCCGTCCACCGCAAGCGCGCCGCCGAGCAGGAGCGCAACCGCGCGCGGCAGGAGCCGGTATTCGACCGCGTGCAGCCGCTCCAGGAGCGCGGCCTCGTCATCGCCGGGCCGGACGTCGACCGCCTCGGCAAGGACGATGGGGCCCCCGTCGAGCGACGCGTCGACGAGATGCACCGTCACGCCGGTCACCGCGGCGCCGGCAGCCAGCGCGTCGCGGACCGCGTGCGCCCCCGGGAAGCTCGGCAGGAGCGAAGGATGCACGTTGAGGACGCGGCCCGGGAAGGCATCCAGAAGGATCGGGCCGACGAGGCGCATGAAGCCCGCCAGGACGACCGCGCCGACCTCCATCGCCTTCAGCATCTCGGTCAGGTTCCAGTCCGCGAGCGCGCGAAGGTCAAGGCTTCGGGCGCCGAGATCCTCGAGGAGCGCAATGTCGATGCCCGCTTCCGTCGCCCAGTCGAGAGCCGGGCACGCGCGATCGGCGAAGACGAGCGCGATCCGGGCCGGGAGGGCGTCGCGCGCGATCCGCGCCTGGAGGGCCCGAAGGTTGCTCCCGCTCCCGGAGACGCCGACCGCGATCCTGTTGCTCACCGCTCCACCTCCACGTAGCGCGCTCCGCCAAGGTCCGTGGCCGGGACGATCTCCCCGGCGATGAACGCCGCGATTCCGGCCTCCGCCGCCGCGGCAAGCGCCGCGTCCACCGCGCCGGCCGGCACAGCAACGACCATCCCGAGGCCCCCGTTGAACGTCGCGCGGAGCTCGGCGTCGTCGATGCCGCCGAGCGTCCCGAGCAGTCGCATCACCGACGGCATCGGCCACGCCGCCGGGTGGATCCGCGCCGCGAGCCCGTCTGGCACGATCCGGGGAACGGCCCCCGGCAGTCCCCCGCCGGTGACGTGGGCGATCCCGTGGACGTCCGCGCCGGCGGCCCGGACGGAGGCCCGCATCGCGAGCACCGTGCGCGCATAGATCCGGGTCGGGGTAAGGAGGACGTCGCCGAGGCACGCACCCGCATGCTCGGGCTCGGACACGACGCCGGCCGCGTGGGCCGCCAGGATGCCCGCGTACGGCGCGTCGAGGTGCAGCCCAGCCTCCGCCACGAGCCGTCGCACGAGCGAGAAACCGTTGCTGTGGAGCCCGGACGCGGCGAGCCCGACGAGCACGTCACCGGCGCGGACCGCCGACCCGTCGATGACGTCGTCGCGCTCAACGACACCGACGCACGTCGCCGCGAGGTCCAGGTCGGCGGGCGCCATCGTTCCCGGGTGCTCGGCCGTCTCACCGCCGAGGAGCGCGCAGCCCGCCGTGCGGCAGCCGGACGCGACTCCGGCCACGACCGCGGCGACCACCTCCGGCACCAGCCGGCCAACCGCCACGTAGTCGAGCAGGAAGAGCGGCTCGGCGCCGGTGCAGACCACGTCGTCGGCGCACATCGCCACGAGGTCGATCCCGAGGCCGCCCAGCCGATCAGCCGCCCGCGCCAGGGCGGTCTTCGTCCCGACCCCGTCCGTTGACGCCACGAGGAGCGGACGCCGGTAGCCGGCGGGGATCTCAATCGCGCCCGCGAAGCCGCCGAGGCCACCCACGACCTCGGGCCGGCGGGTCGAGGCAACCGCCTCCCGCATGAGAGCGACCGCGCGCTCGCCGGCGTCCACGTCCACGCCCGCGGCGCGGTACGCGTGGCGGGCGGCGTGCTCCCGCGCGCCAGAGGGCGCGGGCCCGGCGCCGGCCGGGGTTCCGGCATCAACCCGGGTCCTGCCGCCGGCCGTTCGATCCCGCGGAGCGTCGCCGCTCGTCCCCTCAGCCACGGGCCCCGACACCCTCCTCCAGCGCGAACTTGCGGCTCGCGGCGTCGTACGGCACCGGCTCCGGGTACCTGCCATCGAAGCAGGCAAAGCAGAACCGGTCGTACGGCAGGTCGAGCGCGGCGAGGACGCCGCGGAGCGAAAGGTAGCCCAGCGAGTCGGCCCCGATGAACGCCCGGATCTCCTCGACGGAGTGGGTCGAGGCGATCAGCTCAGTCTCGACTTGCGTGTCGATCCCGTAGAAGCAGGGGTGGTAGATGGGTGGCGCGCTGATCCGGACATGGATCTCCGCCGCGCCGGCCCGGCGGAGCAGCTCGACGATCGAGCGCGTCGTGGTCCCGCGGACGATCGAATCGTCCACCACGACCAGGCGCCGGCCACGGACGATCTCGCGGAGCGGCGAGAGCTTCACGGTGACGCCTCGCTGGCGCATCGCCTGGGAGGGCTGGATGAACGTGCGGCCGGCGTACCGGTTGCGGATCATCCCCTCGCGGTACGGGATGCCGGACGCCTCCGCGTAGCCCGCCGCGGCGGGGGCGCCCGTGTCCGGGACCGGCATCACGAGGTCGGCCGGGATCGGCTGCTCACCGGCCAGCTGGATCCCCATCTGTCGGCGCGCCTCGTACAGGTTGACGCCCTCCATGTACGAGTCGGGGCGGGCGAAGTAGATCAGCTCGAAGACGCAGAGCGCCGGGGTGGCTGGTGCGAACCGAACCGAGGCGGGCGCCTTGCCGGCCTCGAGGATGACGATCTCACCGGGCTCGACGTCGCGAACGTACTCGGCGCCGACGACATCGAGGCCCGCCGTCTCCGAGCTCAGCACCCAGCCCGCCGCGCTGTCCGGGTCGTCCCACAGACCGACGGTGCGCGGCTCCTGGGGCGCGAGCCGGCCGAGGACGAGCGGCCGGAACCCGTGCGGATCGCGGACGCCCAGGACGCGGCGCTCGTCGAGGACGACCAGGCTGTACGCGCCGCGCGTCGTCGGCAGGACGCGGCGGAGCGCGTCCACCGTGTCCGTGGCCGGCTCGTCCGCGATGAGCGCAGTGAGCAGCTCCGTGTCGGTGCTGGCGGGGAGGCGCGCGCGTCCCCCGGCCAGCTTCGCAAGCAGCTCGCGCGTGTTGACGAGATTCCCGTTGTGCCCGATCGCGAGCGCTCGCCGGGGCCCCAGGCGGAGCGTCGGCTGGGCGTTCTCCCAGACCGTCGACCCGGTGGTCGAGTAGCGGCAATGGGCGATCGCGAGCTCGCCGCGAAGGCTCGGCAGGCGCCGGTCGTCGAGGACCTGCGCGACCAGCCCGAGGTCCTTGTAGAGCATCAGCTGCTCGCCGTCGGACACCGCGACCCCCGCGGACTCCTGGCCGCGGTGCTGGAGCGCGAAGATGCCGAGCGCAGCGATCCTGGCGGCCTCCTGGCCGGGCGCGACAACGCCGAAAACGCCGCACATCGGTCAGGCCTCCTCGCCGAGCGCGCGAGGGAGCCCCTGTTCCCAGGCGTGGCGCAGGTCGCTCAGCGTGACCTCGAGCGCGTCGGCAACGCCAACTCCGCGACCCTCGGCCGCGCCCGTTGCGCCCTCCCCAACCAGCTCGACGAGCAGCTGCGGCCCGCCAACGATCCCGAGCTCCGCGAGTGGGACGCCGCGCCGGGAGGCGAGGGCACGAACGGCGGGCACGTCCGCCGGCCGGACCGTCAGCACGATACGCGACGGGCTCTCACCGAAGAGCGCGACGGCCGGCGAGCTTGCGACGGCGACCCGGAAGCGGCCACCCCGGCCACCCCAGATCGCCATCTCCGCAAGCACAACCGCGAGGCCGCCGCCGCTGACGTCCTGGGCCGCCGTCACGGAGCGCGCCGCGATCGCATCGCGAATGAACGCCTGGGCGGCGGCCTCGGCGCCCAGATCGAGGCCCGGCAGGTCGTCCTCGGCGGCCAGGCCGGCAAGCGCCGCGTACGCGCTCCCACCGAGTCCCGGCTCCGTCGCGCCGGCGAGCAGGACCACGTCCCCGTCCGCGGTGAACGCCGGCCCGACGAGCAAGGTCACGTCGTCCAGGAGCCCGACGATGCCGATCTCGGGCGTCGGCGCGATCGCCGATCCGGGCGCCTCGTTGTAGAGCGAGACGTTCCCGCCCGTCACGGGGAGCCCCAGCGCCCGGCACGCATCGCCAAGTCCGCGGACGGCCTCCCGGAGCTGCCAGAACGCCTCCGGTCGGGTCGGGTCGCCGAAGTTCAGGCAGTTCGTGACGCCCAGCGGCCGGGCGCCCGTGATGGAGACGTTCCGGGCGGCCTCGGCCACGGAGAGCGCGGCGCCAAGGTACGGATCGATCGCGCTGACGGCCTCGTTGCCGTCGGTTGTCGCCACGAGCGCGCGCCGCGTGCCCTTGAGGCGGAGGACTGCCGCCCCGTGGCCCGCCCCGCCGACCGTGTTCGTCTGGACGTGCCGGTCGTACTGCTCCGCCACCCACGCCCGCGAGGCGAGGTTCGGGCTGCCGAGCAACCCGAGCAGGACGGCGCCCGGGTCCATGCCGCGCTCCGGGAGGCCATCGCCGGCCGTCTCCGGGATTCCCGGCGCGGGCGCCCTCCGGCGGCGCGGGGGCGGCGCCGCCGGCCGGTCGAACTCGATCGCCTCCGAGGCGAGCGCCCGCGCCGGCATCCGCGCCAGCTCCCGGGCGCCCGGGTTCGGCTGTCCTTCGGTATCCAGGCCGCCCTCGATCACCGCGATGTCGCCGTCGTCGGTCACGCGGCCGATCACGGCGCACGGGATCCCCCATCGGGCGCAGATCGCAGCGATCTCCGGGAGGCGTTCGGGCCGCGCGATGACGACCATCCGCTCCTGCGATTCGCTGGTCAGCACCTCGACCGGCGCCATGCCCGGCTCCCGGCGCGGGATCGCGTCGAGGTCCACGCGAATCCCCGTCCCGGCCCGGTCCGCGGTCTCCGAGACGCCGCACGTGATGCCGGCCGCGCCAAGGTCCGACAGGCCCTCCGCGAGGCCGGCGGCGAGGATCTCCAGGGTCGCCTCGATCAGGAGCTTCTCCGCGAACGGGTCGCCCACCTGCACGGCCGGCCGTTTCGAGGGGTCCTGGTCTCCAAATGTCGCCGAGGCGAGGACCGACGCGCCGCCGATCCCGTCGCGCCCGGTCGCCGAGCCGTACAGGATCACGAGGTTCCCGGGCCCCGGCGCCGCGGCGCGCATGATCGCGTCCTCGCGGACCAGCCCGATCGCCATCACGTTGACGAGCGGGTTGCCCTGGTATGACGGGTCGAAGACCAGCTCGCCGCCGACCGTGGGGACGCCCACGCAGTTGCCGTAGCCGCCGACGCCACGCACGACGCCCTTGACGAGGTGGCGCGTCCGGGGATCCGCCGGGTCGCCGAAGCGGAGCGCGTCGAGGACGGCGATCGGTCGGGCGCCCATCGCGAAGATGTCGCGCAGGATGCCGCCCACGCCGGTCGCCGCGCCCTGGTACGGCTCGACCGCGGAGGGATGGTTGTGCGATTCGATCTTGAAGGCGACCGCCCAGCCGTCGCCGATCCGCATCACGCCGGCGTTCTCGCCCGGGCCGGCGACCACGTCGTCGTCGCCGGTCGGCAGCGTCCGGAGGAGCGGCCGGCTGCTCTTGTACGAGCAGTGCTCGCTCCACATCACGCTGAACATCGCGAGCTCCAGGTCGTTGGGGCCGCGGCCCAGCTTCCCCGCGATCGCGGCGAGCTCCTCGTCGGTCAGCCCGAGCGCACGGTGGAGCGGCACCCCCGCGACGGCCGGGGCGACGCCTGCGCTCATCGCCCCGTCCCGGCGGCCATGGTCGTGACCCGCGCGGCCGCCGACTCCACGAGCGAGCGGAGCACCAGCATCCCGTCGTCCGAGCCGAGCAGGGCATCGGCGGCGCGTTCCGGGTGCGGCATGAGGCCGGCCACGTTGCCGGCAGCGTTCATGACGCCGGCGATCGCCCGGAGCGACCCATTCGGGTTTTCGCGGTCCTCGACGCGGGCCGGGTTCCCGTCGTCGTCGACGTAGCGGAAGAGGACCCGGCCGTCGCGCTCCAGCGCGTCGAGCGTCGCCTCATCGGCGTAGTAGCAACCCTCGCCGTGGGCCACCGGCATCCGGAGCACACCGCGTTCCGCGACGCGGTGCGTGAAGAACGTGTCGACGCGCTCCGCCCTGATCGCCACGTCCCGGCACACGAAGCGGAGCGAGCGATTGCGGAGGAGCGCCCCCGGGAGGAGCCCGGCCTCCGCGAGGACCTGGAAGCCGTTGCAGATCCCGAGCACGATGCCGCCGTCGGCCGCGTAACCGGCCACGGCCCGCATCACGGGGCTGAAGCGGGCGATGACGCCGGCCCGGAGGTAGTCGCCGTATGCGAAGCCACCCGGCAGGACGACCGCGGCGACGCCGCCGAGGTCAGCATGCTCGTGCCAGAGCTCCACGGGCTCGGCGCCGGCCCGGGACAGGGCCCAGGCCGTGTCCGCGTCGCAGTTCGAGCCCGGAAAGACGACAACGCCGACCCGGATGCTCACCCGCCAACTTCCCCGCGCGCGGCCGAGATCGCGCCCAGCGCCTCGATCGCGTACTGCTCGATCATCGGGTTGCAGAGGAGCTCGCGGGCGAGATGGTCGACCAGGCCGCGAGCCGCCGCGGCGTCGGGCGCGTCGACGGCAAGCTCCACGCGACGGCCCACCCGCACCTGCCCGATCCCGGCGAGCCCGAGGTGCGGGAGGCTCTGCTCCACGGCCCGGCCCTGCGGGTCGAGGATCCCTTCCTTGGGGAGGACGTTGACCGCGAAGCGGAACTGGGTGGCGACGATCTCGGCGTTCATCGCGCGATGACGTCCTCCTGGAGGTAGCGGGCGAAGCTCGCCCCGGTGATCCGCTCGAAGGCCTCGACGTAGCGCGCTCGGGTCCCGGCGACGACGTCGTCGGGGAGTGCCGGGCCCGGGTCGGTCTTGTCCCACGCCTGGCGCTCCAGCCAGTCGCGGACGTACTGCTTGTCGTACGAGCGTTGGGGGCCGCCGGGCGCGTGCGCGGCCGCCTCCCAGAGGCGCGACGAGTCCGGGGTCAGGACCTCGTCAGCGAGGACGAGCGTCCCATCGCCCGCAATGCCGAGTTCGAACTTCGTGTCGGCGAGGAGGATGCCCGCCCGCGCGCAGGCAGCGGCGCCGTGGGTGTAGAGACGGAGCGCAACGTCGCGAACCTCCTCCGCGAGCGCGCCTGCCTCGCGCCCGGGCGCGACGAGAAGGTCGACCAGCGTGTCGAAGGAGATCGGCTCGTCGTGGCCAGCCTCCGCCTTCGTGGACGGCGTGAAGATGGGAGCAGGGAGCCGGTCCCCCTCGCGCAGCCCGGCCGCGAGCCTGATGCCGGAGACTGTGCCGGTCGCCACGTAGTCCTTCCAGCCGCCCCCGGCGAGGTAGCCCCGGACGACGCACTCGACCGGCAGGATCTCCACGCGCCGGCAGAGCAGCATCCGGCCGCGCAGCTCGTCGGAGCGACCGGTCCACGAAGGTGGGAGTACCGCCGGATCCGTCGCGATGAGATGGTTGGGCACGATCCCGGCCGTCTCGGCGAACCAGAACCGCGACAGCCCGGTCAACACCTTCCCCTTGTCCGGGACCGGCGTCGGCAGGACGACGTCGAAGGCGGAGAGCCGATCCGAGGCGACGAGGAGAAGCCGGTCCGCGTCCACCGCGTACAGGTCACGGACCTTGCCGGAACGGATGAACGCTCCCGCCAACGTCAACGCACGATCCCGGCGTCGATGGCGTCAAGGCGCGCGATGACGGTCGGCACGTGGGCCAGGAACCCCGCATCGTCGAAGCAGGCATCCAGGCGCGCAAGGGTCAGGCACTGCGCGACGCTCGCGTCGGTGGCGAGCAGGTCGTGGAGCGGGCGTCGCTCGTCGGCGGCGCGGAGCGCGCTGCGCTGGACGATCGCGTACGCCTCCTCCCGCGACAGGCCGCCGTCCTCGACCAGCGCGACGAGGACGCGCGACGACGCGTGGAGGCCCAGCCCGCGCTCGATGTTCTCGCGCATCCGCTCCGGCCGGACGACCAGGCCCTCGACGAGGGCCGTCATCTTCGCCAGCATGTAGTCGAGGAGGATCGTGGCGTCCGGGAGGAGCACGCGCTCGGCGCTGCTGTGGCTGATGTCGCGCTCGTGCCAGAGCGGCTGGTTCTCCAGCGCCGCGCCCGCGTAGCCGCGCAGGAGCCGGGCCAGCCCGGCGATCCGCTCGCACAGGATCGGGTTGCGCTTGTGGGGCATCGCGGAGCTGCCCTTCTGACCGGCCCGGAACGGCTCCATCAGCTCCCCGATCTCGGTGTGCTGGAGGTTGCGCACCTCGGTGGCCATCCGCTCCAGCGTCCCGCCCAGGATGGCGATGGCCGCCAGGAACGCCGCGTGCCGGTCCCGCTGCACGATCTGGGTGCTCACCGGGTCCACCCGCAGACCCAAGTCCGCGAGGACCTCCGCCTCGATGTCCGGCCCAAGGTGGCTGTACGTGCCCACCGGGCCGCTGATCTTGCCCGTCGCGATCTCTGCCGTCGCCGCGGCGAGACGCTGGCGGCCGCGGGCCACTTCAAACGCCCAGCCCGCGCACTTGAGGCCAAACGTGGTTGGCTCGGCGTGGACCGAGTGGGTCCGGCCCATCATCACCGTGGTTGCCTCGTGGCGGGCCCGGGCGACGCAGGCGAGCACCAGCTCGTCGGCATCGTCAAGCAGGCGCTGTCCAACGGCGCGCAGCTGGAGCGCGAGGGCCGTGTCCACCACGTCGCTGCTG
>JANXWH010000218.1 GCA_025351245.1 Chloroflexota bacterium | reverse complement strand
CGGCGAGCCGCCGCAACGAGGGATTCGCGGGCGATCAGTCGGGCTTCCACGCTTGCCCCATCGCGCTTGCCCCATCGGGCACCCATGGCTCGAATGCCGTCATCCGCCGGGACCATCGTGCCGGGGCGCCCCGGACCTGCGGGCCGTGGAGCGCGAGCGTGGTGCGTCCCATCCTTGGTTCATCACCGTCCGCCGTCCCCCCGCGGGCCGGCACGTCCTCGTATCCATCCTCGTACTCCGGAACTCATGCACGATCGACCCCGCCGGCTCGTCGCGGCCGGCCTCACCGGCCTGCTCCTCGCCGCTGCCCTCGCGGTCCCCGCCGAAGCGGGCTCGCCGAACCCGGCGCAAGTCCGGAAGGCGGAGCCCCGCCGCGTCGTGGAATACCGCCCGAACGGGCGATTCACCCACGACACGGACCTGCTTTCGCAGTCCGGATATGCCGCGTGGATGATCGATGAGCTCCTGCTGTCGACGACGCCGCTGCCTCGCCTTGGCGCCGCGTTCATGCAGGCGGAGCGCGACACCGGGATCAACGCCCGCTACCTCGTCGCGCACGCGCTCCTCGAGTCGAGGTGGGGCACCTCCACGATCGCCCAGGCGAAGCACAACCTGTTTGGGTATGGCGCCTATGATCGCGACCCGGGCCGGTATGCCACGCGCTTTCCCACGTTCGCCGCCGGCATCGCGGCGGTGTCGAACCAGATCCGCGCCGCATACCTGTCACCGGACGGGCGCTGGTGGCGCGGCTTCCCGACGCTCCGCGGCGTGAACCGCTTCTATGCCTCGGATGTGAACTGGGCCGACAAGGTCGCCGTCCTCGCGAACGCGATCGACGGGATCGTCATCACGCTGGGCGAGCGAGGCCTCCACTTCGGCTCGCCGCGGGTCGCGACGCCAGCCCCCGGAGTGGCCGTGGCGGCCAGCTCGTCGATCGTCGTCGAGGTCCCGTGGACCAGCCGGACGCTCGGCCTGCCGGCGGCGATCCGGTTCGCCGTCCGGTGGACGCCCGTTGCCCTTGCCGAGGGCGGTCCCACGGCCCCGGCCGGGTTGCCGGCCTCGACGTGGACGCCCGTGGACGGGATCACGCGCGCCGGGCACAGCGTCCGCCTGTCCGTGGCGACGCCGATGGTGCCCGGCTCCTGGCGGCTGGAGATCGGGGCGCGCGATTCCGATGGACTGCCGCTGCCGGTCACGGACGCCCCGCCGATCCCACCCATTGCGCTGCGCGTCGCGGCGCCAACAGAGGCGACGATCTCTGTGGGCCTCGAAGTGACGCCCCCGGTCGCGCAGGCGGGCGGAGCAACGGCGGGCGGAACAACGGCGGGCGGAACAACAACGGGCGGAACAACAACGGTGGCATTCGCGGTGACCCCGGTCCCCCAGTCGCAGGCAGGCGGGCTCGTGGCGACCATTCGCAATGTCGGGCGCAACACGATCCCGGCAGCCGCGCAGGACGGCACCCCGACGCTCTTCGAGGCGTGGAGCCTTCCGCTCGCGGCCGATCGCGACGCGGTCCGGTTGACGGGAGCACCGTTGGCGGCGGACCTCCCGGCGGGCGGGCAGGTCGCGCTCCACCTCCCTCGGCCGGATGGGGCCGCCGTCGTGGTGCTCCGGCTCTCCGGTGACCCGGCCGCGATCGGGCGGAGCGTGCCGGCGGTTGTCCTGTTCAACCCGTCGGCGGTTGGCGGCGAGATGCTCACCCAGCTCTACGTCCCCGACCTGCGCGACGCCAGTCTCGTCTCGCCCGGGTCCACCACGGCGTCCGCGCCGGTCGCGGGCCCTCCTGTCACACCTGCGCCGGGTGGGGCCACTGTCTCGTTCATGCAGGCCGACGCCGCCGGCGAAGTGGCGGTCGGCCTCGTGCCGGAGCCGGTCTCGACCTCGCCCGACCGGCCCGCGGAGCCACCGGCGGCGCCTCCGTCGATCCTCGTGCGGACGCTGTCGACGTTGTCGGCCAGCGCCGCCGATCCAACGGCCGCCTTCCTGCCCTGGCCAAAGAGCCGGACCGGGGATGCCCACGGGACGCTGAGCGTCGTCGGCGTGCCCGCAGGGATCCGCCTGGTCGTCGTCGCGCTCGTCCCGGACGGCGGCTCGGTCGCCGATCCTGCGACGCTTCGCCTCGCCTGGGTGACTATCGCGGACCCGGGAACGGAGGCGAAGCCGCACTGATCCGACCCAGCGGGCCACGAATCCGACCCGGCGGGCCACGAACAGGTCGAGGGATCGCGCGCCCCCCGGCTCCCGCCACCCGGCGCACGGCGCGCAACTGCGCTCGGGCGGCGCGGAGAAGTAGCCAGCCGCTCAGGACGATCATGAGCTCCACGGAGCGGCCGGGCTGCCGATCATTGACGCGCGGCGGCCAGGGTCGGGAGGCAACGCTCCGGCGCGGCGGCGGCCTGGTGGGTGGGGGACCGCCTCAGCCGGTGGCGAGGCCGAACCAGCGGGCGTGCCGGCTGGTCCCGAATTCCACTTTCTCCTGGGCCGTCCGCTCCGACGGCGGCGTGAACGTCCCCGTCGGGTGGCCCGGGGTGGAGAAGAAGTCCACGTCGACGCGCGCGACCTGGTGGCCGCCGAACTCGATCCAGCACGAACCCGTGCCGTCGTAGCCGGGAGGCACGCCCTCTCCACGGATCCGCGCGATCAGCTGGTCGGCCACGACGCGCGCTGCTCCCTCGGCGAACACCCCGGCCTTGGGCGTGCCCACGCTCGTGACGTCGCCCACTGCGTAGACGCCCGGAAAGCGGGTGGCCAGGGTCGCGGGATCCACGGGGATCCAGCCGCCCGTCGCCAGGCCGGACGCTTCGACGACGGCCGGCACGCAGTGCACCGGGACGCCCAGGAACAGGTCGAATGGAAGGCGGCCGCCATCGTCGAGGACGGCCTCACGCGTGGCCGGGTCCAGGGCGGTGACCTTGCGGCCGGGCACGAACTCGATTCCTCGCTGGGCGAACCGCGCCAGGATGGCCTCCGAGGTGGCGGGCGACGGGTGGACCGGCGTGCTGAACGGGATCACGACCTGGATCCGGGTGGCGTCGCGGACACCGCGCCCGCGGAGGTACTCGTCCAGCAGGATCGCGGCCTCGCTGGGCGCCGGCGGGCACTTGAACGGCGCGCCGCACACGCCCACGATCGCCGTGCCCGCCCGGAAGGAGGGGAGCACGTCGCGCACGGCCTCGGCGCCCGGCACCGAGTAGAACTCGTGGCCGACCTCGGCCAAACCTGGCGTGGCCGCCAGGTCGTAGTCGGCTCCCAGGGCCACTACCAGGACGTCGGCCTCGTAGGTGCCGACATCGGTCACGACTCGCCGGGCCTCCGGGTCGATCGCGGTGATCGTCGCCTGTCGGAATCGGACGTTGGGTGTCGCGAGGTCGTGGTAAGGGAGGCGAACGGCCTCCGGCGTCCGCTTGCCGAACATGATGTCGAGCTTCGCGAAGCCGAACACGAAGGCGTCCCCGCGATCGATCAGGGTCACGTCCACCTGGGCGCCCAGCTCCTGCGCGAGGCGGGACGAGAGCTCGAGGCCACCGAAGCCGGCACCGAGAACGAGCACGGATGTCGTCATGGGCGCAAGGATAGGTGACACCGGCAGCCGACACCGGCGACGTCACGATCGACGGCTGCGTTCGCCGGCAGGCGCGACGCAACCCGTGCTCCAGCCGGGGTGCCGCTGCACGCTGCAAGTCCGGCTGACCTCGTCCGGGACAGGAAGTACGCCCACGCTCATACTCCCCGTCCTCGCACCAGGTCGGCGTCCCAGCCAGCCGGGGGGATCAACAGGAGGCGGCGTGAACCTGAACAGCATCTTGATCGGATCCGCGGATCCGCAGCGCCTGAACGACTACTACACGAAGCTCTTCGGTGCGCCCGGCTGGAACGAAGGCGGGTACAGCGGATGGCAGATCGGCACCGGCTTTGTCACCGTCGGGCCGCATGACCAGGTCAAGGGCCGCAACACGCAGCCGGGAAGGTTGATCTGGAATATCGAGAGTTCCGACGTGAAGGGCGACTTCGAGCGGCTCAAGACTGCCGGTGCAACGGTCGTCCGGGAGCCCTACCAGCCGGGTCAGGCGCCCGACGCATGGATCGCCACATTCTCCGATCCCGACGACAACTACTTCCAGCTCCTCAGTCCGATGATGATGTAGCTGCATCGCTTCCTGGGCGATCCCTGGTCCTTGAACGCAGGAGGCCGACGTCCGAGGCGAGGCTGTTCTCGGCCGCTGATACCCCCGCCGGGGACCGGGTGAGTTGACCGGCTCGGTCCACGGCGGCCCCAGCAGTCCGGCTCAAGACGAACGGAGGCATGAAGGTGGACAAGAACCTCGTCGACCAGGTGGTGGACGCCGCGGCCAGAGTGGTCGCGGGCGGGGCCATCTCGGCGAACGGGCACGGCAACGTCAGCCTGCGGGTCCCTGGCGCGGAGGAGATGTACTACACGGCCGCCCCGTCCCTCCGGGGGCTCGGGCCGGACGGCATCGTCCGCGTCGGCCTCGACGGGACGCTGCTGGAGGGTCAGCTGCCGCCAATCCAGGGCGCCGTGGTGGCGATGCACAGGGCGATGTACCAGGACCGTCCCGATGTCGGCTGCGTGCTCCACACGCATTCGCCGTACGCGACCGCGTTTGCCGTCGCAAACCGTCCAATCGCCTGCTGGATCGAGGCGCTCGCGATGTTCGGGCTGGCCGACGGCGTCCCGGTTGCCCAGTACGGTCCGCGGGGTTCCGATCAGGCGGTCGCCAACATCCGGCAAGGTGTCCGACCGGGTGTCCCTGCCGTGCTGCTGGCCAACCACGGCGTGCTCGTGTTCCACCGGACGGCGGAGCTGGCCATCCTCATCGGCGGGGTCGTCGAGGAGGCGGCTCAGGCGGCCATCAACGCGCAGGCGCTCGGCGGTCCGGTCGAGATCCCGGGTGACCTGCGGGCGGCCGCGCTCCAGCGGGCGATGGCGTTCGACACGGTCGGGACGAGGACCGCCTGACGCCGCAGGGACGCCGGCGCGACCCCGCGGCGTGCCCCAGGGCTGGATCCTCGACCTCATCGACATCGAGGATCCGATCGAGCAGTTCGAGACGCTGAGCCGTGTGGCCCGGACCGCCGAGCGCCTGGACGTTCCCGGGCTCGCCCGGGTCGACGGCCTGGAGTATCTGGGCGCGGAGATCCTGCCGGCCCTCCGCCAAGGGGATCTTCCCGCGCCGTCCACAGCCACGGCCGACAGATGGCGGTCGGGAGCACCGTCCGCGCCGATGTCCTGGCCCTGAACCGATCCGACCTGTACCCTGTCGTCGCTCTCTTCGTGGAGGACTGTTCTTACTACCCGATGAGGGAGCCGGGCGACGAGGACGGCGGATCGCGGAGTGATGGAGGCCCCGACCCGGTGATGAGCGACTCGACCGCCGACCCGACCCTCGACCGGCTGCTCCGCCACATGGCATGGGCGACCGCCGCGCTCTTCGCCCGGCTCGCCGAGCTGCCGGACGACGCACTCGCGCTCGCGGCGCCCCGCAACGAGTGGACGGTCGCGATGATCCTCGAGCACATCGTGATGGCGGCCGGGAGCTACGCGGCGCGCCTCGAGGGAGCGCCGCGCCCGGAGCGGACGGTGCCACCGACGACGGTCGCCGAGCTCGCCGAGCTCGCCGCCCGCTGCGCCGCGTACGACGCTCGGATCCGCGCTCAAGCCGCCGTGCCGGACGGGCCGGCCGAGTACCCCTACCGCGGAAAGGTCCTCCGGGCGCGCTCGACGATCCTCGGCCAGGCGATCCACCACGCGACTGAGCATCGGGCACAGATCGCGGGGGCCCTCGCGACGAACGGGATCGACGTGATCGACCTCGACGCCCTCGACGTCTGGGCGTACGCCGACGCGGAGGGCCTCGGAGCGTAGTTAGCTCCTCCACGAGGGAACGACGAGAACCGCTTCAGCTCGTCCTGGGTCCAGGGCGGCAGCCTCGCCGGCGGCTTGCTGTTGGACCTCACCTCGCTCGTCACCTACGGCTGGGACGCCGCGAGGGCCTCCACCTTCGCGCTCCTGCCGCCCTACATGGCGCACCAGCGCCAGCGGCGCTTCGCCGACCGGTTTCGCCGGTACGTGAAGCGCGAGATCTTCCGGGGCCGGGAGGCGCTGACCGTCGATGCAGCGACGACACACCAGCGCTCTCGAGGGGAAGGTGGAGCGGGAGACGGGATTCGAACGACGCCGGGACTTCCCAAGTCGAGGGTGGGGCTATAGTGGGGAACGTGACCCATTCCGTCGAGCCAGCGTCCTAGGGAAGCCAGTCTGACGCCACTTCTGACGCCAAACAGGTGGCGCCGGATGGTCTAGTCCGGCGTCAGATGGCCAGTCTCATGAGCACGGAGAGGTGCCGGAGCGGTCTATCGGAGCGGTCTTGAAAACCGCAGGGCCTCGCGGCCCCGTGGGTTCGAATCCCACCCTCTCCGCCAGATCCCGGGCACGTCTGCGGGTCGCCGCACGATCGACGCCGGGGTGGCGGCGCTGCCCGGCCTGACATGCGACGCTGCCCGATCTGACATCCTCGCGGTGCTCCGGCACCACGCCGTGTGCCCTCACTTCCCCGACAATCACCCTGCCCATGGTCCGCCTGCCCGCCTTCGACGTCTACCTGGAGCTGGGTCTCGCCACGTCGGCCGATCGAGCGCAGATCCGGGCCGCTTACCGACAGGCAGCCAAGGAGGCGCATCCAGACGTCTCCGACGTGACCGCTGCGACGGCGCGCATGGCCCGCATCAATGCCTCCCGCGACGTCCTCCTGGACCCGGACCGTCGGTTCGGCGGTCGCCGACGGTACCGCCTGGACCCGGCCGAACATGCGGTCGGCGAGCCCCTCCCGTCGGCCCCGGCCGCCCGTGACTATGCGCGCACCTGCTCGTGGTTCGCCGGCACCTCCGCCGGCGGGCAGCGACCAATCGTGCTCACGGGGTGGGGCGAGCGAGCCGAGTTCCCCGCGGTCGGACGCATCCGCCAGCGCGACGGTGTCGCCCTGGACCCGGAGATCGTGGCCGTGCTGGCGGCCTATGCTGACCAAGCCGCCGTGCGCGACGCGCTTGCCTGCTCGGTCGCGGGTCGCGTGGTCCTCCTGGCGCAGTACGGCGACCGGGTGCGGTCCGTCCTGTGCGGCCGGCACGCCTGTGCCGTGGAGGTGACCGTCGGCGCCTCGGGCACTGGGGCCCCGATGCGGGCGTCCTGCTCGCGCCCGAGCTGGCGTCCGTACTGCAAGCACATCCTGTCCACGTGGCTGGTGTGGCATTACACGCAAGAGCGCTGACGGCACCTATGTGATCGGCCGGCCGAATCGGGCGACGCACGGAGGTATGGCGCGTCGACCGGTCGCGAGATTTCGCGACGAGGGACAATGCGAACGGGTCCGTCCGGATTGGTCGAGAAAGATCCCCTCAGTGACCTCCGACCCTGGCGCGAGGGGCGTCAGACCTGACAATCATCCCATCTCACGCTCGCCGGAAGGGCGAGCGGATGGCTCGAGGAGGGGAACGTGGCACCGCGGCGAGCGCTCCTGGGTTTCGGGACGCTGTTACTGGGAGGTTTGCTCGCGGGCTGCTTCTCTCCGGGCTCGGCGGCTGTTTCGTCAAGTGGCACCGTGCAGTCGCAGGCTCCCGTTTCCACGCCGGTTCGGTCTCCTTCGGCCACGCCCTCGGTCCAGGCCACGGCGACCCTCGGGCCCGCAAAGTGCGAGTCAGACAACTACACGAACTACTCCGCGGTCGGCTGGCGGGGCATCCGGGTGGTGGTGCTCGCCGGCCATTTCATCGGTTGCGACATGCGGCAGGAGCTGCTGTCGGCCGATCCCGCGGTGGGCGAGTGGCGCTCCGATGCAAAGATCGACACCGCTGTGATTGATTTTCAGGTCGCGTCGGACGGCCAGTCCGTCGCCCTGCCAAGGGCGGGAGGCCTCCTCGTGATCGACGCGGCGGGCAACCGGCACGACGTGCCGCGACCCGCCGGCACGGACGAGAGATGGGGAGCCTATGGGCTGCGGGTGCTGCCCGGCGGCGGCTACCTCGTCGTCGGGGCGGAGCAGTTGAGCCTGGTCCCATTGGACGGAGGCGCGCTCACGATGCAACCGCTGCCGAATGGTTATGTCGTCGTGGCACCGACCTCGGACCCCGACCGGTTCGTCCTCACGCCCGCCGATGACGCCCAGGTCCCGTATGGCCTGCTCGGCTCGCCGTTTCGCGCCTACCTGTGGGACCTCAAGAGCGGAAAGCTCACGCTCGTGGCGTCATCGGTCATCGCCGTCGAGCCGGCCCCGCATGCGCTCGCCTACCTGCACATGGCCGCCGGTGGCGACCAGTCGCTCGCCGCCGACGGAGCGCTGACGACGGTGAAGCTGCCCGGGATGCCGGCGATGCGCTCGCCCGATGCCAGCCGGTATCTCTACCTGCCCGATCTCGACTCGGCGCAGCCTCAGTCGATCGAGCTTCGAGACGCCGCAGCCGGCAGCGTGCTGAGCCAGTTCCGCGGCGTCATCGGCCTCCCCATCTGGCGCGGCACGACCGCCGCGGTGGTCGCCGGCGGAGGCGCGCTGCCATCGGAGCTCGTGATCCTCGACGGCTCGTCTGTCAGGCACCTGCCCCTTCCCTGACGCCGCCATCGTTCTGAAGCCGGCGGCCGGGCGCGATCCTCTTGGATCAACAGTCCGTATCCACTTGCCGCCGGTCAGCAGCTCCGGCCGAGGCCGCGGCTCACAGGCGCGCGAGGATCTCGGCCCGTTTCGCGGCGTACTCCGGCTCGGTGATCAGCCCCTGATCCCGAAGGCCTTCGAGACGACGGAGCGCGCTGGCCGGGTCGCCATCGGACGCGATCGGGGCGATGCTCGCGGTCGCCGCAGCGCGTGGCGAGGTTCGGGCGACCGCCTCGGACACACGGTTCGCGAACTCGAACGTGCGGCCTCGCTCAAAGACAGAAACCGGGAAGCGGATGACGCCCCCACCGCTGTTCATGACCTCGATCGCCTGCTTCGGGGCGCCGGCGATGGCTGCAACAGCGAGGATGAGGAGCAGAACTCCGAGCGGGGCCGCGCCCGGGATTGCCACCGCAGCCAGGCCGACGAGGACAGCGAGCACACCCAGGATGACGCCCAACACATCGAAGCGAGTGCCGGCACTCACCCCCGCGATGTTCTCGACCGGGTAGTTGGAATGCCCCGTGCCGACCGGGATCAGGCCGAAGATCGTGTTGGGCCTGACCGCATACAGCCGTCTGTTGGTCAGGACGAGCTCCGTGTGAAGGTAGAAGGCGATCGTGCTGAACCTGAAGGTATCGCCCACGAGCGGGACCTCGCCGGGGGCGAGCGGAGCGCCGCCCGGCAGGGTCGCCGGCTGGTTGGCCGCCTGGAACGACATGCCCTTCCTCCCGGTGCGGGGCTCCCCGCGGCCACCGCCTGCGCTGTTGTGCCGTCGTCGCCATGTTGGCACACGCTACCCATGGCCCGTGGCGACGTTCGGCGTCGTGCACGCGTATGAGCTCGACCCCGTCGCGGTCGCGACACCGGCCGATCGTGCGGCCGTGAACGCTCGCGCGAGGGCCGTCCCACCAGCGGGCGCGTCGCGCTTGACCGTTTTGGCCGACGCCCCGTAGACTCTCGGCAACTGAATACGTGGGCTGTGAACGGGACGAGTACCCGTCGTGCGCCGGCAGAGAGACCCGGCGGCCGGTGGAAGACCGGGGTGGCGGCGACGGCGAATGGACCCGGGAGCCTCCGGACCGAACGCGCGGGCAGGGCCGGCGCCAGTAGGCTCCGGCGCAGGGCGCCAGCGATAGCGGGCAGCGCCGATCGGACGGACCCGCCGTCCCGTCGGTCACGTGAGTGCGGCAGTGCCGAAGTCGGGTGGCACCGCGGATGGTCAAACCGGCCGTTCGTCCCGAGTGGACGAAGGTCGGTTTTTTCGTTGTCTTCGGAGGTCCTCGGGACGATGTCCACCCAGCACCCGCTCAGTCTCGGCGAGGTCAAGCGCCTCGCGGGCAGCGCGGACACGATCCGTCTCCGGGCAAGCCGCGATGCCGATCTCGAGACCCCGATCGGCGCGTTCCTCCGCCTGGACGACGGCACGACGCCCGCCTACCTCCTGGAGTCCGTCGAGGGCGGCGAGCGGCTGGGCCGCTACAGCTTCCTTGGCATCGGGCCGCGGCGGCTGCTCGAGGTGCGCGACGGCGTGGCCCGGATCCAGGACCGGCCCGTGGGCGTGACCGCCTACGCGCCCGACCTTCCCGTCACGGCGTTCCCCGCACCGGACCCGCTGGACGCCCTGCGTGCGTTCGTCCCACGGCGAGCCGTCGAGCCCGGGGACGGGATGCCGCGGTTCACGGGCGGCGCGGTGGGCGCCCTCGCCTACGACGCGGTCTCCGTCTTCGAGCCGACCGTCCCGCTGCCGTCGGCCGACCCGGTCGGGGTCCCGCTTGCCAGCTTCATCGAGACAGACCTCGTCCTCGTCTTCGACCACCTGAGCCACGAGCTGAGCGCGATCGCCTCCCTCCACACCGACGCGCCGCGCCTCGAGGAGCGCTACCGCATCGCCGAACGGGCCATCTTCGAGGCGCTCGAGCAGACGGCCCGTCCATCGGCGGCGGAGATCGCGGGTGCCGCCGCGGCGTTCGGCCGAGCCGGGTCGATGGCCGGGGTCTCGCCGGCGGCCGCACCGGACCAGCCCCTGACCAGCCTGGGCCGGGACGCGTTCGAGGCCGCGGTCCGAGCCGCCAAGGACGCGATCGCGGCCGGGGAGGCGATCCAGGTGGTGCTCGCGCGGCGAGAGACGAGGGCGCTGCCTGCCGGTCCCGACGGGCGTCCCGTCGACGGGATCGGCCTCTACCGCGCGCTCCGCCGCGTCAACCCCAGCCCGTACCTGTTCTTCGTCCGGACGCCCTCGTTCGAGGTGGTGGGCGCCAGCCCTGAGCTGCTCCTGCAGGTGGAGGGCGACCGGATGACCACGCACCCGATCGCCGGCACGCGGCCCCGCGGCGCCACCCCGGCCGACGACGCGCGCCTCGCGGAGGAGCTGGCAGCGGACCCGAAGGAGCGCGCCGAGCACGTCATGCTCGTGGACCTGGGCCGCAACGACCTGGGCCGGGTTGCGCGGCCCGGCACCGTCCGCGTCTCGAAGTACATGGAGGTAGAGCGCTATAGCCATGTGCTGCACCTCGTCAGCCACGTCGAGGGCCGGCTGGCCCCGGGACTCGACGCGCTCGACGCGCTGCGCAGCGTCTTCCCCGCGGGAACCCTGTCCGGCGCCCCGAAGGTCCGCGCGATGCAGCTCATCGCCGCGGCGGAGCGCGAGCGGCGCGGCCTCTACGGGGGGGCGATCGGCTACCTGGGCTACGACGGCAACCTGGACACAGCGATCGCCATCCGGAGCGCCGTGCTCAAGGACGGGGTGGCGCATCTCCACGCCGGCGCCGGGATCGTGGCGGGCAGCGTGCCGGAGCGCGAGTTCGAGGAGACCGAGCACAAGGCGGCTGCGCTCCGCCGCGCGCTGGAGCTCGCGGCCGGCGCGGGACGGGCAACGGCCGCAGCGGCGGGCGTTCCCGACCCGGCCGGCCCTCCCGACCCGGCTGGGGCCAACGCGGCCGGCGCCGCCACGACGGGGGGATCGCGGTGATCCTCGTCGTCGACAACTACGACAGCTTCACGTACAACCTGGTCCAGGCGCTCCAGGTCGCAGGCGCGGCCGTCCGCGTCGTGCGCAACGACGCGATCGACGCGGCGGGACTCGCCGCCCTCGCGGACGATCCCGATGCGGACCTGCGCGGGATCGTGATCTCGCCGGGGCCGTCGGATCCGGCCCATGCCGGTATCTCCGTCTCGGCGGTCCGCTTCGCCGCCGAGCGCCGCATCCCGCTCCTGGGCGTCTGCCTGGGCATGCAGTCGATGGCCGCCGCGTTCGGCGCGTCGATCGTGCGCGCCCCGACCCTTGTGCACGGCGAGGCCTCCGCGGTGGAGCACGACGGCGCCGGCCTGCTCACGGGCATGCCCGTGGCGTTCCGCGCGGCCCGGTACCACTCGCTGTGCGTGGACGCGGCCACGCTGCCGGCAGAGCTGTTCGTGACGGCTCGGAGCACCGACGACGACGTGGTGATGGGCCTCCGGCACGCGACGCTGCCGATGGAAGGTGTCCAGTTCCATCCCGAGTCCGTGCTCACGCTCGACGGTCCGCACCTCCTCGCCAACTTCCTCCGGCTCGCGGGGGAGGGCGACGCGGGCGTCCTCGACGACGTTTCCGGATCCTTCGCCACGAAGGGCCTCCCTGCGGCGCCGGCCGTGGAGGCGACCTCGTGAGCGACGCGGTCCGCGCGGCCCTGTCGACCGTGATCGAGGGGGGCACCCTCAACCGCGACCAGGCGTACCGCGCGATGGGCTCGGTGATGGACGGCGAGTCGACGCCCGCCCAGCTTGCCGCGCTCCTCGTGGCGCTCCGGATGCGGGGCGAGACCGTCGACGAGCTGGCCGGCTTCGCGAGCGCCATGCGCGAGCGCGTCGTGCCCGTCGCGGCGCCCGCAGGGGCGATGGACGTGGTTGGGACGGGCGGCGACGGATCCGGCACGTTCAACATCTCCACGACCGCAGCGTTCATCGTCGCGGCGGCTGGCGTCCCGGTCGCGAAGCACGGCAACCGCGCGATCACGTCGCGGTCCGGATCCGCGGACGTCCTCGATGCGCTCGGCGTGCGGATCGACCACGATGCGGACTCCGCCGCGGCGGCGCTGCGAAGCGTCGGGTTCGCGTTCCTGTTCGCGCCCGGTTTTCACCCGGCAATGCGACACGCGGGCCCGACCCGGCGCGAGATCGGCGTCCGGACGGCCTTCAACCTCCTGGGTCCGCTGACGAACCCAGCCGGCACGCGCCGTCAGCTCGTGGGCGTCGGGGACCCCGCGGCGGCACCGAAGCTCGCCGAAGTGCTGCGCCTCCTGGGCACGGAGCGATCGCTCGTCGTCCACGGAGCCGGCGTGGACGAGCTGCCTCTCGACGGCAGCGGCGTCATCCACGACGTGACGCCAAACGGCGTGGTGCGTCGGGAAGTGGACGTGGCGGCGCTGGGGCTGGCGCCGGCCGAGACCGCGCGGCTCGCCGGCGGCTCGCCCGCCGAGAACGCCGCGCTCGTGGACGCGGTCCTCGCCGGGACGGAGCGCGGGCCGCGACGCGACGTGGTCCTGCTCAACGCGGGAGCGGCGCTCATCGCCGCCGGGCGGGCGATGGACCTGGCTGGGGGAATCGCGCAGGCGAGGGATGTCCTCGATTCCGGTGCCGCCTCCCGGCTGGTGGCGCGGCTGCGCGCGGAGCGGCTGGTGTCGGACGCGACGAGGGTCGCCCAGGCGGCGACGGAGGTGCGAGCATGACGCGCACGGTCCTGGCCACGCCCCGCCCGCGCGCCGCCCGAGGCGGGATCCTCGCGGAGATCGCCGCGCGGCGCGCTCGCGATGTCGCCGCGGAGCTCGGCGATGCGACGTACGCCGCGCTTGCTCGCGCGGCCGCGTCGGCGCCCGCCCCGCGGCCGATCGCCGAGCGTCTCGCCGCACCGGGCCTGCATCTCATTGCCGAGGTCAAGCGTTCCTCGCCGTCCGCCGGTGCGATCGCCCCCGCGGTTGACGTGGTCGTCCGGGCCCGCGCGTACGCGGCCGGCGGCGCGGCGGCGATATCCGTCCTGTGCGAGCCGCACTGGTTCGGCGGGTCCGTGACGGACCTTCGGGCCGTGCGCGCCGCGGTCGCCGTCCCGGTCCTCGCGAAGGACTTCGTGGTCGACGCCCGCCAGCTTCCGGTCCTGCGGGCGGCCGGCGCCGACCTCGTGCTCCTGCTCGCCGCGCTCCATCCGGCGCGTCGCCTGGCGGACCTCGTGCGGCGTGCGTTCGATCTCGGGTTGGAGCCGCACGTCGAGGTCCACGCGGAGCGCGAGCTCGACGCCGCGCTCGCCAGCGGCGCGCGCCTGATCGGCGTCAACAGCCGCAACCTCCGGACTCTGGTCGTGGATCCGGACCTCCCCATCCGGCTCCGGGAGCTCGTGCCCGCGGATCGGATCGCGATCGCCGAGTCCGGCGTCCGGGATGCCGGGACGCTGCGCCGGTGGCGCGCCGCGGGCTACGACGCGGCCCTCGTCGGCGAAGCCCTGATGCGGGCGGCCGACCCGCGCGCGGCGGCCGCGGCTTTCGTCCACGCGGGCGCCGTCCCCGACGATCCCGGCGCCACGGCCCGGGCCCCGCTCGTGAAGATCTGCGGCGTCGTGGACGCGGCCGGCGTCCAGGCCGCGCTGGCGGCCGGCGCCGATGCCATCGGTCTCAACTTCGTGGCCGGGACGCCCCGCGAGATCTCCGTCGCGGAGGGCGCGGACCTCGCGCGTCGCGCCCGGGCCGCGGCGGCGACCGGCCGTGTTCCGTTGGTGGTGGCGATCACCGTCAACGCAGACGAGGGACTGCTTGCCGCGATCGTCCGGGACGTCGATCCCGATGCCATCCAGTTCGCCGGCGAGGAGCCCCCGGAACGGATTGCCGCCTCTCCGCGCCCCGCGTGGGTCGTCGTGCACCTGCCCGCAGCCGCTCCCGAGGACAGCGGCACGCCCGGGGACCCGGCCCGGCCCGATCGTCCGGCCACGCGCCCGGCTACGCTCGCGGTCGCCGGCGATCGTCCGGCCGCGCGCGAGGTCGTGTGCGCCGATGCCCTCGTCCGGGCGCGGGCGTACCTCGCCGCGGGCGCCGCGCGGATCCTCCTCGACACGGCCGGCGGCCCTCATCCGGGCGGGACGGGCACGCCCGCGGACGCGGCGGTCGCCGCTGCGGTCGCCCGCGAGATCCCCGTCATCCTCGCGGGCGGGCTCAACCCTGCGAGCGTCGGGGAGGCGCTCCTGCTCGTGCCCGCCGTCGGGGTGGACGTCGCCTCGGGGGTGGAACGGCCCCGCCTCGCCGGGGAGCGGCCCACGAAGGACCCGCTCGAGGTGGCGCTCTTCGCAAAGCGTGCCCGCGCGGCCCGCTTCGACCGGCCCCACGCACCCGCGCGCCCGGAGCCCGTGGACCCGGGCCTACTCGCCGCCGACGAGGCGGGTCGCTGGGGCGTGGACCGCACGTTCGGCGGGCGCTATGTCCCCGAGACGCTCGTCACCGCGCTCCGCGAGCTGGAGGAAGCCTATGGCGCGCTTCGGGGGGACCCGGTCTTCTGGGCGGAGTTGCGGGCGCTCCTGGCGACGTACGCGGGCCGGCCGACGCCGCTCTACCGCGCCGACCAGCTCGCCGCGGACGTCCTGGGACGCGCTCGGGAGCTGGACCCCGCGGCCGACCTCCCGGCAAGTCTCCGGATCTACCTCAAGCGCGAGGACCTGGCGCACACGGGCGCCCACAAGATCAACAACGCGCTCGGCCAGGCGCTCCTGACCAGGCGACTGGGCAAGACGCGGGTGATCGCCGAGACGGGCGCGGGCCAGCACGGCGTCGCGACCGCCACGGCCTGCGCGCTCCTGGGCCTTCCCTGCGTCGTGTTCATGGGCGTGGTGGACATCGACCGCCAGCGACCCAACGTCCTCCGGATGGAGGCGCTCGGCGCCGAGGTCCGTCCAGTGACGTCCGGCACGGCGACGCTGAAGGACGCGGTCAACGATGCGATGCGCGACTGGGTCACGAACGTCGCGACGACCCACTACGTCCTGGGAAGCGCGATGGGCCCGCACCCGTACCCGACCCTCGTCCGGGATCTCCAGCGGGTGATCGGCGACGAGGCGGCGGCGCAGCTGCAGGCTGTCGAGGGCCGGCTGCCCGACCTCGTCGCTGCCTGCGTGGGCGGCGGCTCCAACGCGATCGGCCTCTTCTCGCGATTCATCGGCGAACCGGCCGTCCGACTCGTGGCGGCCGAGGCGGAAGGGGAGGGGATCGCGACGGGTCGACACGCCGCCGCGCTCGCCGGGGGCACGCCGGGCATCCTCCATGGCGCCCGGTCCTACATGCTCCAGGACCGGGACGGGCAGGTGACCGAGGCGCACTCGATCTCGGCTGGGCTCGACTACCCGGGGGTCGGGCCGCAGCTCTCGGCGCTGTACGAGGCCGGGCGCCTGGAGGTGGTCTCCACGACCGACGATGACGCCGTGGCCGCGATCCGCGACCTGTCGCGCGCGGAAGGGATCCTGCCGGCGCTCGAGCCTGCCCACGCCCTCGCCGCGCTCCCACGGATCCTGCTGGGCCGCACCCGGGGGCCGGGCGGTCC
Organism: Chloroflexota bacterium; assembly: GCA_025351245.1. GTDB lineage: Bacteria > Chloroflexota > Limnocylindria > Limnocylindrales > CSP1-4 > CTSoil-043. Next base: position 3,285 of record JANXWH010000218.1, on the reverse strand, counting down.
GCGCACGTCCGCGCCGCTCCCCCACGACGCGGTCATCCTCGTCGGTCTTTCCGGCCGCGGTGACAAGGATCTCGCCGCGCTCGAGCGGCGGGAAGCGACGGCCCAGTGAGCGCGACGATGGCCGGCACGTCCGGTGCGACCCGCGCAACCCCCGCGCCCTCCCCGCAGGGCACCAACGCCACGCCGGGCGCGGACCGCATCGCGGGCGCCTTCGCTCGGGCAGGCGCCGCGAATCGTGCTGCGCTCATCCCGTACATCGTGGCCGGGTACCCGGACGCCGCCGGCAGCCTCGCGGCGGCGACGGCGGCGATCGACGCGGGGGCCGATCTTCTCGAAGTGGGGCTCCCGTACTCGGACCCGCTCGCCGACGGCGCCACGCTCCAGCGAGCGTCCGGCGTGGCACTCCGCGCCGGCGCGACGCTGGACCGGTCGGTCGCGCTGCTCGCAGAGATCGCGACGGCCCGGCCGGGCGTCCCGCTCGTGCCGATGTGCTATGCGAACCAGCTCCTTGCCGGGGGCGGCGGTGTGACCGCCGCGCGGCTGCTCGCCGACGCGGGCGCATCGGGCGTGATCGTGGCCGACCTGACGCCCGACGAAGGCGCGCCGTTCGAGGCCGCCTGCCGGGATGCCGGCCTCGCGCTCATCTACCTCGTCGCGCCCACCACGCCGCCCGATCGCCGGACCGCGATCGCGGTCCGGACCGGCGGCTTTATCTACACGGTCTCGCTGGTCGGCGTCACCGGCGCGAGGACCAGCCTCCCACCGGAGGTCGGTCGCTACGTCCGCGCCGTGAAGGCGTCGAGCCCCGTGCCCGTGGCGGTCGGGTTCGGGATCTCTCGGCCGGCACATGTCCGGGCGCTCGTCAGGGCGGGCGCGGACGGCGTCATCGTGGCCTCGGCGCTCATTGACGCGCTCGGCCAGGATGGGCGTGACACGGCGGGCCTCGGGCGGCTGGTGCAGCAGTTGCGGGCAGCGGCAGCGCGCTGAGCGTCACGGGCGGCGCGCCTCGGAGCCTGTGAATAGATGTCCGGTTGGGCTGGGGTTCCACGGTCTCAATCTGCTCCCGTCGCCAGTCCGCGACCCCACGACGACCCCCTGGACTTCGGTCAGAATCACGCACGGCCTCGACGTCGACTACCACTACGCGCTCTACTGGCGAACGTTCTGACGGCCCCCGCGTGGGTCGGCTACCTGTTGGCGCCGTGGAGGGCAGAACGGACCTCATCGCCGGCGGCGAGGTCCCGGACGAGCACGTAGAAGATCACATCGATGGGCCGACCTTCGCGGTCCAGGTCCCACGCACGTCGGACACCCTCGCGCACGAAGCCGACACGCGTGGCGACACGCCCGGAGGCGTCGTTCTCGACCTCGGTGAAGAGGTCGAGACGGATGACCTCGGTGGTCGCGATCGTCCAGTCGGTGACGAGGCGGAGCGCCCGAGTTGCGACGCCGCGGCCGCGAGCCTGCGATACCAGCCAGTAGCCAAACGTGGCCCGATGGCCGAAGGGTCCGTGCCGGGCGATCGAGCCGAGAAGCTCGCCGGTCGTGGCATCGACGATTGCGAACGACCGCTCATCCTCGGTCTCCCAGTCTCGCCGACGGATCTCGACGAAGGTCTGCGCGTCCGCCTCCGTGTAGGGCTGCGGGATGGGAATGAAACGGGCGATGAGTGGGTCCTGGCACGCGGCGAGCACGGCAGGCGCATCGTCCGGTCGCCAGGCACGAAGCGTCACGGCGCCGTCCGTGAGCGTGATCTCGCGTTCCATGGCCACCGCCTGCTTCAGTCCTCGGGCCACTCCGCGGCCCCGTCCGGCCGAGGGTCGCGCTTCTGGGCGTGCTGCACGCGGCGCGTCGCCGCGATCAGCTTCCGGTAGAGCCCGACGAGCTCGGGTTCCGGGAAGAGCCCCGCAGATGCGCTCGTGACGTGCTCCAGGACCTGCGCCTCGCGGGCGGCGTCGCGCACGGTTCGTCGGCCCGTCACCTGCTTGACCCGGCCGATCTCGAGGGCGATCTGGGCGCGCTCATTGAGGAGTGCCACGATCTCCTGGTCGATCGCGTCGATCCGGTCCCGGAGCGGGGCCAGCGCCTCGGCGGTCGGGTCGCCGATGGGAGCCGCGCCCGCCGGCGGCTCCGCGCCGGTCCGGGCGCGCCGCCGATCACCCATGGGGCGCCTCCACGTCCCCGGCGCGCGCCAGGATCAGCCCCGCGGCCCAGCGCCGCGCCAGCTCCTCGAGCGCCAGGGTGTAGCCGCGGGCGTGAAGGCCCACGAAGCGGGCGACCGCCACGTCCTCCAGGAAGTTGATCCGCCGGAACGGCTCGCGTGTCGCCGGATCCGAGAGATGCACCTCCACGAACGGGCGTTCCACCGCCAGAAGCGCATCCCGCAGGCTCACAGACGTGTGCGTGAGCCCGGCTGCATTCACGATCGCGGCGTCGAAATCGCGCCGGTGGAGCCGGTCGATGAGCGCCCCCTCGTGGTTCGACTGGAAGAAGGCGACCGCCACGCCCAGCTCCACGGCCCGCGCGGCGATCCCGGCATTGATCTCGTCGAGCGTCTCGCGCCCGTAGATCGTCGGCTCCCGCGTTCCCAGCAGGTCGAGGTTCGGGCCGTTCAGCACGAGCACGCGAAGCGCCCTGGCCGGGCCCGTCCCGGCGCCGGTCGCGCTCCCAGCGCCTGTCTCGCTCATGCGCCGGCCCCGTTCTGCGGTGCCGCGATGCCGGCCGGCTCGACGCCCCCGACCGCCCCGGCCGGCGCGCCCGCCAACACGCTCCGGGCCGCCTCCGCCACGACCTCGGCCGGGATGTCGGCGCGGACGGTCCAGCCGCCGGCGGTCGCGAGCACCCAACGGAGCCGCCCGCCGTGGTGCTTCTTGTCCGTCGCGACCGCGTCGAGCACCGCGCCGACCGAGTGGGGGAGCGCCGCGCAGCCGAGCTCCAGCCGGTCCAGGAGCCCCTCGACCCGAGCCGCGCGCTCGGGCGGGGTGACGCCCACCGCGACCCCGATCCGGAGCGCCGCCCGAAGCCCGTATGCGACGGCCTCGCCATGCAGGATCCCGCGGAACCCGGCGACCGTCTCGATCGCGTGCGCCAGCGAGTGCCCGAGGTTCAGCGAGATCCGGCCGCCCTGCTCTCGCTCGTCGGCGGTCACGACCTCGATCTTGGCCACCGCGCAGCGCTCCACGAGCTCGGCCATCGCGCCCGACGCGAAGACGGCCGGATCGCCCGCCGCGAGGGCGGGCCCATCCGCTTCCAGGAGCTCGAGGAGTCGCTCGTCGCCCAGCGCGC
>JANXWH010000212.1 GCA_025351245.1 Chloroflexota bacterium | reverse complement strand
GCACCCGGACTACCTGTCGGCAGGTCCGGCGTTCAAGTTCGCTGCCGAGGTCGCAGCGCTGCTGGTCGCGGGCGCAGCCGGCGGCCCACCGGAGCGTCGCGCACGGTCGTGACGACCCGCGGCGAGCCCGGGTCGCTCAGCAGCGCCGCAGAATCCCCAGCACCGGGTGATAGCGTCGCGGAGCGAGGAGCTCGTCTGCGAGGCGCGCCGAGATGTGCTGCCACTCGTGCTCAGCGCGGACGTACGCCCGACCGTTCGCCCCGAGTCGCCGCGCCACGGCTTCGTCCCGGATGAGGGGGTCGATGGCCGCTGCGAGATCGGCGGCGGAGTCACCGCGGGCTACCACGCCCGCCCGGGCCGCCTCCACCAGGCGGGCGGGTTCCAATCGGGGACTGGTCACGATCGGACGGGCGGCCGCCATGCAGTCGAAGAGCTTGATGGGCGCCACTGAATCCCAGTACGCGTGCGGGGGCGTCGGGATGACGAGGACGGAGGCCCGCCCAAGCTCGACGCCGATCCGCTGGTAGGGCGCGGACCCGAACTCGATCCAGTCCTCACCCGCCAGTGCCGCCTTGAGGTTGTCCAGGTACCGCCCGCCGCCCTCTCCCGTTGCGGCAAGCCACAGGAGCAGGCGGACGCCGGGGGTCGCGACCCGGATCTCACGGACCGCGTCGATGAGCGTCTCGATCCCGCGCGCCGGAGCAGCCCCGGAGATGAGGCCGACCGTCGGCGCGGCTGGCCAGGGCTCCGGGCGGACGACGGACGTATCACTCCCATTGGGCGCGACGATCACCCGGTCCGGGTCCAGGCCGACAAGGCGGGCAAACGGTCCAGACGGCGCGACGAGCCACCGGAAGGCCGCCAGGCTCGCGTCGCGGCGCGCGCGAAGTTCGCGCATCTCCGCCGTCGACCCCGGGAGCCCCAGGGCCTCCCGGTGGATGACCGGGTCGTCGTGGACGTCGAGGACCGCCGGTACGGCCCGCCGCTGCACGACCTCGAGTGCCGCGGGATCCAGGAGCTCGCACGAGGCCACCCGGGCGGGGCGCGTCCAGAGATGGCCGCGCGGCCTGAGGAGGGCGGGCCGGAACTCCCGGGCATGCCAACCATCGACGACCCTGCCCCCGGTACGGCGGGCGAGTTCGCTGAAGATGTAGTGCCGACGGAGGTCGCCGCCCCAGCGCAGCCGCTTGCCCTCCGCGAGGATCACCCACGGCCGGATGGCCGGCCCGGTCACGCCCCGCCCTCGGGCGCGGGTCGTCGCGCGGGGGCGTCGCCTGCGACCAGCCGGACGACGGCGGGCCGCATCCGCCGGGCGGCGCGCGCCCGGTGGCTCACGGCCTGCTTCCGCTCCGGCGGCCACTCCCCCACGGTCGCGCCGCCGGACGTTTCGCCGGCCGGCTCGAAGATCGGGTCGTAGCCGAAGCCGTTGGTGCCTCGCGGTGCGGCTGCAATCCGGCCGGGGAAGGTACCCCGGGTCAGCCGGACCGGGAGTCCGCCCCGCGGTCCGGCTGCGGCGGGCAGCGCCAGCGCGAGGACGCAGCGATACTGGGCGCGGCGCCCGGCCGGTGGCACACCTTCGAGTGCGGCGAGAAGCTTGTCGTTGTTCTGGGCGTCGGTGGCCTGCTCGCCCGCGTAGCGGCGGGTCCGCACGCCTGGGCCGCCGCCGAGCGCGCCGACCTCCAGGCCCGAGTCGTCGGCGAGCGTGGGAAGGCCGGAGAGCCGAGCGTAGAAGCGCGCCTTGAGGGCGGCGTTGACGGCGAACGTGCCGCCTGTCTCCTCGACCTCGTCGGCGATCCCGACGTCATCGAGGTCCACGAGCTCCACGAAGTCGAGAGCGAGCAGGTCGCGCAGCTCGGCCAGTTTGTGGCGCGAGCGGGTTGCGACGAGGAGGCGGGGCGGGGCGGCGGAGGCGCGTGACGCAGCCGCCTTCGCCGTCTTGTCCGGCCGGGCCTGCGGACGTCGCTGGCTCACGGCCAGCTTCTCGGGCGTCGGGGCGGCCGGAACGACCCGAACTGTCCGTGGAGGTGACGGGCTGTCACGGCGTCGCGCCGCGGTGCCGGTCGGTCGAAGCGGCGGCCGGGCGACCGGACCGCGCCGGCGGCCGGCAGGACCGGACGAGCGATCGGCGCCGGGCTCGCTGCCCGGCAGTCAACGGCCATCAGGCCTCCGAAGGCGGCGAAGGGGCTGAACGGCACCGCCGGTGATCGCGGCGTGGCGCCGCGCAGGCTCCTTACGCTCGAATGGGTCCCAGATCGACAGACTGCCCTCGGCTGAATGGGGACTGTTGGGCAGTATACTGGGGGACGCGTCGGGAACGTCCCACGGCGGACGGCGCGCGCTTCGGACCCATGTGCCACGAGGTTGCCCCGCGTGCCCGTATCTTCCCGCCTCGATCGTTCCGACCGGTGGGTCGTCCTCCGTGAAGGGACCCGCGAACGCTGGGGCGGGGATCTCCGTCGCCAGCACATCTTCGCCCGGCTCGCCGAGCGAACGGGCGCCGAGGTCGAGGATGCCTGGGGCATCTGCGCCATCCGGCACGGAGTCGACGGCGGGCTGTGGCGAATCCGCCGCTATCTTCCCCACCGGGGACGGCGGCCCCGACTCGTCTCCGCGGAGATGCTCAACCCATATCACGCCGAGGTCGCGACGGCGATCGCCGACCCGGTGGCCGTCGCGGTCTACGATGCAGCACTGGCCCAGGCGCGAGCACTCGGCCTCTCGCTCACCCCCGAACGCCAGGCCGAGCTCCGCGGCAAGCAGGCCGCGAACGTCGCGGCCTTCCGCTGGCAGGTCGCCCCGACCGCGTCGTTCGCCGCGCTGGCCGGCCTGGATCCGGCGCGCCTCATCGTGGGAGGCAACGGCACCCGGGTCGATCGAGTCCAGCCGGGACCGTGGCCACCGGCGCCGGCCGTCGGGTTCGTCTCAGGGGGCGCGCCCGGACGGGGCATCGAGACGCTCATCGCAGCAGCGCGGCTCGTCCGGGCGGAGATCCCGGGGCTCCGGCTGCTGCTGTGGCTCGTCGGGACTGGCGAGGCCTCGGAGCGCTACATCGCCGAGCTGCGTTCGGCGGTCGCCGGCGAGCCGTGGATCGAGATCGGGGCCGCCCCGTACGGCCGACTCGGCGCCGAGCTGGCCCGGGCCTCCATCCTCTGCATTCCGCATCCCGCGACCGAATACATGGACGTCGCACTCCCGGTGAAGCTCTTCGATTCGATGGCCGCGGGTCGTCCGCTGGTCGTCACTCCCAGGCGCGAGACCGCCGCGATCGTGGAACGTCACGAAGTCGGGCTCGTCGCCGCCGGAGACCGCGTCGAGGATCTGGCCGAGGCGCTCGAGCGTCTCGCGGGCAACGATCGGCTCGCCCGCGAGCTCGGAGCCCGCGCCCGCGTGACGGCCGAGCGCGAGTACGACTGGCGGGTGGTCGGCGAGCGGATCGCCGACGAGGTGCTTCGTCGCGAAGCCGGTTGACCAGTCCAGCCCGCGACGGCTTCCCTGGCCCGAACTTCCAGCTCGGACCGGGGCGATCACACTGGTGGCCTCATTCCGCCTGATCAGGCGGCGTCAGGAGCCTCGCTCAAATCCCACCACTCGCAGGGAAACTCCGCGTTCCGGTCCGTGTGGGGCTGGAAGTTCGGTCTGGCGGTCGGCCTCGCCGAACCTGTCGGACTCGTCCATCGTCACGGCAGCGCCGAGGGCGTCCGGGGCGCCGGACAGCCAGCGGTCGGCGAGCCAGCGAGGTCCGCCGGGGGCGATCCGAAGCCGGTCCGCGTCCGAGACCGGAGACGCCGCCAGGATGGCGAGGCCATCAACCCCCACCAGGAGAAGCGGCCCGTCCGCGGACGTGGCGGTCGCACGGGATCGAGATGCGATGTCGACCTGAGCGGCGATTGCCGTCGTCATGGCCCGCAGGAGCGCGGGCTCACCCCGACCGAGGATCCGTCGACGGATCACGGCTGCGGGATTCCGAAGGAAGCGGCTGATCCGGGCACGCCTGCCGCCGCCGTGACCCAGCGCACGCAGGGCCTCCAGATCCGCGACGGTACGGTCGTCGAGATCGATGAGCGACAGCGAGGCCAGGCCGGCGGGAAGCTCCTGGGGCCCGGATGTCGTGACGATGGCAAGCCTCTCGCGCAGCCCCACCGGGAATGCGCCGAGCACGTTCGCCACACGGGCACGATCGAACCCGGCCAGAAGGACGCGGTCCGGGACGCCCGCCGGGGATCCTGCGATCGCCCCAGGCCGGGCTCTGCGCGGGCGGTGGGCCGACGTCGGTTCCATCGAGCCCGGGGCGCGAGGAGGTCCGACAGGCACATCTGGCGGCGATTCGAGCACCTCGTCGTACAAGTCGAGCAGCCGAGCCGCGACGGATCGCGATCCATACCGGCTGGTCACCGATGCTCGCAAATGGTCCGGATCGAACCGGCCAATTCGCTCGAGCGTCGCCACGATCGCCCCGGCCAGGGCTTCCGGGTCGTCCGGTCGAACGAGAGCCCCGACTCGACTCGGCTCTGGCCCCAGGATCTCCGTGACACCGCCCGAATCCGTCGCGACGACCGGCAGGCCAGAAGCAAGAGCCTCGACGGCGACGACCCCGAATGTCTCCCGCGGGCTGGGATGGACGAAGAGCGTCGCGCCCGCCATGGCCGCCGCGACGCCGGCCCTGTCGGCGGCTCCGGCGAACCGGACTGCGCCGGCGACGCCGAGGTAGTCCACGGCCGTCTCCCAGCGCGCCTGGATCTCTGGTGTCGGAGCCTGCCCGACGAGTACGAGCGTCGCGGCAGGCCGGGCCGAGCGGACCCTGGCAAACGCCTCCAGGAGCGTGGCGATCCCCTTGCTCTCCTTGAGGTAGCCCACAAACAGGAGCTGGTCGGGGACCCGGCCGGCCGGCCGGCCAAGTGCAAAATCGTCGACGGGGACGGCGTTCGGGATGACAACGATCTTGGCGGCCTGCTCCGGGAGCGCCTGGCGCAGCTCGCCGGCCAGCGTCTCGCTCACGGCGATGAACCGGCTCGCCCGGTCGATCGCCCGCAAGTACCACTCGCGCTGGGCTGGGCTGGCGAGGTGTCGGGACACGGTCGAGGCATGCTCCGTCACGATGAGCGGCCGGCCGAGGCGCTCAGCGAGTCGCGCGGCGGCCGCCCCGTCCGGATAGCCCGTGTGGGCGTGGATGAGCACAGGGTCGACGAAGCCGGTCCGCGGCCCGCCTTCCCAGAGCGCGAGCAGCGCGGCGGCTCGGTGCACGCTCGCGTAGGCCGCGCCGGCAGCCCGGGTCGGCGCGGCCGGGACCGGCAGCCGTACGATCGGGACCCCCGGCGGCGTGCCCACGCCGTGCGGCGAGACAACTGACGCGTCGGACCGAAACGCCCTGCCCAACTGCTCAACGACCGCCACGGCCTGACGCGACCTGAACGGAACGCTGCCGGTCAGGCCGAACGGCTCGAAGGATACGACGGCCGGCCGGACGCGCCCGGTCGCGACCAGGGCGTCGACCTGGTCAGCCACGAACCGACCGGAGGCGATGTCATCGATGGAGGGGAACCAGCTCGCGACAACCAGGAGGTCGAGGTGGCGGTCGGCCTCACTACTGCCGCTCAGGTTGGTCATGCGTTACCGCTTGACGGTGGCGAGCGCCGCGGCCTGCGCCTCGAAGAGCCGTCCGAGCCCGACGTGGGCGAGATCGAGGAGGCCGTCCAGCTCCTCCCGGGAGAAGGCGCGACCCTCGGCGGTTCCCTGGAGCTCCACGTACCGGCCGGCGTCGGTCCCGACGACGTTGAAGTCAACCTGCGCGACGTGGTCCTCCGCGTAGTCGAGGTCGAGCAGGTTCGCGCCATTCACGGTCCCGACGCTGACGGCCGCGACCTTTCCCACAAGGAGGCGCTCCATCCCGAACGTGATCAGCGCCGCCGCCAGCGCAACGTACCCGCCGGTGATGCTTGCCGTGCGCGTGCCTCCGTCCGCCTGGAGGACGTCGCAGTCCACGGTGATCGTCCGCTCGCCCAGCCGAGATAGGTCCACCACCCCGCGCAGCGACCGCCCGATCAGGCGCTGGATCTCGTGGGTTCGCCCGCCGACCCGCCCGGCCGTCGATTCACGCTGGGTCCGCTCGGTGGTCGCGCGGGGCAGCATCGCGTACTCCGCCGTGACCCAGCCGGTGCCCTTGCCGCGGAGATGGGGCGGGATGCGATCCTCGATCGTGGCCGCGCAGAGCACCTCCGTGTCCCCGACCCGGATCCGGCACGAGCCCTCCGCCCATTTCTGGAGCCCCAGCGTGAAGCTGACGGCCCGCAGCTCGTCGGGCCGTCGCCCGGAAGGGCGCACGACCGGCGCGCGGTTCCCGATCGTCATGATCCCGCCTCCTCGCCGGCGGTCGCCGGCCCTGTTATCTGCGCATCGGCCCCGCCGCCGGCCTGCCTGCCTGGCCCTTCACCGGCGGCCAGCTCCGCCTTCGCTTGGTCCCAGAGCTCGTCGAGCTCCGCGAACGAGAGGTCCCGCAGGGCCACGCCTCGCGCCGCCGCCAGGCGTTCCACGATCCCGAAGCGCAGCCGGAACTTGCCGTTCGCACCCCGGAGCGCCGCCTCCGCGTCCACGCCATGATGCCGCGCCAGGTTCACGAGCACCATCAGGAGGTCCCCGACCTCCTCCGCGCGCGCCGCCGCCGAGGTCGCCTCGGCGAGCTCCGCGAGCTCCTCGTCCACCTTGGCCAGGACCCCGACGATGCTGGGCCAGTCGTAGCCCAGGTGGGCGGCTCGCTCCTGCATCTCCTGGCTGGCCGCGAGCGCGGGGAGGGACCGGCTGATCCCCTCGAGCGCGCTCTTCGGCGCTGACGCCCGTTCCCCGACCGACGCCTCGGCGGCCCGCTCCGCCTGCTTGATCCGCTCCCACTGCCGGTTCACGTCCGTCGCGGTCCGGGCCTCCGCGTCCCCGAAGACGTGAGGATGGCGCCGGACGATCTTGCTGGCGATCGCGGCCTGGACGTCGGCGAGGTCGAAGATGCCCGCCTCCGCGGCGAGCTGCGCGTGGAGCACGACCTGGAGCCAGAGGTCGCCCAGCTCCCCGGCAAGGGCCGGCGTGGCCCCGTCCGCCAGCGCGTCGTAAACCTCGTACGCCTCCTCCAGGAGGTGGTTGCGGAGCGACTCGTGGGTCTGCTCGCGGTCCCACGGGCAGCCGTCCGTGGCGCGGAGCCGGTTGGAGATCCAGGGCATCCCCCAGGGCGAGGCGAATGCTGCCTCCGGCGCCACCGGCCCCAGGTAGACGGGGCCGGCCAGGTCGGTCGCGGACAGCTCGCCGACCGTCGTCCCGTCCGGCGCCCCGAAGCGCCCGACGAGATGGTCCGCCGGGTAGAGCCGCCGGAGGACCGCGATCGGGTCATCCCCGCCAGGGCCGTGCCGGCCGGGGAGCGGCGCGGGCGGCCCGGCCGGGTGCGGGGCACGGAGGGCGGCCAACGGCACGATCACGACCGGACGCGTCGGCTCCAGCGGGAGGCCGACCAGCCGCTCCGCCGGGATCACCGCCATCCCGTCCGCCGGGTCCAGCCCCCAGCGGAGGCGCGCCTCGGCGAGGAGCCCGTCCAGCATAGCCGGGCCGTCAGGCTCCGGTGGACGTGCTGACCAGCCGCTCGATCGTGGTCTCCTTCGGGTCCGCCTTCACGCCCTGGTACCAGTTGTTGAAGGCGTTTACCTTCAGCGTCTCGGCCTGCGTCGCGTCCGGCTTACGGTCCTGTACGTTCGTCACCTTGAAGAGGCGGATGCCGTCGCTCGCGACCACTGGCAGGCTGATCTCGCCAGCCTGGAGGCCGCTGATCGTTGCTTCCTGTTCGCCGGCCAGCTGGTACTTCGCGATCCAGCCCAGCGAACCGCCCTTCGTGGCGGATGGGTCGATGGAGTTCTCCCCCACGAGCTTCGCGAAGTCGGCGCCCGGCTTCGCCGCCGCCGTGGCGAGCTGGCCGGCCCGCACGATCGGGACGTCAGCGGAGACGAACTCGATCACGTGCCACCCGAAGGCGGACTTGACCGGCTCCAGCAGCTGGCCGGGCGTGAGCCCGGGGGCGTAGATGGCGGCCGCGAACGCCGGGTCGAGCGACGTGGACGTGTCGGCCTTGGAGAAGTACGGCAGGAACCCGTTCTGGGTGCCCGACCCGGTATCGTCGCTCGACGCGGCGAGGGCCGCGAAGGTGGCGGTGCCCGCCTTCAGCTTCGCGACGGCGTCGACCGCCTCCTGCTTCGCCGTCGCCCAGGCCGGGTCGTCGGCCTTGACGTCCTTCGCCTTGGACGGATCGTGGTTCGGCGAATAGAGGATGTGCTTGACGAGGACGGCGCCGGGGGTAACGGTCTGGCCGCTGTTGTTCTCCAGCACTATGACCGACACCTCGCGCTGCTGCGAGGCGGAGTCCACGACCTCGGTCAGCACCTGGGCCTGGATCAGGTCGCGGACCACGAGGGCGCTGTCCACCCGCTTGTAGGCGTCCAGATTGATGCCGGCATCGGTGATCCGCTTCGTGTAGCCCGGGTCGACCTGCTCGGGGGCAATCTCGGTGAGGCGGCCGATCCGGAATTTCCCGGCGCTGCCCTTGATGACGTCCGTGAAGCCGGGCGCGGCGAGCGCGAAGATCGCGTCCACGAAGGCCGTGTCGGGCGAGGTGCTCCCCTTGTTGATGAAGAGCAGGTCGCCGTTGCTGGCAGTGGCGGAGGCGTCGCCCGACGCCTTGACGACGTCCTCCCACGCTTTGCCGCCCTTAAGGTCGACCAGCAGGCCGTCGGCCTTCTTCTGGGCCGCCGTCACCTGCGCGTCCGTTGCCGCCGACGCACCCGCGCTCACCTCGGGGACGATCGCGATCTGGAAGACGTGGCGGCTCTCGGCGGTGGTGGCGTCCTTCGTGATCTGGGCCTGGACCGCGGCGTCGCCGGCCGTCGCGCTGCGCTTCGCACCGCGCTGCAGGAGGAGCTCCGTGTCGATCTCGTTTTCCAGCGCGACGCTGGCGACCTGCTGCTTCTGCTGGGAGATGTACTGGATCACCTGCTGGCCCTGCGCGGCCGACATGTGGCCCGCTTTGACGCTCTCGCGGGTGCGCGACTCGGCGTCGTCGAGCCTGAATGTCTCGATCTTGACCCGCTCCTTGAGCTGGTCCTTGGTGATCGAGACGCCGTTCACCTTCGCGACCGGTGCCAGGTGCTCGCCGATCCAGCTGGCCGCCCCGGCTCCAACGAGGAGCAGGACGGCGACGGCCACGATCAGGCCGAAGCCGAGGTTGAAGTAGAGGTTCCGGCGGGCGTCGGACTCGTGGCTGCTGCGGCGGCGCGTGGTCGGCTTCGTGGTGGGGCGGGCGCGAAATGTCATGGGTGGTTGGTGCTCACAGGTTTGGCGCGCGACGCGCGGCCGCGCGCGGCTTGGGGTCGGCGGCATCGTACCGCACCGGACGCCACGACCCGCAGCGTGTGACGCTCTCGGAGCCCGTCACTCGGCCGGCTGGGCCCACTCGCGGCGCCCGGCGAGGCGCTCGACGAGCGCCAGGTAGGCGACCGACTCCCGCTCCCAGGCGAGCTCTCGAACGCGGACGAGGCCACGAGCCACCCGTGCTTCCCGGGCCGCCGGCTCGTCCACGAGGGAAAGCACCGCGCCCGCCAGGTCGTCCGGGTCGCCGGCCGTGTACGTGGCGACCTCCCCACCCGCGAAGGTCCGCTCGACCATCGGCAGGCGCGTGGCGACGACGGGCTTGGCCATTGCGAGGTACTCGTGGATCTTCGTCGAGAGCGAATAGTCCGTGAACGGGTTGCGACGGGTGGGCGCCAGCCCGACGTCGGCAGCGGCGAGCGCGGCGGGCACCGCCTCGATCGGGATCCGCCCGTGGAAACGAACCGCCTCCGCCAGGCCGAGGTCGCGGACGAGCTCGACGAGCGGAACCTCGTCGAAATCGCGGCCGTAGAGGTCGAGCGCCACGGCGAGCCCGGGGCGGCGAACGCGAAGGGCCACGAGCGCGCGAAGCGCGACGTCGAGCTCGTACGTGGGGCTCAGGGCACCCGCATAGACGAGCCGCAGCGTCCCATCGGCCATGAAGGGCCGTGCCGGGTGCGCCGCTGGGTCGAACCGGGCGAGCGCCGGGGCGTTGCGGACGATCGTGAGCTTCGCCGGCGGCACGCCGCGCCGCAGCAGGCGCTCGCCGAGGGCGTCGTTGACGGTGATGACGGCATCGGCGATCGCGAGCGACGCCGACTCCTGGAGCTCGAGCGCCCGGTAGAGGATTGGGCTCCCAGCCCGCGGGAAGCGGTACCGGAAGAAGTCCGGCATCGACTCATGGAGGTCCAGGATCACGGGGACGCCCGCAAGGCGAACCGGGAGTGCCGCCGCCGCAAGGAAGTCGGGGATCGAATGGACCTGGACAACCGCGTAGCGCTCGCGGCGATGATCGCGCGCGAGGGAGAGCGAGGCCCGAACCAGGAAGGCAATGTACTCCGCCAGGTAGCGGGTCAGCGGCGCACCCTGGTGCCGCTGGACATCCATCCGCCGGACGTCGACGCCGTCGAGGCGATCGACGGGCGCGGTGCCGGGGCGCCGCAGGGCGTAGACGACGACCGGGCGACCAGTGGCCACGAGCGCCTCCGCCTCACGCCGGACGCGCGGATCCTCCTCGTAGTAGGCGTGCACGAGCATCGCCACGGGGCGGGGGGCCGCCGGAGGGCGGGGCGCCCTGGACGGAGCCTGCGGCGGGGTCGAAGCGCCACTCACGGGTCGGTCCGCTCGGGCGGGACGTCCCGGACCTCCGGAGCAGGGGTGACGGCTGAGGCCGAGCGACCGCCCACCTCTCGGTCTCCCCCGAACACGCGGAACCAGGTCGAGGCAGCACCGGCCGGGCGCGATGCGGCGGTGTCCGCGGGATCGGATGCCGCCATCGCACCGGAGGGCCGCTCGACCGACGTACGCCGCGGCCTTGGCCGCGCACCCCTGCGCTGCGGGGCCCAGCGACCGTCCGCGATCACCACGGACGCCTCGTCAGCGCGCCATAGGTGGCCAGAAGGACCTGCACCTGCCCCTCCCACGCGTAGCGGGCGTGCGAAGCCCGCAGGCAGCGCGTCCTCAGATCCGCCCGCACCTCCTCGTCCGGAGTCAGGAGACCGCGGAGAGCGCCGGCAATCGCGGCCGGGTCGGTCGGATCGCAGACCGCACCCAGGGGGCCGTCAGGGTCGTCTACGACGATCGCCCGCATCGCGGGGAAGTCACTGGCGAGGATGGGAACACCCGCTGCAAGCCCCTCGAAGAGCTTGTTCGGCGTGGCAAGGCGATGGTTGAGCGTGGTTGGCTGGATGGGCACGGCGACCACATCCGCGGAGGCGACCCAGGGCAGGAGCTCACCGGGCGGAACTGCGTCCAGCAGGTGGACGCGGGCGCCAAGCGCGGTGTCAGCGGCGAGGCGGGCGGCGAGGGTCTCACGCAGCCGCCCGTACCCGAGGAGCACGATGTGCGTCCCGGCCGGGAGCCCTTCCGCGGCGAGCAGCTGTTCGATGCCCCGATCCGGCTCCAGGCCGCCGTGGTAGAGCACGACCAGGGCGTCTGGCGCCAGGCCGAGCTTCTCGTGGAACCGACGAGCCCGCGTGAGGCTCGGCTGCCAGCGGGGTGGGCAGTTCATCACAACGGCGGGGCGCTCGACGCCGAAACGCTGGCCGAGCACGGCCGCGAGATCGTCGTTCACGGTGACGACCCGATCGGCCCGCCGGGCCCAGGACCGCTCACGGACGCGGACGGCCGCCCGAAGAAGTCCCGGGAGGCGCGAGATGCTACGGGCATCCGGATACAGCTCGAGGGCATCGTAGACGGCAGGAACGTCCCAACGCCGCGCCAGGTCCAGCGCCACGGGGATACCCATGAAAGCCATGCCGTGGTAGAGGTCCGCTCCGGGGTCTACCAAGCGGGCGGCTCGGCCCTGGCTCCGGGTGGCGAGCGCACGGTCCAGGAGTCGACGCGGCGTCGAGAATGGCCGGCTCGCCTCGATGCCGGCCCGGACGATCCGGTAGCCGTCCATCGCCTCCCCGGTGAACCCAGGACTAACGGGCGCTGCATCGCCGGGGGAGCGAGCGAGAACGACGACCTCGTGGCCGCGGCCCGCCATCGATACGGCGATCCGCCGGGTCCGCGAATCGTGGGTTGCTGCCGTTGGCACCACGATGCACAACCGTTGGCGGACCACGACCGGCTGGACCGGGGGCGTGCTCACGCCGGCACCGTGGACGGGGGCGGCGGAGCAAGCAGTTCATAGAGGGCCACGAGGCGCGCGGCGTCGATCTCCCAGGCGTACCGGGCGTGGGCCGCGGCAAGGCAGCGGCGACGGAGGTCGGCCATCTCGGTGGGCGGGAGGTCCAACAGCGCCCGGATCGTGGCGGCGATGGCCGCGGGGTCCGTCGGGTCGCAGACGGCGCCCAGGGGACCGTCCGGGTCGTCGATCACGATGCGCCGTATCGGCGGGAAGTCGCTCGCAACCACCGGGACGCCGGCACCCAGCGCCTCGAAGAGCTTGTTCGGGGTCGACAGCCGATGGTTGAGCGTTGACGGCTGGATCGGCGTGACCACCAGGTCGGCGCCGTGGACCCATGCCGCAAGCTCCTCCGGCGCAACCGCGTCGAGCACGTGGAGCCGCCCCTCCAGGGCCGGGTCCGCGGCGAGCGCTCGCAGATGCGGCACCAGCGGCCCTCGCCCCATCAGGACCGCGTGGACCCCAGCCAGCTCGCGGCGGCGGAGGGCGGCCGCGATCTGTTCGAGACCGCGGTCCGCGACGAGCAGCCCGTGCGAAAGGATGAGCGGCACCTCGGCGGGGATGCTCGCATTCAACCGAAGGAGCGCGGGATCGGCGACGGGCGGTTCCCAGCGCGGCGGACAGTTCCGGACGATCACCGTGCGGCCCTCCATGCCGAGAGCGGGGCGCAGGACCTGGGCCACGTCGTCGTTGACGGTGACAAGCGCGGCGGCCTCGTCCGCCAGGCGCCGCTCCAACGCGCGCATCGCGGCCCGAGCCGCCCGCGGCCGCTCCGCGTTCGCACCCGCCTCCACGAAGACCTCGTGGCTGTCGTAGACCACTGCGCCACCGCCCCGGTTCCGCGCGACGATCGCCGCCGGTAGCCCCGGCAGGTCGTGAGCGTGGAAGACATCGCCGGGAGGCGCGGCCGCGGCGGCGCCGGCGGCCCACGCGGTCACCCCGAAGCGCCACTGGAGACGCCACTCGACCGCCAGCCATGCCCAGCGCGCGGGGGGCAGGAGCCGCACGGCCGCCATGAGCGTGCCAAGCCCGAGGGCAGCGAGCGCGGCGAACGGCGCGGCCACGACAAGGCCGACACCACCGGCGCCGAGGGCAAGCCAGCCGCGAGGCGGGCGGCCCGCAGCCCGCCCGGCTGACCCGGCCAGGGCCCGGAGCAGGGAGGCCGGGCGCCGGGGAAGGAGCAGCCAGCGGAGCGCGCCGGACGCGACCGGGACCCGGACGATCTCGAAGCCATCGCGCGTCTCGCGCTCCACGCCTTCCGCATACGGATCCGACGTCCGGGCCATGACGGTGACGCCATGGCCGGCTGCGACGAGCGTGGTCGCTTCGCGCAGAACGCGCGCGTCGGTGCGGCAATCGTTGAGTACGAACATCACTACACGGGCCACGGACGGTCAGCGCTCCCCGCCGGCACGCTCGAGAACGATGTCCGCGACTCGCTCGCCGACAATGCGCCAGTCGAGGTCGCGCTCCGCCGCCCGGCGACCATTGGCGCCGAGGCGGGCCGCGCCGTCGCCGGCCGCAACCCGACCGGCGTCGGCATGCGCGACAATCAACCGGGTCTCGTGGCGCGGGGTCACCACGACCGGCCGTCCGGCGGCCATCGAATCGAGGAGCTTCACGGGGACCGCGGTGTGGAGGTAGTCGCTGGCCGGGTGCGGGACGACCAGGACCGTCGCGCTGCCCAGTGCCGCGCCGAGATCCTCGTAGGGCACGGTCGAGATCTCGATCCAGGCGTCGCCCTCGACCTCGCCTTGACCGCGTCGATGTACGCCTCGCCGAACGAGTCGACGGCGACCAGCCAGAGGGCCAGGCGACGTCCGGGACGTGGTCCCTGACCTGCCGAGCGGCGTCGATCAGCAGCTCGATCCCGCGCCCTGGAGCCGCCCTGGAGACGAAGCCGACCCGCGGAACGCCAGGGAAGGGTGCCGGGACGATGTGGCGCGTGTCGGTCCCGTTGCGGGATGACCACCGCCCGCTCCCGGTCCACTCCCGCGAGGTCGCCGAACGACGCGGACGGGACGAGCAGGATCGGGCAAGCATCGAAGTTCCGGCGAACCCGTTCCTCGCACGCGCACCGCAGCTCTGCCGGATGGGGGCGGCCGAGCGCGACCGCCTGCGCCACCGGGTGGTCGTGGACGTCGAGCACTCCTGGCCGGAAGTGGCGCAGCGCGAGGACGCCCGCACCTGGCGTCATGAACTCCGCCGAGGCCAACGTAGCCCGTGGCCCGAGCCCCACACGGATCGGGAGTGGGAGGCCGCCGGTTGCACGAATGGCGCTTCGAACCGCCGGGCGGGCCCGGCCCCGGATGGATGCCGCGCCGGTCCGCTCGGCAAGGCGGGCCAGGATGTGGGAGCGCCGAAGGTCTCCTCCCCACCGGATCGAGTCGGTCTCGCGCAGGACGACCCAGCGCCGGCTGGAGGGCGACGGCATGTGGGCAGTATAGGCAACGTCGCTGGCGAAGGTCGCGCGACCTCCGGTCAAGCGGCCCGTGGTCCTGTGTCGACCGGGTCCGGGCTGTCGACCGGGTCCGGGCGGGGGCTCATGCTACCCTGTGTGTCGTATGAGCGCCGCTACCGAGGCCGTCCGGCCCGCCTATCGCCCCGACCGTCCCGGGCCGGTGACGACCATCCGCCAGACGATCGCGGATGTCGTTTCGCGCCGGCGGCTCATCCTCTACCTCGTCCGGGCGGACCTCAAGAAGCACGGGGCCGACACCCTCCTGGGCAACGTCTGGTGGGTCCTCGATCCCCTCCTGACGATGCTGGTCTACGTCGTCCTGGTCGCCGTCATCCTGCGCTCCACCCGGGAGGCGTACCCCCTCTTCATCTTCTGCGCCATCCTGCCCTGGAAGTGGTTCAGCAGCGCGGTCGGCGCCGCCACGATCTGCGTGGTCTCGCGCGAGCGGATCATCAAGCAGGTCGCCTTCCCGAAGATCGTCCTCCCGTTGTCCGCCTGTGTCGGCGGCATCGTCAGCTTCATCTTCGGGCTGATTCCGCTGTTCGCGATGCTCGTCCTGCTGTTCCCGAATCACCTCACGCCCTGGGTGCTGCTGATCCCCGTGGTCGCCGCGGTGCAGTTCCTGCTGACCCTCGGCATCGGCATCCTGCTCTCCGGGCTGACGGTCTTCTACCGCGACGTCGGGCTCCTGATGACCCACGCGCTCCGGCTGTGGTTCTACGTATCCCCCGCCCTGTACGGCACGGACCAGATCCAGTCGCTCACGGCCAAGAACCCCGAGTTGGCCCGGCTCTTCAACCTCAACCCCTTCACCGGTCTCTTCGAGTCTTACCGCAACCTCATCTACTACGGACAGGCGCCCACGTGGGACCTGCTGGGAATCGTGGTCGTCGAGTCGTTGGTGATCCTCGTCGTCGGCGTCCTGGTGTTCCGGCGTATCGAGCCCGCGTTCGCCAAGGTCCTGTAGTGACGGCAGCCATCGACGTACGGTCCCTCGGGATCCGCTACAACCTGCGCCTGACCCGCAAGAACACCGTTCGGGAGACCTTCAAGAACCTTGCGCGCCGCCGCAACGGGCCCGCGCACTTCTGGGCGCTCCGCGACGTCTCGTTCCGAATCGACCATGGCGAGTCGCTCGCAGTGATCGGTCCCAACGGTGCAGGCAAGAGCACGCTCCTGCAGGTCCTCGCCGGCATCCTCGAGCCCACCGAGGGCCGGATCGAGGTGCTCGGACGGATCTCCAGCCTGCTGACCCTCGGGGCCGGCTTCGATACGGATCTCAGCGGCCGCGACAACATCCGCCTGGCCGGCGCATTCATGGGCATGGAGCACACCGATATGCTGCGGCGCCTGCCCGGGATCATCGACTTTGCCGACATCGGCCAGTTCATCGACGCTCCCATCAAGACCTACAGCACCGGCATGAACGCGCGCCTCGGCTTCAGCATTGCGACGGCCGTCGAGCCGGATGTCCTGCTCCTCGACGAGGTCCTGGGGACCGGCGACGCCACGTTCCGGTCCAAGAGCCAGCAGCGCGTCGAGGAACTGATGCGATCGGCCCGCGCCATCGTTCTCGTCACCCACGACATGACCTGGCCAGTGGAGTTCTGCAACCGCGCGATCCTCCTGGAGAAGGGTCAAATCGTCGCGGCGGGAGACCCCTCGGAGGTCGTCCGGGTCCACGAAGAGCGATCTGGGCAGCGACGTGCCGGCCAGCAGCCGGATCCACTTCCGCCGCTGTACGACGCCGGCCTGCCGGCACTCTCCTCGCATATCCCCGGCGCGGTCCGGCTTCGCTGAAGCCGGGCTCGATCGACGCTGGCCGGGAACCGCTCGATGTCCTCGTCGTCGGTTGGACCCGGGCGCGGACGACCCGATCGCCGGCCGGTTCCTCGCCGACCAGGCCGCGGCGCTCGCCGCGACGGGGCGCGTGCGGCCCCTCGGCGCCAGCTTCGAACCGTTCTGGCTGAACGGCGACCGGGCACTCCGGGCCCGCGCAGCCGGCGCCCGGGTGCTCGTGGCCTTCGACAGACCCGCGCTGGATCGCCTGCTGCCCCGTTGCCCGGCCTGGCTGCTCGACGGCCTGATCGTCGTGACCCGGGGCGGTGAGGTACCCGGTGCAGGCAGAACCGTCGGGCTGGCGCTCGACGTGGATAAGCCCCTCGCCGACCTGCTGGGCTGACGCTCCGGAGGAAGCCCTTCCCACCACCTGTGCGCTGGCTCCGCCGCCACCGGGATCGTGCACGGCTCGTGACGCTGGTGATGCCAGCGGATCTGCCCGGCGGCATCCCGCACGCTCCGCCACGGCATCCGGAGGAAGGGCCGCAGGGCTCGCCGCGGCGCAACACCTTGACGAAGTCGCCACAGCGGACGCGACACCCGCGGTCGACGCGCCGCCAGCGCTGATCCTGTGCCCGGGCGGGATCGACGTCGCCGCTTCGCGTGCGGCGGTCGGGGCCGAACGGGCACGCTTCGCGCCGGGCGGCCTGCGCTGGCTGGGCGACTTACGATGGGCCAGCCGCGCCGCGGACGAACCGACCTAGATTCGGGGCACTCTATTGTCTCGTGCGCCAGGCGTGGCCGGCGACGCACCGGCAAATCAACCGGCCGCGAGGTCGGCATGGAGACGGACCAGTCCCGTTCCCTCCGTTTCCCGGTGCCAGCGGTCGTGGGCAGCGCGAAGGCAACGTGCCCGGAGCGCCAGGCGCTCCATGGGCGGCTGGTCCAGCGAGGGAGCCGGCTTCACGCAGGACGCGCGAGTCCCGGGTGACGTCGTTGAGGACGTACATGACGACCCTCACCAGGCGCTGCCTCCCGCGGGCGCCGGTACCGCGTCGGCGAGCGCGGCGGCGATCGCCTCCGCGGCGCCGGCGGGCTCCAGGCGGAGGGATGCGGCACGGGCTCGCGCCTCGTCCTCGGCGGTCGCGGGCGGCGCGACCCGCGCCAACTCGGCCGCGGCCCGGGCCCGGTCGCGCCCGACGAGGACCATCCGACCGCCGGATCCGGCGACCGCCTCTACCCACTCGGTGCTGTCGCGCAGCACGAGGCACGGCGTGCCCAGCCAGGCTGCCTCGCGCTGGACGCCGCCCGAATCGGTCAGCACGGCCGCGGCGTGGAGCTGCAGCGCGAGCGTCGTGCGGTAGCCCTGTGGCGCCACCGCGCGGACGCCTACCGGAAGGCGCACCCCGGCGTCGTCCAGCGCGGCCGCGGTGCCCGGGTGGAGGGCCAGCACGACCGGGCGATCGGGCCGGGCCGCGGCACCCAGGATGTCGGTCCAGGCGGCCATCGCCGCGGGGTCACGGTTCTCAGCGCGGTGGACGGTGGCGAAGATGAACCCGCCGGGCCGAAGGGCCAGGCCCAGGCGCTCCCCGATCGGCCGCAGGACGGCCGGATCGCGGACCTCGGCGGTGACCCGCGCGGCGAGGTCCTGCATCAGGTCGCCGACCTGGAGGACCCCGCGGGTGATCCCCTCCGCGGCGAGGTTCGCGACCGCGGCAGGTGTGGGCGCGAAGCACCACGTGGCCAGGTGGTCGGCGACGACGCGATTGAGCTCCTCCGGCATGCGCCGGTCGAAGCTCCGGAGTCCGGCCTCCACGTGGGCGACGGGGATGCCCAGTTTCGCTGCGGCCAGGGCGCCGGCGAGCGTGGAGTTCGTGTCCCCGTAGACGAGCACGGCATCAGGGCGCTCTGCCAGGAGGATCGGCTCGAGGGCCAGGAGCATCCGGCCGGTCTGCTCGGCGTGTCCGCCTCCGCCGACCCCCAGGCTGTGGTCCGGTCGCGGCAGGCCGAGCTCCGCGAAGAAGACGCCGGCCATCTCCTCGTCCCAGTGCTGGCCCGTGTCGACGAAGACCTCGTCGTGGCGGGCGCGCAAGGTCGGCCCGAGCGCCGCGGCCTTGATGAGCTGCGGGCGGGTCCCGACGACGCTGACGATCCGCACGGGGTCGGGGCCTCCGGTCGAGCGGCGGCCGTCAGGCCGAGGCGCGCTGCCGCGTCGACGCCTGCACGCCGACGCCGACGTACGCGACATCCGCCGGCAGGGCCAGCTCCCGCAGGCTGTTGCGGCCGTCATAGACGATCGCGAGCGCCGGGAACCAGGCCGGGTCCAGCCCGCGGAACGCGGGGTCGCCTGTCTGGGTGATCACGGCGCGGAACGGCCCGGCCTCGCCCCAGCGGTACGGCCGGGCGCCGAGCGCCTCCACCTCGGCGGCGGACAGGAGCGGATCGTGGGCCCAGACCTCGGCGCCAACCGCAGCGAGCATCTCGATCAGCGGCAACGCTCGCGAGTAGGCGAGCTCCTTGACGCCCTCGCGGTAGGTCAGGCCAAGGACGAGGACCGGCGCCCCGGCCAGGCCGCCCAGCACCTCCCCGACCGCGGCGACGGCCGCGGCCACCTGGCCGTCGTTCACGCGGCGGGCGGCCATCACGACCTCCAGCCCCGGAGCACGGTCGAGCAGGAGGTACGGGTAGACCGGGATACAGTGCCCCCCGACGCCGATCCCGGGCTGGTGGATGTGGCTGTACGGCTGGCTGTTCGCCGCCGCGATCACCTCCTGGACGTCGATCCCGTGCAGGTCGGCCGCCCGGGCGTACTCGGTGGCCAGGGCGATGTTCACGTCGCGGTATGTCGTGTCGGCGAGCTTGCTGAACTCGGCCGCTTCGGCGCTGGACATGGCCACGACCTCGGCGTCCAGGGCGCTGTCGTAGAAGCGGGCGGCGCGGTCCGTGGAGGCCGGGCCGATCCCGCCGACCAGCTTGGGGTACGTGGCGAGGTTGGCCATCACGGCGCCGGAGAAGAGGCGCTCCGGCGAGAAGGCGACGAAGAAGTCGCGGTCCGGCTCCAGGCCACTCGCGGCCGCCAGCCGGGGCGTGAACCGGCGGCGCGTGTCGCCGATCGGCAGCGTGGTCTCGAAGATCACGCTGCTGCCGACATGGATGCCGGGCGCGATCGAATCGACCGCCGGGTCCATGTAGCGGTAGTCCGGGCGCTGCTCCGCGTCGAGCATCACCGGAACGATGAGCACGACGACGTCGGCCTCGCGGGCGGCCGTGGCCGCGTCGCGCGTGGCGCGCAGACGACCTTCCGCGTGGACGCGGGCCACGACCTCGCCGAGGCCGGGCTCCTCGGCCACGTGCGAGCGGCCCTCGTTGATGGCGGCGACGACGGCCTCGTTGACGTCGACCGCGATGACCCGCCAGCCGTGGGTCGCGAACTGGGCCGCCAGGGGCAGGCCCATCTTGCCCGCCCCGACGACGGCGACCGTGCCGACTGTCGCCGGCTCGCCGGCCCATGACGCGACGAAATGGGCCGGCGGGTGGACGCATGGGTTGGGGGGCAGCGCGATCGCGCCGCCGGCGAGCGAGGCGCCGACGGACGGACGGGTGACGATGCTCATGCGGACTGCAGCCTCGTGGGGAGGTCGCCGAGGTCGATCGGCCGGACGAGCGCCGCCGACTGCAGGAGGCTCGTGGCCATGACAACAGCCCACAGGCCGTCCTCGCCGTTCACGTAGGGGCGCTCCCCGTAGCGGACGGCCCGCACGAAGGCGTCGAGCTGCGCCTTGAGCGGCTCGACGGTCACGACCGGGATCTCGGCCAGGTCGCCGGCGAAGGTTGGGGCGAAGCCCGCGATGAGCTGGGGGTGGGCGAGGTCCGACTTCGTGAAGGTGAGCCGCTGGGTGAGGTAGTCGAGCTCGAACATCCCCTCCTCGCCGACGACGACGAGCTGGCGCCGCTTCGCCGGGGTGAGCCAGTTCACGTCGAGCATCCCGGTTGCTCCGGACGGGAAGTGGAGCAGCCCGAAGAGCAGGTCCTCGTGCGAGGCGTGGATCCGCTGGGCGAGCTCCGCGTAGACCCGGGTGGGCCGCTCGCCGGCGATCCAGCTCAGCATGTCCACGTCGTGGGTGGCCAGGTCGATCGTGACGCCAACGTCGCGGATCCGGGTCGGGAATGGCCCGGCGCGGCGACTCGCGATCGAGTAGATCGTGGTCAGCATGCCGGCACGCAGGAGGCGTCCCAGCTCCAGGACCGCGGGGTTGTAGCGCTCGACATGGCCGACCTGGACCGGCACGCCGGCGGCGCGGGCCGCGGCCACGATCTCGAAGGCCTCATCGGGGGTCGCGGCGAGGGGCTTCTCCACGAGCACGGGGAGGCCGCGGCCGATGGCGGCCAGGGCGAGGGCGAGGTGGGCGGTCGTCGGCGCGGCGACCACGACCGCGTCGATCTCCGCCTCCGCGATCATGGCTCCCGGTTCGGCGAAGGCCTCCGCGCCGGTCCTGGCCACGGCGTCGGCCAGGGCGGCCGGATCGGGATCGGCGATCGCGGCGAGGCGGCACTCGGGATGGGCGGCGATCACGCGGAGGTGGTTTCGACCCATCGAGCCCAGGCCGGCCAAGCCGACCCGGAGAGGCGCCGCCATCAGCGGGCCGCCGGCGCGGCCGCGGGCGCGACCGGGGTCGCGATCTCGCGGATCGCGGCGACGATCGCGGCAAGGTCCTCGCCCGAGAGCATCGGGTGGACAGGGATCGCGAGCACGTCGTCGGAGAGCCGGTTGGTGACCGGGAGGTCGAGGTCGGCCGCGCCCGGCACGTAGGCCTGCAGGTAGGCCTGCCGGTGGATCGGCACCGGGTAGTAGATGAGGGTGCCGATCCCGCGCTCGGTCAGCCCGTCGATCACCCGCTGGCGCTCCCCGGGGAAGCGCATGACGAACTGGTGCCAGACGTGGTCCCGGCCCTCAGGAACGGTCGGCGTCAGGTAGTCGCCGGCGAGGTGCTCCGTCAGGTAGGCCGCGTTTGCCCGCCGGGTCGCCGTGCGCTCGTCGAGACGGGTGAGCTGGGCGAGGCCGATGGCGGCCGCGAGATCAGTGGGCTTGAAGTTCGTGCCCAGCGCGTCGTGGTGATAGCGGACCCGCATGCCGTGATTGCGGAAGAGGCGGAGCCGATCGGCCACCTCGCCGTCATCGGTCGTGGCGAAGCCGCCCTCGCCGGTCATCAGGTTCTTCGTGGCGTAGAGGCTGAACATCGCCGGGCCGAATCGGCCGGCGCGCTTCCCGTGGTACGTCGCGCCGTGGGCCTGGGCGGCATCCTCCACGATCCGCAGGCCGTGGCGATCCGCGATCTCGGTGAGCGGGTCCATGTCCGCCATGAGGCCGTACAGGTGGACCGGCAGGATCGCCTTCGTGCGGGGCGTGATGGCCGCCTCCACGAGCGCCGGGTCCATGCAGAAGTCGTCTTCGCGAACATCCACCAGGACGGGCGCGGCGCCGACGCGGAGGATCGCGCTGACGGTCGCGTTGAAGCTGAACGAGACGGTGATCACCTCGTCGCCCGGCCCGATCCCGAGCGCGTGGAGGATCGCCTCCAGGGCCACCGTGCCGTTGCTCATGAGGATCGCGTGCTGCACGCCGCAGTACGCCGCCCAGGCCTCCTCGAAGGCGAGCGTCTTCTTGCCCATGGCAAGCATGCCCGAGCGGAGGACCTCGAGGACGGCCTCCTCTTCCGCCGGGCCGATGTCCGGCCGCGAGATGGGGATCATCGGATGCCTCCGTTCAGCTCGTGACGCACGCGTCGCCGGCGATGTCGAATGCGGCGTCGCACCGCGGACAGCGGGCGGCGCCGGCGTGGTCGGACGCGACCCGGGCGCCGGTCGGCCCCACGAGCCGTCGGCCGCAGTAGCAGACCCAGCCCAGGCGCCGAGCCGGGTTGCCGACCACGAGCGCGTGATCCGGCACGTCGCGGGTGACGACCGCGCCCGCGCCAACGGTCGCGAATCGCCCCACCGTCGTGCCGGCCACGACGACCGCCCCGGCGCCGATCGCTGCGCCCGTGCGGAGCACGATGGGGCTGACCTCCCAGTCGTCGGCCCGGGCCAGCTCGCCCGTTGCGGTGATCGCCCGCGGAAACCGGTCGTTGGTGAGGATGGCGTTGGGGCCGATGAAGACGCCGTCCTCCACCGTCACTCCGTGGTAGACGAGGGCCGCGTTCTGGATCTTGACCCGGCTCCCGATCGGCACGCCGACATCGATGAAGGCGTCGCGGCCGATGACGCACTCGGCGCCGATCGTGGCCCCGGTGCGGATCTGCGCGCGCTGCCAGATGCTGGTCCCCGGGCCGACGGAGACGCCGGCCTCCAGGTCGGCGGAGGGGTGGACGCGCGCCGTGGGATCGATCACGAGCGGTCTGTGGGCTCCTCTGGGGTCGCGTCGGCGAAAAGGGCGAATCGGCGATCGCGCGCGGACCGGGCCTCGAGTATACAGGCGACCGACCGTCACGCCCGGTGGCGGGCCACCCGGATCAGCGCGAGGAACGCCCCGAGCGCGGCGCCGAAGGCGAGCGCCCCGCGCCAGTCGACGAGGATTTTCGCCTCGCCGTCGATCCGCCGCGCGACGGCGACCAGGATCCCGGTCGTCGGGCCGGTCTGCACCGTGTTGGCCACGACAACGCGCACGAGCGCCTGCTCGACGCGGGCGTTCTGGGCCAGCACGCCGCGGACCAGGCCCTGCTGGACCGTGGCCTCGCGGGCGACGATGCCGCTGACGACCCCCATCTCGACCGAGGCGTGATTCGCGGCGATCCCGCCGACGACGGCGAGGCGGGCCGCGACGTCGGTGG
>JANXWH010000051.1 GCA_025351245.1 Chloroflexota bacterium | reverse complement strand
GCAACGTCCGGGTCAGGGCGCCCAGGCCACGCTGCCCGGCCGGGCGGCCGTCCCCAGGGCTGCGGCCGCCTGGCCCGAGCGTGCACCGGGTGGGCACTACGACCGCCCGCGATCCGGCAGGCAGCGACTCTGGGTCATGGGATGCACCGGGTGACCGCTGAACGGTTGTTCCAGTCACCGGGCGCACGCCGGAACCGTGCCGTGCGTCCTCGCCGGTCGCAGTGGTCACCGGGTGCACACGCACCGGGCGCCCCCGGCCCCCGGCCGCCCCCGGCGCCACGGGGCGGCGAGCGAGTCCGATGGGAACGGGCGTGGCACGCTGCAGCCCCGCACCTGCTGCCCGGCCCCGAGGAGCGGGCGGGACGGCCCTTTCGGCCGCGCCCGTGCCGGGTGACGCTGCCCGGCGGAGGTAGTCACGTGCGCATCCGCTTCGTTCCCGTCGCGCTTCTTGGCGCTGCCGTCGCGCTTCTGGGCGCCGCCGTCGCGCTGCCCATCGCCTGGGCCCGCTGGTTCGCGCCCGCCACGCGGGCGTGGGGCGCCCGGCCGAACGACACGTTCCGGCCACTCCCCGGCGACGAGCTTGTTCCCGAGCCGGAGATCAGGCACACTCGCGGCATCACGATCGCAGCGCCGCCGGAGGCAGTCTGGCCGTGGCTGCTCCAGCTGGGCCAGGGCCGCGGCGGCCTCTACAGCTACGACTGGCTGGAGAACCTCGTTGGCTGCGACATCCGGTCAGTCAACTCGATCGTGCCGGAGTTCCAGACGCTGGCCGTCGGCGACGTCATTTCGCTCCGAAAGGGCGACCAGCCCGCCTTCCTCGTCGCGGCCATCGAACCCGGGCACGCCCTCGTGCTGCTCGCCCGCGATCCGGCGACCGGGGCGCCCGCCCACGCCGACCCCGACGTGCCGATGGCGGTCGACGAATCCTGGGCTTTCGTGGTGGAGCCCGACGGCGACGGCGCGACGCGCCTCCTCGCCCGTGGCCGGCGTCGAACCCGCGGCACCCGGCTCGACCGGCTCGCGTGGTCGCTGGTCGAGGCCGCATCGCTGCCGATGGAGCGCAAGATGCTCATGGGGATCCGGGATCGCGCCGAGCGGTCCGTCGGGGCCGCGCCGCTCCCCGCGTAGCGCGTCCGCTCCCGGCCGCCGGCCTCAGCGGGCCGCCGCCTCGCCGTCCGCCGCGAGCCAGACCGTCCGCTCACGGGCGGCCGGCGTCATCTCGAGCGTGCCGTCGGTCCGCATCCACCATGCGGCCAGGCCAAGGGACCGTGCGCGCGGCCCGATCCCGCGCTGGCCCTCCAGGAAGAGGGCCTTCGACCAGACCTCGGCCCATGCCGGGTCTGGTGCGCCCACGGTGACGGCGACCAGCCCGTCGCCACCCGGCTCGCCGGTGCGGGGGTCCAGGAGGTGGTGGACGCGCCGGCCGTCGGGCGCCAGCCAGGCATGCACGGAGATCGACGACGTGCAGACGGCCCCCGCCTCGAGCGCGACGACGGCCGGTTCCGGCCCGCCCGCCGGGTCCTCCACGCCGATCAGCCAAGGGCCTGGTTGCGGCGCGGCGCCGCGGGCGACCAGGTCCCCGCCGGCTTCGAGGAGCGCCCCGACCGCCGGCTCGCCGAGCTCGGGGAGGGCCGTGGTCAGCCGCGCCAACGCCCAGCGAAGGGCGAGCCCTTTCCCGATCCCGCCCAGGTCGATCGGGGATGCGATGGCCACGCCGCGCCGGCGCGGGTCGCGATGGAGCCATCGCCCGTCGGGGAAGACGCTGAGCCGGGAGGATGAGGCCGGCTCCGGCCGCGCCGCGCCACTCGCAGCCGCTGCGCCCGCGTAGCCCAGCCGCTCGAGGTCGCCGAGGACGCGCGGGTCGAACGCACCATCCGTCCGTCGCCACGCCCGCTCCACTGCGGCCAGGGCCGCGTAGAGCCACGGATCGACGGTCGCGCAGGCGGGGTCGCCGGCGCGTGCGTTGAGGAGAACGAGGTCGCTCGTCGGACGGAAGCGCGAGAGGGACTGCTCGATCTCCTCGATGGTCGCCGAGACTGCCGCCCACGCGTTTGCGGCACGCCCGTCGGGCACCCCGACCAGCGTGAGCCGCAGCGGCGACCCCATCGCGCGGCGCTCGAACCGGGCCGGTTGCTGCGCCGCCACGTCCAACGGGCCGGCGGTCACACGACGATGCTCACGCGCGGTCGCCCGGGCCGCGCTCAGCAGGGCTTGCCCGAGGCCGTGGTGCAGGCGTTGACCACCGGCCGGCTGCGGACCGTGACCGCGCTTCCGGAGACGGCCGGAAGGCGCGAGAGGCTGGGGACGGAGAGCGCCGCCGCCGACCCGGCAGCGGCCTCCACCTGCCGTCGGAGCGCGGCGAGCGCCAGCTCGTGCCCGACGATCCCGTCGGTGATCGCCTGGTATCCGTCCGCGACCTTCGCGTAGGCACCGGCGAGCCTGTCGAGGCTGCCCTCCATCGCGTCGTGGGTGCTCTTGAGCTGCGCCACGGCGCCCGCGGCCGGCGCGTGGTCGGCGGCCAGCTTTGCGTCCGTCGCGGACTGGAGCGCGGTCACGCCGGAGAGCGAAATGGCGTAGAGCCCGGCGGTCATCCCAATCGCCACCACGACGTGGATCGGGCGGCGGGTTGTCGCCGCCGGTCGTGCCGCCGCCAGCGGTCGTGCCGCCGCCAGGGGCGGCACGACCCTGAGAGTGGCCGCCCTGGGCGCGTGCGCGGCACGGGCTCGGGCATCGGCGCTCGGGATCGCCCGCGCGGGCTCAGTCATCGCCGCCCCCGCTGGAGGCCGGGGCGCCGGAGGCTCCCGTCGTCGCGTGGGTCGTCGTCGGCCGCGCGGTGCTGGTCACGGCCCTCGGCCGGGTCACGGCCGTCTGCCGGGTCACGGCCGCTGCGGCGGCCTGCTTGTTGAGGGCGGCCAGCTTCTTTTCGGCCGCGACGATCTGCGCCCGCAGCGCCGTTGCCGTGCCGTCGTCCGTGGCGATGCGGACATTCGCCGCGTCCAGGGCGGCCTGGACCTGCGTGGCCTGGGTGGTCGCCGCCTGGAGGCTGGACTGCAGGTCGGTCCCGCGGGCCTGCTCGGTGGCGAGCTGCGAGGCGAGGCTCTCGGCGCTGACCGCGGGCGCCTGCATCGGCGCGGCCGCGGCGGTCCACTGGGCCGCGGCTTCGATGGTCACGGCGCCCAGCCCAAGGCTGCCCACCACGCCGACCGTGACCGCAGCGCGCCTGGCGACGACCTTGATGGTGCTGTTCATTGCAAGTCCTCCATGAGTGGTGCGCCGGCGAGCGCGTTGGCGAGGTCGGCGGGAGTCGCCCGCGGGGGCGTGTCGCGAACGAGGGTCGGTCGGGCGGGCATCGCGCGCGAGCCGCCGTCCGGACCTGGGCGTGGGCGGAGCGGGCGCGGCGCGTCCGGCAGGGAGGTGGCGAAGGTCGGTCGGGCCTTCTTCGAGACCCAGTAGCGGTACGCGCCCGCCAGCATGACGGCCAGGCCCGTCCCGACGTAGAGCGGGACGAGCGTGATGCTGTCCGTCCCCGCGAGCAGGCCGTGGAGCCAGGAGACGATCCAGGCGACGAGCGCGAAACGGTGGAGCCTGAGCCACAGGCCCTTGGGCAGGAGGCTGGACCAGCGGCCCGTGATCCCCGAGACGAGGGCCGCGTAGAGGCCCAGCGTGCCGAGCGCGACCGGGGCGCTTCGGTACGCGGACAGCCCCGGCACGAACGACCCGGCGATGCCGACGCCGGCGTACGGGTCGAGGATGATGCTGACGATGTGGGCGACGAGGAAGGCGACGACGAACACGAAGAGGTTCTCGTGCCACGGGAAGAGGCGCTTCGAGAGCTTCCAGGTGGACTGGTTCGTCGGGTGGCTGAGGATGAGACCAAGGCTCACGAGCAGTGTCAGCAGCACGTAGGCGGTGATCCCGGTCGCCCGGCCGGCGAGCCAGACCCGCATGTGGGCCTGGTAGTCGGACGTCGCGGGCACCACCTGGCCGGTGGTGAACACGATCAGGATCCCGAGGAAGGCGCCCAGGACGACCCACGAGCGCGCGCTCAGGCGCATGCGCTGGTCCCGGCGGAGGTGGCGCGACCCGTTGCCACGGTTACGGACATCGAAAGGGTTGCGGACATCGAACGCTCCCGGTGGTGCATCAGGCGCGACGGATCGCCCTCTGCATGGTCTGAGGCACTCCGGGCCCGGATGGTTTCAGCGACCTCGGGCGCCGGGAGCCTGGCGCGGGGCGATCGACGCCGGAGGCGCTGCCGTTCGTCCTGTCGTCAGCGCGTGGCAGTCGATTCCACGGGATGTCGACGCAGCAGGCCCCCGCGTGGTCCGAGCGCCAGCGCCAGGAGGAAGGTCGCCGTCTGGATGAGCACGATCGACGCGCCTGACGCCAGGTTGAGCCAGAACGAAACGTAGATCCCCGCGATTCCGGAGGCCATCCCGATCGCGATCGCGATCGCCATCAGCCGGCCGAAGCGGGCGGTCAGGAGCTGGGCCGTGGCCGCCGGCGTCGTGAGCATCGCGACCACCAGGATGATCCCCACTGCCTGGATGCTGACCACGATGGTCAGCGCGATGAGGCCCAGGAAGAGGTAGTCGAGAGCGTTGACATTGAGCCCGGACGCGCCGGCGCCCAGCGGGTCGAAGGTGGCGAACAGGAACTCCTTCCAGAACGCCCAGATAACCACCAGGACGATCCCGCCCAGGATTGCGAGGCCGATGAGGTCGCCCAGGCCGATCCCCAGCACGTCCCCGAACAGGAAGCCGAAGAGGTCGCCAACGTAGTTCGGGATCGCGCTGTAGATCGCGACGCCCAGGCCGAACATTCCCGCGAAGAGCACGCCGATGATCGTGTCGGATCGCAACCGGGCCCGGCGGCTGATCCAGCCGATCCCGAGCGCCGTCGCGACGGCCGCGATCGCGCCACCGAGGTAGAGCGAGCCGCCGAAGAGGTACGCCATCACGACGCCGGGGAACGCCGCGTGGCTGATCGCGTCGCCCATGAACGAGAGTCCGCGCAGCACCATGTAGCTCCCGACCACGGCGCAGACGAGCCCCACGAGCGCGGCCGCCAGGAGTGCCCGGGCTCCGAACTCGTACTGGAGCGGCGCCAGCAGCGCGTCGATCATGCCGCCACTCTCGCGCTCACCGGTGGGTCTCCTCGTGGAAATGCCTCTCCCGGCCGGGCGGCTCGTCGTGGTGGTGGGGGTCGTCCACCAGGAGGGATTCCCCGCCGACGACGAGCAGGTGGCCGCCGTACGTGCGCGAGAGGACGTCGCGATCCAGCACCAGGTCCGAGCGCCCGTGCGCGATCACGGTTCGATTGATGGCCAGCACATCCTCGAAGCGATCTGCTGCGGCGGCGAGGTCGTGGGTCGTGGCGATCACGGTCTTGCCGCGTCGCGTCTCCGCCTCCAGGATAGCCATCAGGTCCTCCTGGGTGGTGGGATCCACGCCCGTCACCGGCTCGTCCAGGAGGTAGAGGTCCGGGTCCGCGGCGAGCGCGCGGGCCAGGAACGCTCGCCGCCGCTGCCCGCCGGAGAGCCGCCCGATCTGCGTCTGCGCATGGGACGTCATCCCGACGAGCTCGAGCGCGTCCGCGACCGCGCGATGGTCGGCAGGTCCCGGCCGCCGGAATGGGCCGAGCCGCGGGTAGCGGCCCATCACGACCACGTCCCACACGGAGACAGGGAACTCCCAGTCCACCTGTTCGGCCTGCGGGACGTAGGCGACCCGCCGCGCCTCGCGACCGGGCTCGGCGCCGAGGACGTGCACGTGGCCGCTCCAGGGCTTCAGGAGGCCCGCGATGACCTTGAGGAAGGTGCTCTTCCCGCCGCCGTTCGGCCCGAAGACCGCAAGCAGGGTCCCGGCCGCTACGGCGACGGTGACGTCGGTCAGCGCCGCCCGATCATCGTACCCGGCGGTCACCTCGGACAGGACGACGGCTGCATGGTGGGCGGCGTGCTGGAGCTCGTGCCCGGTGCCGTACGCGGGCAGCTCGCGGTCCGCCGGATGGGCGCGGTCGGCAGGCTGGGGATGCGCGAGCGGGTCGGCCGGGTTCGCGCCGGCCGGGTTCGCGCCGGCCGGGTTCGGGCCGGCCGGGTTCGCGCCGGCCGGGTTCGGGCGGATCATCGGCTGCTCACCGGAGGGCCTCCACGACCCGGTCGGCATCCCAGCGCATCATCCCCTCGTACGTGTCGACCGGCGGCAGCCCAAGGGCATCGTTGTAGAGGTTGCTGACCACGGTCACCCCAGCCTCGGCTGCCAGCTGCTGCTCCACCTTGGGGTTGAACTGGGCCTCGCTGAAGATCGCCTTGACGTGGTTGGCCCGGATGGTGTCGATGAGGGCGGCCACCTGGCCCGCGTTCGGATCCTGGCCCGGGGAGGGGACGACCGTGCCCACGACCGTGAGCCCGTAGGCGGCTGCGAAGTACGGGAAGGCGTCGTGATACGAGATCAGCTTCCGGTTCGCCGCCGGGATCGTGGCGATCTGCGCCCGGATCGCGGTGTCGAGTGCGGCGAGCCGCACGAGGTACGCGTCGCCGGACGCCTGGAGCACGGCCTGCTTCGCGGGTGCGGCGGCCCGGAGCGCGGCCACGATCCGCTTCACGTACAGCTCGGCGTACGCCACGTTGAGCCAGAGATGCGGGTTGACGGACCCCGTGCCTCCGTCGCCCGCGAGGTACGTCACGCCGGACTGGTCCGGGCCGAGCTCGATGAGCGCGCTCGCGGGCCGTTTCGCCTCGGCCAGGAGCGGCTTCAGCCAGTCGTCGACGCCCAGGCCGTTCATCACGACCAGGTCGGCTCCCGCGATCGACCGGACGTCCGACGGAGTTGGCGCGTAGGTGTGGGGATCACCGCCGGCCGGGACGAGGCTCGTGACCCGGACCGCGACGCCGCCGGCCTGGCGCACCAGGTCCGCGAAGACGGTCGTCGTCGCGACGACGGCGACGGCATCCGGCGCCGGCGACGGAGCGGGGGACCCGCCCGGCGCGCCGGGCGCGCTGGTGCCGCAGCCGGCGACGAGGATCGCCGCCAGAGTGGCGATCGTGACGCGGGCGAGCCGACGCCGCGCGCCACGGCCCGTCAGGCCGCTTTGCCGGCTGCTCAGGCCGGGCGGACCCGCGCGCACCAGGCCGGGCGGACCCGCGTGCACCAAGCCGGCCGGACCCGCGCGCATCAGGCAGGCACCGATGCCAGCTGGCAGTCTGGGCAGAGCCCGAACAGCTCAAGGCGGTGCACGTCGATCCGGTAGCCCGTCTTGCGGGCGATGTCGCGGGCGAGCGCGCCGAGGCCCAGATCGCCGATCTCGACGGAGCGGCTGCAGCGGCGGCAGACGACGTGGTGGTGATGGGCCGGACCGCAGGGCACGTAGGCGTGCTCGCCGGTCGGCAGGTCGATCCGCTCGAGCGCCCCGATCTCCTCGAGGAGCTCGATCGCACGGAAGATCGTCGCGCGGCCGATCCCCAGCCGCCGGCCTTGCGCGTCGGCCACCAGGTCGGCAGCCGAGAACGCCCCGTCACGGGCCTCGATCAACTCGGCGAGCGCGCGCCGCGGCCTCGTCAGCCGGTGACCGGCCGTTTCGAACGCGGTCTCGAGCGCGGTGAGGTCTGGCATCGCCTCGAATGATACTCGATCTCGAACCAAGTGATACACAGTCTCGATTGGACGCGGCCGCGAGATTGGACGCGGCCGCCGGACGTGTTGCAGCCGCCGGACGTGGCGCGGCCGCCGGACGGGTTGCAGCCGCCGGACGTGGCGCGGCCGCCGGGCCGTTCGGCCGCCAGATTGGACGCGGCCGCGAGCCGTTCGGCCCGTCCGCGCGGCTGCCGGGCCCGGTACGATCCGCCGAGACGCCCCATCGCGCCGCCAGCCGGAGTCCGTCATGCACGTCCTGCGCCCGACCCGTCTCGCCCTCGTTGGCGCCGCGAGCCTCGCGCTGCTCGCCGGATGCTCCGGCTCGGCGCCGTCGCCGGCCGCGCCGGCCGCCGGGATCACCGTCACGGACGCGTGGGCCCACTCCTCGTCGGCTATGGCCAGCGCCGGGGCCGCCTACGCCACGATCACGAACGCGGGCAGCGCGGCGGACGCGCTCATCGGCGCCTCCAGCCCCGCGGCCGCGACCGTCGAGGTCCACGAGACCGTGGTGGTGGACTCGCCGGACGCTTCGGGCGGCAGGATGATGGGCATGCAGCCGGTCGTGCGGGTCGAGATTCCCGCGGGGGGCAGCCTCCAGCTCAAGCCAGGCAGCTACCACGTCATGCTGATCGGCCTCGTGAAGGACCTCAAGGCCGGCGACACGATCGACCTCACCTTGAAGTTCGAGAAGGCCGGCGCAATCACCGTCATGGCCCAGGTTCGCGAGAGCTGAGCCGCCCACCCGGCGAACCATGACGCTCTTGTCGCGCCCCGCGTCCCCGAACCGCCTGCCGGCCATCGCGAGCGTGGTTTTCGCGCTCGCGGCGGCCGGTGGGATCGGCGTCGGCCTGCTCGGCGGCGCCCTCGTCGGACCGCCCGCAGTACCCGGGGGCAACGGCGGGATCGCGTGGCCCGCCGCCACGCCCAACCCGCTGAAGCGGCCGACCGCGATCGTGCCGGTCCTCCCCGCGCCAACACTCGCGCTGACCGACCAGCACGGGCAGCCGTTCGACCTGGCGAGCGTGCGCGGGACGCCGGCGCTCCTCTTCTTCGGCTACACGCACTGCCCGGACGTCTGCCCGACGACGCTGGCTGACGTCCGCGATGCCGTGAAGCGGAGCCCGGTCCCGGTCCGCGTGATCTTCGTGACGATCGACCCGGCCCGCGACGACGCCGCGGCGCTGAAGCAGTACCTGTCGTTCTACAACGCCGGCTTCGTCGGGCTGACCGGGAGCGCCGCCGAGATCCGTCGCGCGGCGGACGCGTGGGGCGTGCAATACGCGAAGATCGACAACGGCTCGGCGAACGGATACGCGATGGCCCACACGGCCGATGCTTTCCTGGTGGACGCCGCGGGCCGCCTGCGAGACCGGATCTGGTTCGGTGCGGGGCCGGCGGTCTTCCTGGACCGGATCGCGTCGCTTGCGACGCGGCCCCTGCCCGGCGGTCAGGCGAGCGGCGGCCCCGCGGCGAG
>JANXWH010000165.1 GCA_025351245.1 Chloroflexota bacterium | reverse complement strand
GCTGCGGAATCCCGGTGAGTCTGCCGGTGCGAATGCTCTCGCCGCCGGCGACGCTGTCATTTCGACCCCGTGCGGAGGATGCCTCGACACGACAAGGCAGGGGAATGGCAATGGATCCGAATGTCTCGCTCCTGTGTTAGCGCCCAAGCGATATGGGTCTTGCGGAGACCCGCCTTGCGTGGCGGCGCCGCCGCCACGCCGAACGTGCCACACGGCATTCCCCTCGATATCTCCGGCAGAGATAGGGTTTCGCCGCGTCCCGCAACGGTCCGCGGCACGTCCGCAGCAACCATGGAGCCCGGAATGACGGATGCTCGCGGATCGTGCCCAGAGAGGCTCATCTCGTCGAAGCGGCGACGCATCATCGCGATCCTCGCCGCTTCGGCGTTCGTCATTTCGTGTTCACCTGCGCCGACACCGACAACACGGATTTCGGCAACGCCCGCACCGACCGCTTCCGAGAACGCGGCGCCGGCTCAGGTAGAGCCACCGGTTGTCGATCGCGCCCACGTCGTCCCGCGGCTCGAGTGGTCTCCGGACCATTCGACGCTCGCGGTCACTACCGCCGGCGTTTCGTCGGGGCAGGGGCGAGTGGACCTGCTCTCTGCGGATGGTGCCCAGCGGGCCAGCCTGACCGCAGAAGCCGCAGCCTGGGTCGACGCCTCCCATCTCGTGACGCTCGAAACGACTCCGGCCGACCCCGACGGTGCCGCCATGGCGGCCTGGCTGGTTGATGTGCAGACGGGTTCGCGGCTGGCGATCGAGGGGCGATTCTCGGGCCTACTGGGCGGCTCGCATGGAGCCGTCGCCCTGACTCGGACCCCGACGCAGGCGGACTCTGACGCCATGGCTGTGATCTGGCGCGACGGCGCTCTCGATCCCGCCCCGTTCGGTGGCTCGCCGGTCGCATGGTCGCCCGATGGCAGCCTTCTCGCGTTCGCGACCGCTCCGCGGGTGCCCTTGGGGGCTTCCGCCGGGGGATCCGAGCCAGCTCGCCTCGTCATCGTCGGGGTGCCAAGTTGGGAGCGGCGATTCGACTCCGGCGATGATCTCGTCGATGCGCGCCTCCCTGTCTACTTCAGCGCGGACGGACGGTCTGTCGCGGCGACGAGTACGAGCGGAGGCACGCTCATCTTCGATCTCGCCACAACGACACCCACGCGCGTGGAGGCGTCCTCACCGTTCGGCTGGACATCGAACGGCGGGCTCATCCTCGTCGGCGAGGACGGTCAGATACGGCTCCGCGACGGCGATGGGGTCCTGACCGACCCGGCGCTGCCGACCGGCCTGCCCGTGTACGGGCCGGCAGGGTCGATCGCGGTCCTGCAGCCCGCAGCAACCATCACGTCCGGCAGCGTGCAGATCGGACGCAACGGAACGTGGCGAACGGTGTCAGGGGTCGCCGCTGGTCGAGGGACCCCGATCGCCTGGACGGCCGACGGCTCCGCCTGCTTCCTCGCGACCGGCTCGTCGGACGCCAGCCGTGAACTGGACCGGGTCTTTCGGGTGACGGTCCCGTGACGCCTCGGCACGGACGTCAGCGTTCGCGCCGAGGCGTCTCTACGGCGGCCCGCCTGCAGGTATACCAGGGTTACGCGCTGCGGCCCTCGCCGGTCCCTCCCGACTCCACCACGGAGGTCGGCGTGTTGTGGACCGCCTGGACCGCCGGGATGCTGCCGAGTCGCCCCGCCTGGTAGTCCTCGAACGCCTGGATGACCTCTTCGCGCGTGTTCATGACGAACGGGCCCATCCAGGCGACGGGCTCGCGGATGGGTCGTCCGCCCAGCAGCAGGACGTCCAGGTTCGGGCTTCGGCCCTCCTGGACGGGCGCGGCGGCGACGGTGAGCGCGGTGCCGGGACCGAAGACGGCCAGCTGGCCGGTCTGGACGGGGTTCGCCTCGACGCCGACCGTACCGTAGCCGGCCATGACGTAGGCCAGCGCGTTGTAGTCGGCGCGCCACGGAATCGAGAGCCGGGCGCCCGGGCTCAGGGTGGCGTGGATGAGCGTCATGGGCGAATACGTGGAGCCGGGGCCGGCATGCCCCGCAACGTCGCCCGCGATCACCCGCACCAGCGCGCCGCCGTCGCTCGACGAGACGAGCGCGACCTCCCGCGCCCGGAGGTCCTGGTAGCGCGGTGCGGCCCATTTCTGGGCGCGCGGCAGGTTCACCCAGAGCTGGAAGCCGTGGAAGAGGCCGCCGCTCACGACCAGCGCCTCGGGCGGCTTCTCGATGTGGAGGATCCCGGCGCCGGCCGTCATCCACTGCGTGTCGCCATTCGTGATGACGCCGCCGCCGCCGTTCGAGTCGCTGTGCTCGAAGGTCCCGTCGATCATGTACGTGACGGTCTCGAAGCCGCGGTGCGGGTGCCAGGGCGTCCCCTTCGGTTCGCCGGGCGCGTACTCGACTTCGCCCATCTGGTCGAGGTGGACGAACGGGTCGAGGTCGCCGAGGTCGACGCCGGCGAACGCGCGCCGGACCGGGAATCCCTCGCCTTCCAGGCCGCGCGGGGCGCTCGTGATGCTGCGCACCGCGCGCTGGCGGGCGACCATCGAGTCGGGCTCGGGGATGCGGGGCAGGACGGTGATGTCGTCGACGACGATGGCGGGCATTACGGCGGTTCCTCTTCGGGCGTGGCGGGTTCAGCGACCGCGATCGGTCGTGGCGGGTGTGAGCGGATCGGGGTGGCTTCGGGTCATCGCGGCGTGGGTTCCCCATCCCGGCGCGGGCTCCCGGCCAGGTCCCCGAGGAGGGCGATGAGGCCGTCGACCTCGGCATCGTCGAGGCGAGGCGCGACGTAGCGCTCCAGGACCGCGGAATGGTGGGGAAGGGCGCGCCGCAGCTCGTCGAGGCCGCGTGGGGTGAGCTGCGCGAAGGCGCCCCGGCGATCACCCGGGCATCCGACGCGCGCCAGCAGCCCGTCGGCCTCCAGCCGGTCGACGCGCCGGGTGAGCCCGCTGGGGGTCAGGTGGGATCGCTCGGCCAGCTCGTGCATGCGGAGCTGGTGGCCGGGCTCATCCGCGAGCGACAGGAGGACCGCGAAGGCATCGGCGGCGAGCACCGGGCATGCGCCACCGTCCGCCTCGAGCTCCAGGGTGAGCGCGGCGTGCGCTGCCGCGACCGCCTGCCAGAGGCGGATCGAGCCGGGGATCGTCGACGCCGACGTCGAAGGGCCGGGTGCGGCAGGCGAGCGGGGAGGGAGTGCCGTGTTCATTGCAAGCGCAACGATTGCACACGCAATGACGCCCGTCAAGACCGGGGGAGTCTGGCGACTTCGAACGACGTTGCCCGGGTCTTGGCACCCAAGGGGGTCCGCCCGACACGGGTTCCGGGATGCCGATGGCGTGGGAGGTGGTGGAGATGAGGGGACTCGAACCCCTGACCCCCGCGATGCGAACGCGGTGCTCTTCCAGCTGAGCTACATCCCCACGGGAGGCCGATCGCACGCGCTCAGGGGGCGATCGCCGGGCGAGAGTGTAGCACGGCCTCCGG
>JANXWH010000122.1 GCA_025351245.1 Chloroflexota bacterium | reverse complement strand
CCCGACAGCTCGTGCGGGTAGCGAAACGCGAAGTCGGACGCGGGCCGGAGGCCCGCCGCCTCGAGCGCCTCGAGGACGCGGCGCTCGCGGTCGCTCGCCCTGGGCGCCAACCGCTGGACCTCCAGCGGCTCGGCGACGAAGTCGTGGATCGTCTGCTTCGGGTTCAGCGTCTCGTACGGGTCCTGGAAGATGAGCTGGACGCGGCGCCGGTACTCGCGGAGCGCCGGGCCGCCCCAGACGGCGGTCACGTCCTGCCCGTCCAGCAGGAGGCGTCCGCCGGTCGGGCGCGTCAGCTTGACGATCACCCGGCCGGTCGTGGTCTTCCCGGAACCCGACTCGCCGACGAGCCCGAGGACCTCGCCGCGGCGGATCGCAAGGTCGATCCCGTCGACCGCCCGCACCGCGCCGTGCCGGCGCCGCAGGATGGCATCCGCGAAGCCGCCCCGGATCGGGAAGTGCACCTGGAGGTCCTCGAGACGGACCAGCTCGTCGCTCACGGCGCGCGCTCCACTGCAGGCGCCGCCGTCGAGCCGGGCGCGTCCACGCCTGTCACCTCCAGGATCGGGATCGGCCGGCGCGTGCCGTCGCCGCCGGGCGGATAGAGATGGCAGGCAACGCGAACGCCGTCCGCGTGGCGAACCTCCTCCGGGACGATTTCGTGGCACACGTCCATCGCCATCGGGCAACGCGGGTGGAAGCGGCAGCCGGGCGGCGGGGTCCGCAGGTCCGGCGGCGAGCCCGGGATCGTGCCCAGCAATCGCCGGTCGGACTCGAGGTTCGGGATCGCCGCCAGGAGCATCTGGGTGTAGGGATGGCGCGGCGCGCTGAAGACGGTCCGGACGGGTCCCTCCTCGGCCACCCGGCCGGCGTACATGACCATGACCCGGTCGCACGTCTCGGCGATCACCGAGAGGTCGTGCGTGATGAGGATGAGAGAGAGCCCCAGCTGCGCGCGGAGCCGTTCCAGCAGCTCCAGGATCTGCGCCTGCACCATGACGTCCAGGGCCGTGGTCGGCTCGTCACCGATCACGATCGCGGGGTCACAGGCAAGGGCCATCGCGATCATCGCCCGCTGCCGCATCCCGCCCGAGAGCTGGTGCGGGTAGTCGGCCGCCCGGTCGCGCGCGATCCCGACCAGCTCCAGCAGCTCCCGTGCCCGCCGGTTCGCCTCCGCCTTCGGCACGCCGAGGCGTTCGATGATCGGCTCCGCGACCTGGTCGCCGACGCGGCGGACCGGGTTCAGGGCGTTCATCGCGCCCTGGAAGATTACGGAGATCTCCCGCCAGCGATAGCGCCGCAGCGCGTTCTCGCTCTTCGTAGCCAGCTCGATGCCGAAAAGCTTCACGGAGCCGCCGACGACCTTCGCGTTCGCGGGCAGCAGCCGGAGGAGCGAGAGCGCGGTCGTGGTCTTACCGCAGCCCGACTCGCCGGCGATGCCCAGTGCCTCGCCGTCGTGCAGCTCGAAGCTGACGCCGTCGACGGCCTTCACGGTCCCGGACGAGAGCGTGAAGTACGTCCGCAGGTTCTCGACCACCAGGAGCGGAGCGTCCAGATCCGCCTGCTTCGGCAGTGGCCACTGGCGACGGCCGCGCCCGGTGCGGGGCGCGATGGGCGGGTCGATCGAGACGTCCGGGCCGCCCATCAACGGGTCGCCGACTTCGGGTTCAGGACGTCGTCGAGGGCGTTGCCAACGAGCGTGAAGGCGAGGATGACGACGACGACGCAGAAGGCCGGCGGGACGATGTACCACCAGGCGCCCAACCCGGGCGCGCCGGACTCCTGGGCGGCGTTGAGGAGCTGCCCCCACGATGGCGCGAACGGGTCTCCCAGGCCGATGAAGGAGAGCGTGGTCTCGGTGAAGATCGCGCCGGCGAAGGTCAGGACGGTGTTCGCCACGATCAGGTTGACGACGTTCGGGAGGATGTGGCGCCGCATGATGTGCGCCCGGCTCCCACCGATGACGCGGGCCCGATCGACGAACATCCGCTCCTTCACCGAGAGCGTCTGCGAGCGGATGATCCGCGCCGTCGAGGCCCAGCTGGTCAGGCCGATGACCACGATGATCACGAACAGGGTGGCCCGGATCCCGAAGAACTCCGCGTCCGTCCCGACGATGTCCAGGATGATCGGGGCGAGGACGATCGCGAGGACGAACGTCGGCAGGACGAGGAAGAAGTCGGTGAGCCGCATCAGGACCTGGTCGGATCGCCCGCCCAGGAAGCCCGAGACGATCCCGATCACGGCCCCGAGCAGGATCGTGATCAGGGTGGCCAGGAGCCCGATCACCATCGAGACGCGGGCTCCGTGGACGGTCAGGTTCAGCATGTCGCGCCCAACCTCGTCGGTCCCCAGGAGATGCGCCGACGACGGGGGCTCGAGGGCGGCCCCCGTCGCGGTTGTGACCGTCTGGAGCGGCCCGACGAAGAGGTGCGGGGCGATCGCGAGCACCGCGAACAGGAGGAGGACGGCGGCCCCCACGACGCCGTCCCTGCGCCCGGCGTAGCGTCGGGCGAACTCGTGTGCGTTGCGGAGCCGGAGGCGCCATCGCACACCCCGGACATCGACGGGCACAACGGGGGCGACGGGGGCGACGCTCATTGCCGCACCCGCGGGTCGAGGTAGCCATAGACGATGTCGGCCACGAAGTTGGCCAGCACGACCGAGACGCCGAGGAGGAGGAAGATCCCCTGGAGCACCGGGTAGTCGCGCGAGTTCAGGGCGTCCACGGTCAGCGTCCCGAGGCCCGGCCAGTTGAACACGATCTCCGCGGTGATCGC
The DNA here is from genome assembly GCA_025351245.1 of Chloroflexota bacterium. Lineage (GTDB taxonomy): Bacteria > Chloroflexota > Limnocylindria > Limnocylindrales > CSP1-4 > CTSoil-043. Next base: position 6,747 of record JANXWH010000122.1, on the reverse strand, counting down.
GCCGCCCACCACGTAGCCCAGGTTGATGGCAATCAGGGTGACGGCCGGCAGGAGGGCGTTGGGGATCGCGTGCGAGCGCAGGATCTTGCCGTCGGGGAGGCCCTTCGCCCGGGCCGTGGCGATGTAGTCCTCGGCGCGGGTCTCGGTGATCGACGAGCGCATGAGGATGGAATAGCCGCCGATCAGGCCCAGGCTGATCGTGGCCAGCGGGAGCACGAGGTGCGCCAGCAGGTCGGCCAGGAACTGCCCCGGCCCCGCGTACGACGCCCCGGCTGTCAGCATCCCCGAGGTCGGGAACCAGCCCAGCCCAGCCGCGAAGATGATGATGAGCGGCATGCCGATCACGAAGTACGGCATCGAGTACAGGATCAGGCTGAGCCCGTTGCCGATCCGGTCGGCCATCCCGCCTCTCCGCCAGCCGGTGTAGGCCCCCAGGGCCAGGCCCAGGACGATTGCGATCAGCTCGGCGAGTCCGATGAGCAGGACCGTCGGCATGAAGCGGTCGCCGATCACCTTGAGGACCGGCTGGCCCTGGAACTTCATGGAGTAGCCCAGGTCGCCCTGCAACGTCGAGCCGACGAAGGCGACGAGCTGGTCGGGAATCAATGGCTGGTCGAGGCCCCATCGGGCCTTGGCGGCCTCCCGCTGCTCGGCGGTCACGTTCGGGTTGCGCGGGTTCACGCGGTCCGGTGACCCCGGCATCATGCGGAAGAGGAGGAAGTTGAGGAGCACGATCATCAGGATCGTGAAGATCGCCTGTGCCGACTGGCGGGCGAGGTAGCGGGCGCTCACGCGCCGGGCTCCAGGCGTGCGGGCGTGCACGCAGACTCGGAGCGCCGCCGGCCTCCAACGGCGGGGCGGAGGGCCGCGCGGCAACCCTCCGCCGACGCGGTCATCGGGTCGCGTTCGTGGGGGCTACTCTTCTTCCCTGGGCGTTCCCTTCCGGCGGCGCATCACCAGCGCCAGGCCGACGCCGGCCGCGGCGAGGACCGCGACCAGGATCCCAACGTACAGGGCGGTGTTGTCGCCTCCTCCACCGCCGGTCCCGCCACTGCCTGATGGCACGGGCGTGGGGGCCGGGGTCGCCGACGACCCGGGCACGGGCGACGGAGCGGGCGTCGAAGAGACTGTCGGCGTCGGTGAAGGCACCGCGGTCGCGTCGGTAAGCAGCGTGTAATTGATGGACCCGTACGAGAAGAGCGGCGTCCCGTTCGCCGTCGGCTGGTTCTGCCAGCCGCCGAAGCGGTCGGTGCGATAGGCGACCAGGTTCGCGTCGTAGTAGAGGATGTCGTAGACGGCCTGGTCATAGATCAGGTTCTGCATCGTGGCGAGGATCGTCTTGCGCTCGGCGGCCGTCGTCGCCGCCGTCTGCGCCTCGTACATCTTGTCGAACTCGGGGTTGCAGTACTGGCTGTCCGACGACGAGCCGATCGCGTCGCACTTGAAGATCTGGAGCAGGGCATTCGGGTCCGGGTTCCCGGCCCAGCCCCATAGCTCGATGTCGTAGTTGGCCGTGTAATCCTTGCCCGCCTCCGGCGGGAGCACGATGTTGCCCAGCGTCGCCGAGTCGCGGACCTGGGTCGTGACCTTGACGCCGAGCTGGCCGTACCAGTCCTTGACGAACTGGGCCACCTTCGGGTCCGAGTCATTGGTGTCCGGCAGGAAAACGCGAAGGCTGATCGGCTTGCCTTCCTTGTCGAGGCGGCGGCCCTCGCCGTCCAGCTTGTAGCCGGCGGCATCCAGCTTCTGCTTGGCGAGCTCGATGTCGAACGTCCGCGGGTGATCGGGTTCCACGTGCCACTGGCCCAGGACCGGCGGGACGATCGTGTTGCCGACGTCGCCGAAGCCGCCGAGGACGCGGTCGACAAGGACCTTCTTATCGACCGCATAGCCGAGGGCGTCGCGGAAGGCCGGGTCGAGGAGCGCCTTCGTCGATGGCCCGCCGCCCTTGATCGTCTTGCCGTTGGAGGCGCCGTAGCCGTTGAAGGCGAGCTGGGTCCACCCGTTGGCGCTTCCCACGACGGTCTTGACGTTCGGCTGGTTCTGGAGGGCCTTGAGCTGGTCCGCGTTCGGCCCCCGAGCGTAGTCGATCTCGCCGGCCTTGAGCGCCTGGACCATCGTGTCGGCGCTCTTGAAGAACTGGATGACGACCTCGTCGGCGGCTCCCTGCTTGCCCCAGTAGTTGGGGTTGCGGACGAAGCGCGCGTACTGGCTCGTCTTCCACTCCGCAAGGGTGTAGGGGCCGGTGCCGACGAGCGGCGCCTCGAACTTGGCCTCCCCGATCGCCTTGTAGTCCTTGGCGCCCCAGATATGCCTGGGGATGATCGTCAGGTACGTTTGCAGGATGCGGTCGGACGCGTCCGTCGTGTAGGCGATCATCGTCTGGTCGTCGGGGCACTCGACCTTCGTGACGCCGGCGTCCTTGAGACCGGGATCGAGGTAGCCCGCGCCGATATGCGCGTCGGCTTTGATCGCGACGACCGCGAGCCCCCACGAGTAGCAGGCGTCCTGCGCGGTGGCCGGGGTCCCGTCGGACCACTTCATGCCGGTCCGGATGTGGAACTTCCAGGACTTCCCGTCGGCGGCGCGCTCCCACTTGTCGGCGAAGCCGGGGATCGGCTCCAGGTCGGGACCGAAGTCGACCAGCAGGTTGTACGTGAGCTCGAACGCCTCGTACCCGGTGACCAGGAGCGTCTGGTAGGGGTTGATCGAATCGAGGTCCTGCGTGGTGCCGACGCGGAGCACGAGCTTCTCGCCGGCGGCGCGGGCCGGCGCGGCGAGCGCCGGCAGGAGCAGCGCCCCCGCCAGACCCAGCGCGGCCAGCAGACGGACGAAGCGATGGCTGACGGGTGCGCGCATCGGTGCTCCTCTCCTGACGCCCCGGCTCCCCATCGGGACTCCCGGGGTCCGCCCCCCATTGCCCGGCTCCACTCTAGGCACGGCCGGGCGGCCGGGTCAACTCGGATCGCGCGTGGCGGGGCGCGCAGGGCGGAGCGCCGCCTCGGTCACCGGTCCAGGGCCTCCAGGACCGGCGCCAGCGCGTCGAGCGAGGCGAGCGTGATCGGGTCCACCACGAGCTGGACATGCGAGATCCCCTCGGCCGCGAACCCGCGGAGGACGTCCGCGATCTCCTCCGGCGTGCCCGCGACCGGCGGGATCGGCGGCTGGCCCGCTCCGCCCATGATCCGTCCCGTCCCAGCCGGGAGCCGGACCTGGACCGCGAGCGTGCGCGCCAGCCCGGCCGGACCGCGGCCCGCGTCGCGGCACGCGGCATCCACGCGGTCGCGGAGCGCGGGCACGCCGGCCGGGCGGTTGTCGAACGCGTCGAACCACGCGTTCCACGCGTCCACGTACGGGATCGTGATCGCGAGCATCCGCGCCCCCGACGAGCCGATCATGAGCGGCGGGCCGCCCGGCCGCGGCCGTGGCGCCAGCTCGCAGTCACGGGCCGTGAAGTAGGTGCCCGAGAAGTCGACCGCCCCGTCGCGGAGGAGCGTCCGCACGATCGTGAAGGCCTCCTCGAAACGGCTGATCCGGTGGTCGAACGGGAAGCCGAAGGCGCGGAACTCCGTCTCGTTCCAGCCGGCGCCAAGGCCCAGGACCAGCCGGCCGCCGCTGATCTCGTCGACCGTGGCGGCCTTCTTGGCCAGCATCGCCGGGCTGTGGAATGCGGTCGCGGCGACCAGCGGACCCAGTAGAACCCGCGAGGTGACCGCCGCGAGGCCGGCGAGAATCGTCCAGGCCTCCCATGGTCCGCGGGCACGTTCATCGCCCGGCCGCCGGTAGAGGAGGTGATCGCCGTACCAGAGGGCGTCGAAGCCCAGCTCTTCGGCCCGCAGCGCGAGCCCACGGAGGTCCGGCCAGCGGGCCTCCCACTCGATCTCGGGGAGCTGGATCCCGACCGCCAGCGGCCGCCGGCCATTCTGGGGACCCGGCAGGGCGGTCATACCCCGATCACCGGGCCCCACCAGACGGACGCCGCGATGATCAGGTAGAGCCCGATCAACGCCAGCCCCTCCAGCCAGTTCGACTCGCCATCGAAGACGATCACCGCGGCCAGGATCGCCGATAGCCCTGCCGCGCCTGCCAGGAGCGGCGTCACGACCAGTGTCAAGGGCGCCACTCCCATCAGCATCGAGATGATGACGAGCGCCGGCGTCAGCGCGATCGCCACCTGGAGCGACGAATTGAGGATGAGGCTCACGGCCAGGTCGGCCTGGTTGCGCGCCGCGGCCTGGATGCCCACCACGTTCTCCACGGCGTTGCCGGCGATCGCGACGATGACGAGGCCCGCGAACGACTCGGACATCCCCAGGCTGGCCATCGAGGGACGGAGCGCCGCCACGAACCAGTCGGAGACGAAGGCCGCGGTCACGGCCGCCCCGGCGAGCACGACGAGCGCGAGCCACTGCGGCCAGAGGTGGCCGGGGCCCTCCGCGCGGACCACCGCCTGCGCCGTGGTGGCCGGCGGGTAGGTGGCCGGCTCGGGACGCGCATCCCGACGGATCGAGAAGATCAGCGAGCCCGCGAAGACGACGAGGAGGACGATCGAGACGACGACCGACAGCTCGGCGGCATGGCCTGCGTCGGGAGCGCCGGGCGCCGTCGCGAGCGTCGGGATGACGAGCGAGGCGACCGCGAGGAGGAGGAGCGTCGCGATCGAGCGGCTCGCGCGCGCCCCGAACTGCTGGGTCCCGAACTTCAGGCCACCCACGAGGAACGCCGCCCCCAGGACCAGGAGGCTGTTGGCGAGGATCGACCCGATGAGCGCGAACTGGACCACGACCACCAGCCCGGCCTGGAGGCTGAAGAGCGAGATGAACAGCTCGGGCAGATTGCCCAGCGCCGACTGCAGGATCCCCGTGACCGCCGGGCCCTGCCGGGCGCCCAGCTGCTCGGTCCCCTCGCCCACCAGCGAGGCGAGCATCGCAAGCGCGATCGCCGTCGCCCCGAACGTGACGACCGGCGTCCCGCCGCTCACCACGAGGACGGCCGACGCGACGGTGGCGACGATCGCCGCGCCCAGGAGGAAGCGTGTCTTCCGCCCGAAGTAGTCGAGGATCGCCAACCCGGTCCCGCCCTCCAACGCTACGGCGGCGCAGGCGCCGTCCGACGCACGAAGCGTGCCACGTCGACCGAGCCCGCGCGCGGCCTGCGCAAAGGCGCTACCGGTCCGATCCGCGCACGATTCGGACCGCCCTTCCGCCCGAAACGCGGCCCACGGCCGGCTTACGATCGCCCCGGTCCGCGGAACCGCCAGGCAGAATCGTGGTCGGGGTGGTGGGATTCGAACCCACGACCTCGTGCTCCCAAAGCACGTGCGCTGCCGCTGCGCTACACCCCGACGGAATCGTGCCTGCGAAGCGCATGTGCTTGCGGGCGACGTCCAGAAGACTAGCCTACACCGCTGAATCCCATGTCCCCGCGGCTCTCGTCGCGTTCGTCCCCGCGACCCGTCCATGTCTCGACCACCAGCCATGCCGCCAGGAGCGCGAGGAGAAGGTTCCGGACGAGCAGGGCCGCGGTCATCGGCGTCTCAAGGCGCGAGAGCCCCGTGTAGTCGGTCGTGTAGATCGCGGTCGAGAACGCCGTGACCAGATGCGCCATGCTGGCTGCGATGGACGGTCTGTAGGATCGGTCCGAAGTCATCAACGATGGTGCTCCGCAGCGCGATCGTCGCGGGCGCGAGGAGGTCCCGAGCATGCAGAAGCGCGACGTCGTCAAGGCGGTTCTGGACGGCAGGCGCCCGCCATACGTCCCGTGGTCAATCGGGTTCACCAAGGAAGCTGCGGAGACGCTGCATCTTCACTACGGAGCGGACTCTTTCGAGAACCGGGTTCAGAACCACTTCGTCAAGCTGGGAAGTGACATCGGGTTCTTTGACGAACTCGGAGACGACCGCGTGCGGGACGTTTTCGGCGTCGTGTGGAACCGCAGCGTCAACAAGGACATCGGCATCGTCGAGGGCTGCGTTCTCCCTGAGGCGAACCTGTCCGGGTACCAGCTCCCGGATCCTCTCGACCCGCGCTTCTTCACTGACGTTCCGGCGCGAATCGCCCAATTCCCGGATCGCTTCCGGGTCTTCCAGATCGGCTTCTCCCTATACGAGCGAGGCTGGACCCTGCGCGGGATGGAGAACCTGATGATGGATTTCTACGACCATCCCGGGTTCGTCCAGGAGCTCTTCGAGGCAATCACCGACTACAACATCGCCCAGGTCAAGGAAGCCCTTCGGTACGACATCGATGCGGTGTACTTCGGAGACGACTGGGGACAGCAGCGGGGCCTCCAGATGGGACGACCCCTCTGGCGCGAGCGGATCCTTCCCCATCTCCGGCGCATGTACGGCACCGTCCGAGACGCTGGCAAGTACGTCATGATCCACTCCGATGGCGACGTGGATGAGCTGTTCGACGACCTGATCGATGCCGGCGTGAACTGCTACAACCCGTTCCAGCCCGAGGTGATGGACGTCGACCACCTCCTGCCCTCGTATCGTGGGAGGCTCTGTTTCCACGGCGGCCTGTCCACCCAGAGGACGCTGCCCTTCGGCACGCCCGAGCAGGTCAGAGCGGAGGTTCGACGCCTGCTGGAGCTGGGTTCCGAGGGTGGCTACATCTTCGCGGCGTCCCACGACGTCGAGGGCGACGTGCCGCTGGCGAACATGCTCGCCATGATCGAGACTGTGCAATCACAGACGCTTCTGTAGACGTCAAGTGGCTCGCACGCACGGTGAGCCGCTCGAAC
>JANXWH010000066.1 GCA_025351245.1 Chloroflexota bacterium | reverse complement strand
CGCTCCCCCAGATCCTTCGCCGCGCTGGTCAGCGCCATTGTCAGTTCGAAGTCCGGCACGGCCGGGTAGCCGGCGGGAACGTATGCGGCGGTCGTTCCGTCGTTGCGAAAAGAGCCTTCGCTGATGATGAGGTCGCCTACGGCGATGTGTGGCTGCGTGGCTGCCGTACTACCGACGCGAATGAACACTTTGCCCCCGGCGCGAGCGAGCTCTTCAACACCGATTGCGGTAGACGGGCATCCCATCCCACTCGAGCACGCCGTGATCTTGCGTCCCTTGTAGAATCCGGTCACCGTGCGGTACTCCCGCTTATGGGCAACCTCGACGGCGTCGTCGAGTCGATCGGCGATCAGCTGGACCCTGAACGGGTCGCCGGGCATGAGCACGATGTCGCTGATCTGGCCCTCTTCCACCCCTACGTGGTACTGCGGGCCGGTCCTGCCAACCGCCATCTTGTCAACGAATTGAGGATTCATGCCTGTGTCCCTTTGCATTTCGTTAGTCCTCGGTCGCGGTTACACGCGCCTGTGGTAAATGATCCAAGAGGTCAGGGACGACCTACGGACGTGGAAGCTCGGGCGGATCGTGTGGGTCGCTTACCGGGGCTTTGCGCCCTTGTCAACCAGTGGGGCCGGGAGTCTCCTTCGCATCCGTCAGGATCAGGCGCCTCACCGCTTCGACGCCGACTCGGATAGTGTCGTCCATCGACGGCTCAGGGCCCAGCCGATGGCCCGCAAACTGGTTGTCCGAGACCTGCAGAACGCAGCCGGCTCGCACCTTCCTCGCATGCGCGATCACGAAGAGCGCCGCCGCCTCCATATCGGAGCACAGAACGCCTGCGCGCTGATACGCTCGCCAGCGTGCCTGCCACTCCTCGGCGATCGGCATGCTCTCGGGCAGCACTTCGGCGTAGAAGGCATCTTTCGACTCGATGATCCCGTAGCGGTAGGAGACATCGAGAGCGGCGGCCGCGTCGATGAGCGCGTTGACAACACGCAGATCCGCCACGGCGGGAAACTCAATCGGCAAATAGGCCCGGGAGGTGCCCTCATCTCGCACAGCGCCAGTCGCGATGATCACCGACCCCACACGCAAGTCCGGCTGGAGGCCGCCTGACCGGCCGATCCGAATGAACGTGTCCGCCCCGATCGCCGCAAGCTCCTCCAAAGCGATCGCGGCTGACGGCGAACCGATGCCGGTCGAGCATACCGAGACGGGTATTCCGTCGATCGTGCCCGTGTACGTGACGAACTCCCTGTTTTCAGCAATCCGCCGAGCATCGTGGAGGAAGCCTGCGATGAGCGGAGCGCGGCCGGGATCGCCCGGGAGGAAGACGTAGCGTCCGACATCGCCCGTTGCGCACGCAATGTGGTACTGACGGCCTTGTCCAACCAGGTCTTTGTCGATCACGTGAGCGCCTCCTGGCACTGGAGGGTGTCTGGGCGTCGGGAACCAGGTCCAGCACTGAGCGCCGGGGCGTGGTTCGGGGCCGTCTGGTCCGTCATGGGCATGCTCCGGGATGGGCAGGGGAGGAATGCAGACAGGCCGGCTGCGTGGGGCCGGCCCGTCTGGAGTTTGGGCTGCTGGTAGGCGGCTACTTGGCGACGCCGCAGCCGGTGTCGGGGCAGGTCTTGAGGGTGCCGGCCTTCATCCCGGCGAGGGCCGCGTCGAGCGCCGCCTTCACTTCGGGGCCGAACATGCTGGCCTTGTCGTGGAAGTCGGAGGCGCCGATCCCTTCGTTGGCGGCGTTGAAGAGGACGTCGCCGGCGGCAAGTTTGCCGGCCGCGATCCCCGTGACTGCCTGCTTGACGGCGGACTCGACGCGCTTCTCGGCGCTCGTGATGATGCAGGCGTTGGCCGGCGCGCCGAGCGAGGACCACTGGTCCACGTCGACGCCGACGCCGTAGATCTTGCTTGCGCAGGCGGCCTCGAGGATGCCGTTGCCGGTCTTGCCGGCAACCGCGAAGAGGACGTCCACCTTGTTTGTCTTGATGAACGTGTCGCCGAAGATCTTGCCGCCGGCCGGATCGTTGAAGGCCGCGTTCGAGAAGTCGCGGGTCACGTAGGAGGACTTGACCACGATGGACGGCTTGACGGACTTGGCGCCAAGTTCGTAGCCCTGGATGTACCGGACGCACGGGGCGCAGAGGGTGGTGCCGCCGATGGCGCCGATGATGTTCGCCTTGCTCGCGGAGGCCGCGATGATCCCGGCGAGATAGCCGGCCTGGTCCTCGGCGAAGTAGAGCGAGGTGTAGTTCGGCAGGAGCGTCTTCGCGTCACCCTTGCAGGCGAACTTCGAGTCGGGCGCGCCCGTCGGATCGACGCAGACCGGCGACTGGTCCACGCCCACGAAATGGATCGTCGGGTTCGCCTTGGCAGCCGAGACCGTGTCGGCCGTCAGGTTGAAGCCGACCGTGACGATCACGTTGAACTTCTGGTCGACGAACTGCTGGATGCTCGCCTTGTACTCGGAGGCGTCCTTCGGGACGATCGAGGGCGGATTCCCGGCGCCGAGCGCCGTCGCGGCGTCCTGGGCGCCCTTGTAGCTGAACTCGTTGTAGCCCTTGTCGTTCAGGGTGCCGATGTCGGTCACGACGCCGATCTTGAGTGCCGATCCGGAGGCCGCCGGGGACGGGCTCGGCGCCACGGACGGGGCGACCGAAGCGGCCACGGACGGCGCCACGGACGGCGCGACCGACGGTGCGACTGACGGAACTGGGGTGGCTGCGCCGCTGCACGCGGACGCGACGATCGCGAGCGTCGCGGCGAGCAGACCGAGCCGGGTGGTGCGTGTGATCATGAACTCCTCCTTGCGCGAACTGGGCCTCGAACGAGGCCCGGTGGGCGCGATCGCCCGGTACGGCCGGGCGGACTTCTGTGGCGCATCGTACCGAGCGCCCGGTGGCCGGGCAAGACGCGCCGGATCGCGGCATCTGCCACATTGAAGAATAGGGGGGTCAGTCGGCGCGTGCGCGGCGATCGCGCGCGGGAATGGCCGGACCGGGTACCCTCCCAGCGTGCCGTCCCGACCCGTGATCCTCGATTGCGACCCCGGCCATGATGATGCCCTGGCGATCGCCCTCGCACTCGCGCGCCCGGAGCTGCACGTCCTGGGCATCACGACCGTGGCCGGGAACGCGGGCCTGGAGAACACGACCCGGAATGCCCTCCGCGTCCTGACGCTGTTGGGCCGGACCGATGTCCCGGTGGCGGCGGGAGCGGGCCGCCCGCTCGTCCGGCCGATCCGCGTCGCCTCCCATGTCCACGGCGTGTCCGGCCTGGACGGCGCGGACCTGCCGGAGGCCGCGGTCGGGCCTGTCGCGGAGGGCGCCGTGGACCTGCTGGCCCGGCTGGTGCGCGAATCGCCGGACCCGGTCACGCTGGTTCCCACCGGGCCGCTCACGAACATCGCGCTCTTCGCTCGCACGCACCCGGAACTGCTCCCGCGGATCGCCGAGATCAGCATCATGGGCGGCGCGATCGGGGAGGGGAATCTCACTGCCTCCGCCGAGTTCAACATCTGGGCCGATCCGGAGGCGGCGGCGATCGTGCTCGACTGCGGCCGACCGGTGGCCCTGGTGCCGCTGGAAGTCACCCACGCAGCCCTGTTCCGGAACGCGGACATCCCGCGCCTGGAGGCGCTGGGCACGCAGACCGGCCGGGTGTTCGCGGACCTGCTCCGCTTCTTCGCGATCTTCCACCGCGAGCGCTACGGCTGGGACGGCTCGCCGATCCACGATGCGGTCGCGGTCGCCCGGCTCGTCGTGCCCGGCCTGGTCACGGAAGTGCCCTACCGCGTCGACGTGGAGACCGAGAGCGGGCTGACGCGCGGACGGACCGTCGTGGACTTCCACGGCCTGCGCGGCCTGCCGCCGAACGTGGTTGTCGGGACGGCGATCGACCGGGGCCGCTTCATCGACCTGCTCGTGGAGGCGATCGGGCGGTTCGCGTAGCGGCCGTGGTCGACAGGCGGGCCCGGTCGTGCGTGCCGGCGGATGGCCGCGTGGCCTATCCCGCTGGCGTGAGCCAGACCGGGTACTCCCGGACGTCGATCGGTGTCCCGTCCTTCGCCGACGGGTCGAAGACGCGCAGCGTGCCCCACTGCGCGATGGCGACGCTGTACGGGACGGTGACGCCGAAGCTGCCCCAGCAGCCGGTTCCGCAGGACGCCGTGACGGGCGCCTCGGCCAGCACGCGGCGGTTGCCATCCAGCACCTGGAGCTGGAACTGCGCCTCGAAGACGTTCGCCAGGCCGCTGACGCGCCCGGGAGACGGGAACGCGCCGCCCCAGGCGGGCCCATCCACGAAGATCGGCGGGAGGCCGTCGGTGCCATCGGCCCGTCCGAGGCCGGCGCCGACGATCACGCCCTCGCCGCCGATGCTCTCCACGGGCTGCCCGTCGAGCCGGAGCCGCACCGCGTCCACGGTCGGGAACTGGGTTGCCGTGTAGACCAGCTGGGCCAGCCGGCCGAGCATCGAGGCGCTGCCACCACCGGATTCGAAGGTCCCGGTCAGGTCGACGGTGGCGACGCTCCCGTCGATGGTGATCCCGAGCAGCTTCGAGCCCGACGGGATCATCGTGACGAGGCCGTGCTCCTCGGACGCCGGGCCGGCCAGCAGCTCGCGCACCGCCGCGGTTGCGACGGCACGGGTGGCGGGCACGGTCCTGCTGACCGGGACGAGGTGCGCATCGCCGCCCGCGGGATCGGGCTGGAAAAGGTAGACGCGGACCGTGGTCGTCGCGGCCGGAGAAGTCGACGGCGCCGTCGTGGGACCGGCCGAGGCTGCCGGTGAAGCCCCCGGTGAGGCGCTCGGCGTGGCCGTGGCCGGCGAGGCGGATGCAGGCGCAGTTGGCTCGGGCGACGTCCCATCACCGGGCCCCACGGATCCGGCGGGGGTCGCGGGTGGCGTGGGGACGGGTCCGGCGACGCCGACGGACCCGCTGCACGCGGCGACGAGGCCGACGATCGCGGCGATCACGGCAGCCAGGCACACGGACGATGGGTTTCCGTGGCGCGTGGAGGAATGGGTCCTCATCGAGGTGGGCTCCCTGCGGGTTCCGAACGGGGCTCACCATGGCGCCCGCCCATCACCGGCCCATCGCCGGCGGGTAACGATTCGGTCACGGGCAGCCAGAGCTCGAAGCGGAGGCCGCCGCCCGGGTCGGCGGCCGCGAGGAGCGAGCCGCCGAGGAGCTCGGCGTGCTTGCGGGCGATCGCAAGTCCCAGGCCGCTCCCTCCGGGGCGCGCTGGGTCCGCCTTCGCGAAACGCTCGAAGAGCCGCTCCAGGTCCGCATCCGCCGGACCGGCGCCCGGCCCGCGATCGGCCACCGTCACCGTCACGGCGCCGGGGCTTTGCGCGAGTGACAGCGTGACGGGCGCGCCCGGCGCGTGGAGCCGTGCGTTGTCCAGGAGGTTGCCGACGATCCTGTCCAGCCGCCGCGGGTCCGTCTCGATCACGACCGGCTGGTCGGGGAGCGTGAGCTGCGCCGCCGGCAGGCGGGCCGCCACGAGCGCTCCGAGCCGCCGCCCGAGGTCGACGGGTTCCGTCGTCACCTGCTCGGCGTTCGCGTCGAAGCGCGACACTTCCATCAGATCGTCCACCAGGGACCGCAGGCGGGCGACATCCGCGACGAGCAGCTCGCCTGCCCGCCGGGCGTCCGGCGGCAGCGCTCCCAGCTCGCCGCGGAGCAGGGAGGCCTCCGCGACGAGCCCCGTCAGCGGCGTCCGCAGCTCGTGGGCGACGTCCGCGACGAAGCGCCGGTTGCGGGACTCGGCGGACAGGAGCCGCTCGATCGTCGCCTCCAGCGTGTCGGCCATCCGGTTGAACTCGGCGGCCCAGGCGCCGAATTCGTCGCGCGACGTGGCCGGGACTCGCGCGTCCAACTGCCCGCCGGCGATCCGCGCGGCGGCCCGGCCCGCGGCGTGGATCGGACGCAGGATCCCGCGCGCGACCGCCCGGGCGGTGGCGAGCGCCACCCCGACCAGCACGAGCGAGCCAACGAGCAGCGCGATTCGGAGCTGGGTCAGGGCGCGGTCGACGGCGCTCGCGTCGTGGACGAAGAAGAACGCCGGCCCGCCGGCCGCCGGCCGACCCGCCAGGACGAGCGCCGAGTGTCCGGCCACGGACGTCCACGCGTACCCGATCTCGCCGCGGTCCACGATCGGCCGCAGCTCGCGTGGGAGACCGGCGAGCGCCCCGACCAGGTCGAACGAGGAGACGACCGGGTCCCCGTCACCGAAATCGACGATCGTCTCGACGTCGCCTCGCAGCCGGAACGTCTCGAGCAGGCCGGACGCCGTGAGCGACGCCCGATCGATGCCGTCCGGCAGCGCCGTCGGGATCAGGACTCCCAGGTCGTAGTCGGCCTGCCGCAGGGCATCCGCCCGGGTTTGATCCCGCAGTGACGCATCGACGAACGCGGACGCGCCGACGCCCAGGACGATCGCCGTAAGCGCGACGAGCACGACCACGACGATCGCGAGGCGGGTGCGGATGCCGAGTCCATGCCGCTCGCCGGGGCCGGTCGCCGCCACGTCAGGCGCCCGCCCGGTATCCCACGCCCCGGATCGTGACGATGAGCGTCGGCGAAGCCGGCTTCGGCTCGACTTTCGCCCGGAGGCGCCCCACCGCCACGTCGACCAGCCGCGAATCGCCCAGGAAGTCGTAGCCCCAGACGCGCTCGAGGAGGACCTCGCGCGTGAAGACCTGGCCGGGCCGCCGCGCCAGCTCCACGAGCACGTCGAACTCGGTCCGGGTGAGCGGGATCACGGTGCCGTCGCTGGTGACAATCCGGGCCGCGACGTCGATGCGGAGCGGGCCCAGCCGCATGGGCTCCGCGTCAGCGGGCCCGCCGCGCCCGCGCCGGAGCGCTGCCCGGACGCGCGCGACGAGCTCGGGCAGCTCGAATGGCTTGCGGACGTAGTCGTCGGCACCGGCCTCCAGGCCGACCACGATGTCGAGCGTGTCACCGCGCGCCGTCAGCATGACGATGGGGACCGTCGATTCGCGGCGGATCTCCCGAGCAACCTCCAGCCCGTCGAGGCCGGGGAGCATGACGTCGAGCAGGACGAGGTCGGGCCGGTCCGCGCGGAACCGTGCCAGCCCTTCGGGTCCGTCGGCCGCGGTGACGACCGTGAAGCCGGCCCCGCGGAGGCCGATCGCGGTGATCTCCCGGATCGACGGGTCGTCCTCGACCACCAGGATGCGCGCGTCCACCGGTCAACCGCCGTCGTGCAGCCGGTTCAGGCGGGCGTCGGAGATCCCCAGGTGATGCGCGAGTTCGTGGCGGAGCGTCTCCTCGACGCCGTGGACCAGCGCCACGGGGCCGAGCCATCGGCGTTCCAGCGGCCCGCGGTAGAGCGTGATGACGCTGGGGATTGGGACGTTGTCGACGCCGAACGCCGTTCGTGGCACCCCGCGATAGAGGCCGTAGAGCCCGGAGGCGCCGACCGTCGCGAGCTCCTCGGGGGTCGCCTCGTCGGCGACCACGATCGCAACCGTGGCGAGCTGGGCGCGGTATTGGTCGGGGAGTCGCGCGATCGCCGCCTCCAGCGCCGCGCCGAAGGCGTCTGGCGTTGGGTCGAGGATCGCCGGCGAGTCGTCCGGGAGGTCGTCCACGAACGAAGAGTACCGTGCCCGCGGGCGTGATCTCAGCCGGTGGCCCGGGTGGCGGGCCCCACCGATCGCGTCTCTGCCCGTTCGCGTCGCCTACTCGTGCCGCCGGTCGCCCGGCTCGACGAGCCCCGACTCGTAGGAGTAGATCACTGCCTGCACCCGGTCGCGGACGCCCAGCTTGTCCAGGACACGGCCGATGTGGGTCTTCACGGTCGCCTCGCTGAGCGCCAATTGGTCCCCGATGTCGGCGTTCGAGCCGCCCGAGGCGAGCAACTTCAGCACCTCGAGCTCGCGAGCGGTGAGGGTCGCCAACGCAGGGAAAGCCTCCGGTCGAGGTCGCGCCGCGTAGTGCGCGACCAGCCGCCGGGTGACCGCCGGCGCCAGCGTCGCGTCGCCTCGCGCGACGGTGCGGACGGCGTGGACGATGTCCTCGGCCGGCGCATCCTTGAGCAGGAAGCCGCTGGCA
>JANXWH010000041.1 GCA_025351245.1 Chloroflexota bacterium | reverse complement strand
CATGAACTCGCGCTGTAGGGCCTGTAGGTCCTCGAACGGGATCCATGTCAACTCCTCGCCGCATGGAAGTGGCCGCGCTGCACGCCGAGGACAATCATGACGTTCCTCGCAGGATTCGCATCCGGGCCATCTCGACCTGGGTGATGCCGGATCCGAAGGGTCGCGCCCCCAAGGTTGCCCGAAACCGCATGACCTCTCGCAGGAGCGCGACGTCGGCGAGGAGGTAGATCTGCGCCTTCGGATAGTGGAGCCCCCGGTCTTCGCCGCGCTCATCGCTTCAGCGTTACCGGCAGGACGCGCCCCGAGGAAGTCGTCGGTCCCGACGGTTCGTCGGCTGCTGCATGACGTGCACCCCGCCCTACCTCGAATGGCGGACCACGCGCGCGAGCCGATACATCCGGGACGACCGATGTCGTCGGAGACGGGCGTCCCTCACGCCCGAGGCCGCTGGGAAAGGACGAAGAGCGCGACCATCGACGGGACGACGAGGATCGCGCCGACCAGCAGGCTGGCGAGCAGGGCAACGAGGGTCGCTTCAACGGCCGAGGCTTGCCCGATCGTGAGGGACCCAACGAGCAGGTTCGGGTATTGGGCCACCGCCCAACCCCACAGGACGCTTCCGACGGCCAAACCCGCGGTCAGGCGGGCCGCGCCAAACCGGCGACGATAGAGCAACACGAGCGACACGAGGCCGGCCAGTGCGGACAGGATGACAAGCGGGAGGGCCCGCGAGACCAGGCCGTCGTAGAGGGTTGGAGCGTCCGCGGCGAGCACGACGATCCCCAGCAGCGCCACGACCCCGACCGCGGCGCCCATGACGAGCGCACGCCATCGGAACGCATCAGCGAGCGCCGGATCCCCCGTGCGTCGGGCGTCCGACGTCAGGTACACGGCTGCGAGATACGCGCAGATCCCGACGGCCAGCGTCCCCCCGAGGATCGATGTCGGATTGAACCAGCTGCCGATCGGGTCGCCCGCCGCGTTACCGCGCGGAACGCGACCCGAGGCGATGGCACCGGCAATCGCGCCGAGGAAGAATGGCGTGATGATCGACGACAGCCCGAAGAGCACCCCGAACCAGCGCTCCAGCCGAGCCTCCTCCACGGACTTGCGGAAGGCGAATCCCGAGCCGCGCAGGATCACCCCGATCGCCACCGCCGTGAGCGGGATGTAGAGGGTCGAGGCGACGGCCGCAAAGACCGGGGGGAAGGCGGTCCAGACCACGACGAGCGCGAAGATCAGCCAGACGTGATTGGCCTCCCAGACCGGGCCGATCGTGTCCTCGATGAGGATCCCGATCGGGTCACGGCGCCGGCCGCCGCGAAGGAGATCCCAGAACCCGGCGCCAAAGTCGGCGCCACCGAACAGAGCGTACGCGGTCAGCCCCGCCCAGAGCAGGACGAGGATCGCGTCGGCGGCCGTCACGCTGGAGGCTCGGTCGGCCCGGGCGCGAGGGTCCGACGCACGACGAGCACCGTGCCCGCCGTCAGGGCGATGTAGACGGCAAGCAGCGTGAAGAGCCCGATGGGGAGGCCGCGTGCCGCGGTGACCGCCTCGTCGACCCGCATGACCCGGTACACGATCCAGGGTTGCCGGCCAAGCTCCGTGACGACCCAGCCGGCCTCCATCGCGATGACGGCTCCGGGGCCGGCCAGGATCGAGCCGAGGAGGAACTTCCGTGAGCCAGGCAGGTCGCGCCGACGCCACCAGCTCCAGCCGAGCCAGGCGCTCAGGCCGAGCAACGCGAACCCGATCGCAACCATGATCTGGAACGCGATGTGCACGGGCAGGACCGGCGGCTGTTGGTCGGCCGGGACTGTGTCGAGCCCCTGGACGAGGGCATTCGGGTCGCGGAACGCGAGCAGCGAGAGGCCATCGGGGATCTGCAGCGCGAAGTGCATCTGGCCGTCGACCGGGATGCCGCCGATCGAGAGCGGCGCGCCGCGCTGCGACTGGTACAGACCCTCGATCGCCGCGAGCTTGATCGGCTGGTTCGTGGCCAGGAACTGGGCGGCCGCATCCCCGACCACGATCTGGACCGGGGTCACGAGGGCCGCGAGCGTGAAGGCGACGAGAAAGCCCGTCCGGTGCAACCTCGACGTGGCATCGCGGCGCAGGCCCCAGGCGTGACCGGCCGCGATCCCGAAACCGGTCACCATCAGGGCGGCCAGGATCATGTGGGTCGTTTCGATCGGGGTCGCCGGGTTGAGGATCGCCCCCCATGGGTCGACTCCGGTGACGACCCCGTTCGTCAGGGTGAAGCCGACCGGCTGGTTGAGCCAGGCATTCGCCGTCACGACGAACCAGGCCGAGGCGATGCCGCCGATCACGATCGGGATGCCGGTCAACAGGTGGACGCGGGGCGACAGGCGATCCCAGC
>JANXWH010000030.1 GCA_025351245.1 Chloroflexota bacterium | reverse complement strand
CGTGACGCCACAGGCCTGACCGCGTTCGCGACACGCGGTTCTTGACCGAATCCCCACGCTCTGCGATCTGGCGCTACCGGCTATGGCGTTGCGACGCCGGTCTCGATGAACTGGCCGGTGTAATAGTCGAGGATGACGTAGGAGGTCGAGATCTTACCCATGGAGGTGACGCGCCAGACCCAGTGATCGGGCGGCGGCTGAGAGATCTTGGCGTTCCGGTCGGGATCGAACTGCTGGAACGGGCCAGCCTCTGCCTGGACGATCCCGTTCGTGCCGACGTCGAGCGCGAACCGTCGCGCGATCGCGATCGCCTGATCTCTGCCAAGCGGCACCAGCGAGGCCGCGGCGGACGCGGAGGGAGTGGCAGAGGCGATCGGGGCGCCAGACGCGAAGTGGCTTCCTGACGACGACATTGGCGCGGGCGTGGTCAAGCCAGCTTCGCTGGCAGAGGGACGAGCCGTCCCTGGACCGCTGCCGGCCGAACAGGCGGACAGGGCCAGCGCCACGATCGCGGCCGCTCCGCGCCACCGATGCGCCATGGATCTTCCTCCCGCCCCTCCGCCATTCAACGTACCCCACGATGCCACACCCTGCCGGGTCTCCGTCGGGGTGGCGATCAACCAGGGAGACTCGCCGCTCGTGCTTGCTGATGCGCCGATCCCGCCACGCCCAGGTCGAGCCGAAGGATGAGCGGCTGCTCGCAGTACTCGAGCACGTGGACGCGCGAGATCAACGAGATGCGGGATCGGCTTCTATTGGCTCCTGGCCGGTGTCGCAACAGCCACACGTTGGCCACCGTCGCCAACTCATGCCTTGCGCGACAGCGCGAGCGCCGTGCTGAGCACGAAATGTTGGTGAGCCCGGTGGGATTCGAACCCACGACGCAGGGATTAAAAGTCCCTCGCTCTGCCACTGAGCTACGGGCCCACGCGGCGTAGACGATACCCGGCGCGGGGCGCCATTGACAGCCGTCGGGGGTTCGGTCGCGTGAGATCAAGCACGGCGGGTCTCAAGCGGGAGCTCAGAGAAGATCTGACTCTTTCGATTCGCAAGATTGACTCTTACTGCGCACATGTCTAGTGTTGAGCGATGACGTCGATCGGTCGCACCCAGCTCGGGGAGGCGCTCCGGGCGCTCGGGGAGCTCCTCGGGGCCCGCGGGCTCCACTACGAGGTCGTCGTCGTCGGAGGCGGCAATCTCATCCTGCGCGGGCTTGTGACGCGACCCACCACAAAGGATCTCGACCTGCTCGGCGAGTGGACGGCCGACGGGATCAAGCCCATGCGACCGATGCCCGAACTGCTCAGCCTCGCGGTCGTTGACGTCGCGCGCGCGTACGGGTTCGCGAGCGATTGGGTCAACCTCGGCCCCGAGCCGCTGCTCGATCTCGGCCTTCCGGACGGCTTCTTCGACCGCCTCGAGCGACACGACTATGGGGGTCTCGTCGCATGGCTCGCGGGTCGCTTCGACATGGTCTGCTTCAAGCTCTACGCGGCGGTCGACCAGGGACCACGAAGTCGTCACCTGCAGGACCTGCGCGAACTCCGTCCGGACCGCGACGAGCTCCTCGCAGCTGCTCGCTGGACCGTCACGCACGACCCATCGCCTGGGTACCAATCGCTGCTTGCCGATACGCTCCGCCAATTCGGGGTGGAGGACGCCGGTGCCTCCCTCGACTAGCTCGCTCCAGAGCGCGCTCCTCAACCGGGCGTGGATCCAATGGATCGCGCTCGGTGTCGACGCGGTCGGCGAACGCGACGACGCCGTGGTCGACCCCGAGGCGCTCATCGCGCTCACGGCAGAGCTGGGGGACGCCGACGCGCGCCTCCGGGATGTCAGCACGGACTGGTGCGTCGCCCACGGCCGATACGTCAACGGATCGCGCCTCAAGCAGGTAGCGCGCGAACTCGGGACGCCCCTCGAAGCGATCGGCGAGTACGTGGCCACGGTGGCGGCCGCCGGTGGTCCCTCATGGCCGCTGGCGACCCAGCCGCGCCCCGACTACGCCACGCGTGGCAAGGCTCGGCTCGATTCGGCGCTCTCGCGGCCGCGGCTGCGCATCCGCCTGCGCGCCGCATTCGGAGTGAATGCCCGCGCCGATGTCCTCGCCGCCGTACTGGCAGCACCCGAGATCGGCCTCAGTGTCGCTGACCTCGCGCGACGGACCCGCTTTACCAAGCCCAACGTGGCGTTCGCGGTGGACGCGCTGCTGCTGGCAGGCCTGCTCGAGGCACGGGCGGTGGGCAATGAACGGCGAGTCGCCCTTACCCAGCCGGGCGAGATCCTTCCGGGGCTCCGACCACCCGTCGCCCAGCCCGACTGGGTCGCCCGATTTGGCGTGGCGCTCGAAGTCCTTCGCTTCGAAGGGAGGGACGGGATGTCACCGTCGGTGAGAGCGATCGAGTCGCGCCGGGTCGTCGAGGGCCTTTGGGCCCGGATCCTGAGCGAGGGGCTCCCTCAGCCGAATCGCGACGCACTCGGCGAGAGATTCTCGAACGCGTACGACAGGTGGGTTGTGTCGCTCGTGGACAGTCTCAGGAGCACGAGTCGAACGTAGAGCGGGGCCTACCTCCGTCCAGGGCGCGACCAGAGGCACGACCGTCCACAGGCCGACGACCAGGCCCGGCCGAAATGGTTGCGCAAGTTGGCCCACACGGGGTATGGTCCGCGCCATGCGCTGGCACCTCTTCTCGTCCGAGGCGAAGAAGAAGCTCTGGCGGCCCTGCCGGGAGGTACGGGCCCTGGGGCTCTGACGGCGCGCGCAGACGACGACCGGGGGCCTCCAGGGAACGGAGGCTCCGAGGGCCGCGGACACCGATGGTGACCGCGGCTTCTTGATTCGCCCGATGGCGATCCGGCCCTCCCACCCTCGGCGGACCCCGCGTCACATCCACTCGACGCGGAGGACACCACGATGCAGGCAGCGATCCTGGGCGATGGCCCATTCGGACGGGCGGTCGCCGACGCCCTTGCGGCGCACGGCGTGGCCGTCCGGGTCGCCGGGCGACCGGCCACCGGCGCGCACGATCGCGGGACCTTTGCAGGAGTCGACGTGGTCGTCGACGCGTCGCGCGGCGACGCGGTGCTTGCCAACGTCGCGGCCGCTGTCGGCGGCGGCGTCCGCCGGTTCGCCATCGCGACCACCGCGTGGGACGCCGACCGGCACGACGTCGCCGACCTGCTCCGTGCGCGGGGCGCGGCTGCCGTGGCCGCATCCAACTTCAGCCCCGGCGCGCTCGTCTTCGCGCGACTCGTCGAGATGGCCGCCCGTCAGGCCGCGCGACTTCCGGGCTACGAGCCGTACGTGGTGGAGTGGCACCGGCACGGGAAGGTGGATCGACCCTCCGGCACGGCTCGCGACCTCGCCCGGCGCATTATCGCGGCCGACCCCGCGCGCGATCGCGTGTCCTCGCCCACGGGCGGCCCCGCCCAGCCGGGTGCGCTCGAGGTGGTCGCGGTCCGGGCGGGCACGAACCCGGGCCGGCACCTCGTCGGCTTCGACGGCCCGGGCGAGACGATCGAGCTGACGCTGACCGCCCGGGACCGGAGCGCGTGCGCCGCGGGCGTCGTGGCGGCCACCGACTGGCTCCTCGCCGAACCCCGGCCGGCCGGCCTGCACTCGTTCGAGGCCGTGCTCGACGTCGGGGATCGCACAGAGGTGACGGCTGCCAGCTGACGCCGCGACCCGCGCCGACAACCCCAGCGTCGCCAGCCTCGCCGGCCCCGCCTGACCATCCTCCTCCCATCGACCCCTCGAAAGGAACCCACCGATGACCCCGATCGCCCGCAACCCCGGCCGCGCCCGTCCCGCGCTCGGGGGCGCCCTCACCGCGCTCGTCACGCCGTTCACGCCCGATGGGGCGCTGGACGAGGCCGCCTTCCGACGCCTCGTGAGCTGGCAGGTCCTCTCCGGGATCGACGGCCTGGTCCCGTGCGGGACCACCGGCGAAGCGCCGACCCTGGGCCAGGCGGAGCGCGAACGGCTCCTCGATATCACCGTCGAGGTGGCGGCAACCCGCCCCTCGCACCGCCGCGTGACGATCGTCGCCGGCACCGGCACGAACGACACGGACGCGACGATCCGCGCCACCCGACGGGCCGCCGAGCTGGGCGCGGACGCGGCCCTCGTCGTGGCGCCCTACTACAACCGGCCGGACCAGCGGATGCTGGAGAGCCACTTCCGCGCTGTCGCGGACGAGGGCGGCCTGCCCGTGGTCGTCTACAACGTTCCGTCGCGGACGGGCACGAACGTGGAGGCGGACACGTTCCTCCGGCTGGCCACGCATCCACGGATCGTGGCCGTCAAGGAAGCCTCCGGGAACCTGGAGCAGATCGCCCGGATCTGCCGGGAACGGCCGCGGGACGTTGCCGTCCTCGCCGGCGACGACGCCTGGACCCTGCCGATCCTCGCTCTGGGCGGGAACGGCGTCATCTCCGTCGCGTCGAACGAGATCCCGGGCGAGATGGTCGCGCTCTGCGCCGCTGCCCAGGCCGGCGACTGGGATCACGCCCGACGGATCCACGAGCGGTGGTTGCCGCTCATGCTGGCGAACTTCCGGGGCGCCCCGAACCCGGTCCCGGTGAAGGCGGCACTCGCCCTCATGGGGCTGGCCTCCGACATGGTCCGGCGCCCGCTCCTGCCGCTCGACGACGATGCTCGCGCGCGCCTGGCGCACCTCCTCCGCTCGCTCGGGCTGCTGGAGCTCCCCGGTGGCCGGGCGGCGCCCGAAACGGCGATCGCGGTCGAGGGGGCGGCATGAACGCGGGAGTGGCGGCGTCGGCGACCGCAGCGGCAGCGGGCGCGGCAATGGCCGCGACCGCGGACCAGGTCATCGCGGCGCTCGAGACGGGCCAGCTCCGGGCAGCAACGCCGGACCCCGCGGCGCCGGATGGCTGGGGACTCCTGCCCGAGGCTCGGGCCGCGATCCTCGCGCTCTTCGCGGACCGCGCCACCCGTCCGTGGTCAGCCGTTGAGACGTTCGGGTTCGTGGACCGCGTGGGCCTGCCGCCGAAGGACGTGACCGGCTCCCCGGACGCCCGCGCGGCGGCGGCGGCCGGACGGCCGTGGCGGATCGTGCCCGGCGGGACCGCGATCCGGGCCGGCGCGCACCTCGAGCCGGGCGTCGTCGTGATGCCGCCGTCGTACGTCAACGTCGGCGCGTGGGTCGGGGCGGACACGATGATCGACTCGCACGTGCTGGTCGGCTCGTGCGCCCAGGTCGGCGCGCGCGTTCACCTCGCCGCGGGCGTTATCGTGGGCGGGGTCCTGGAGCCCGCCGGGGCGCGACCCGTGATCGTCGAGGACGACGCGTTCGTCGGCGCGGGCTGCCTCCTGCTGGACGGCGTGCTGGTCGGGCGCGGCGCGGTCCTCGGGGCCGGGGTCACCCTGACCGGGACGTCGCGCCTGTACGACCTCATCGGCGAGTGCATCCTGGCGGGGACGCTGGATTCGCCGCTCTGCGTGCCGCCGGGCGCGGTGGTGGTGCCGGGGACGCGCGCGCTGCCCGGCGAGTTCGCGGAGCAGCACGGCCTGGGCGTGCAGGTTGCCCTGATCGTGAAGCACCGCGACGCCCGGACCGATGCCCGCGTCGCTTTGGAGGAGGCGCTCCGATGACGTCGCCGCACCCCGGCGCCGCCGCCCGGGGCCCCGACGCTGGGCCGGGTGCGGCGCCACCGGCCGGCACCCCGACGGGCACGAGCGCCCCCCGGCGTGGCCGGCCGCCGGCCCGCAACGAGATCCTGCATGGCGACCGGCTCGGCGGGCTCGACGCAGCTGACCTCGCGGCGCGATTCGGCACCCCGCTCTACGTCTATGACCTCGACGTGATCGAGCGCCAATTCGACGCCCTCAGGGCGGCCCTGCCACCGAGCGTCGAGATCGCCTACGCGGTCAAGGCGAACCCGGCACTCGCGATCGTGGCCCACCTGGGCCACCTCGGGCTGGGCGCGGACGTCGCCTCGGGCGGGGAGCTCGCCACCGCGCGCCGGGCGGGGATTCCCGCGGAGCGAGTCGTCGTCACGGGTCCCGGCAAGCGCGACGCCGAGCTGCGCGACGCGGTCGCGGCCGGCGTCCGGGCAATCACGGTCGAATCGCCGGGCGAGCTCGACCGCCTGGAGCGGATCGCGACGGGCGCGAGCCGGCGAGTGCCGGTCCTCCTGCGCGCCTCGGTCAGCACGGCCGACCGCCTGGAGCGCGTCCGGCTGGTCGGCGACGACGGGGCAGGCAAGTTCGGCATGGACGAGCCCGACATCCGGGCCGCGGCGCGATCGGCCGCACGGTCGCGGCACCTCGAGCTGCTCGGGGTCCACCGGTTCGGGGCGTCGAACGTGCTTGACGCGGGGCGCCTGGCGGCCCACGTGGACGAGACGGTCGAGCTGGCACGCGCCGTGGCCGCGCACGCCGCGGTCCCACTCCGCCTGGTCGACGCGGGTGGCGGACTGGGCATCCCCTACGAACCACACGAGGAGTCGCTCGACGTGGCCGGCTTCGGCCGGCGCGTGGGCGCCCTCGCCGCGAGATGGGCGACGACGCCGGGCATGCGCGACCTTCGGCTGCTCCTGGAGCCCGGCCGCTATCTCGTCGGGGCAGCCGGTGCGTATGTCGCGCGGGTCGTCGACCGCAAGCGCGTCGGCGAGGCCGAGGTCGCCATCCTCGACGGCGGCATCCACCACCTCCTTCGTCCCGCGCTCGTCGGGCAGGAGCACCGGGTGCGGGTCCTGGGCGCAGACCCCAGGACGGCCCGATCGTGGCCGGTCACGATCGCGGGGCCGCTCTGTTCCGGGCTGGACATCTTCGCGGCCAACGCGACGCTATCTGCCCCGGCCGTGGGCGACCTTGTCGCGGTGCTCGACACCGGGGCGTACGGGTTCACGGAGTCGATGCCGCTCTTCCTGAGCCATGCCATTCCGGCCGAGGTCGCGATCCGCGGCGGGCGGGCGGCACTCATCCGGCCGCGCCTGGAGCCGGCGGAGTGGCTGGACCGGCAGCTGCTGCCGGTGTGGTGACGATGGCGGCGTGAAGGGCGGTCGGGTCGGGGTCGCGGTCCGCAGTGGGCGGCCGTGTCGGTATGCGGGAAGCGCTCCCGTCATCGGCTCGGCCTCGGGACGGGCCTCCCCGGCTCGGCCCCGACGGGCCTCAGGCGGTCTCCCGGTATCATCGCGGGGTGACCGACTTCTACGACATCGACCGCGCGAACGCTCGCCTCCCCGAGGTCCGGCGCGTGCTGGAGCAGCTCCGCTCGGAGCGCCTGGACCTGATTGCGCTGCGGGATCGCCTGGCCGCGGCGCGCCGTCGGGCGGAGGCGCCAGGGGACGGGCGCACGCTCGTGGACGAGGCGCTGGGCGGAGCGGCGGGCGGAGCGGCGGGCGGAGCGGCGGGCGGCGCACCCGGTTCGGAGGTGTCCGATTCCGCCCGCGTCCTCGACGCGCGGATCCGGGCCGTGATCGACCAGATGGAGGCGGCCGTCGCCCGGCTGGACGCGTGGAGCGTGCAGCTTCGCGACATCGAGGGCGGCCTGGCGGACTTTCCCGCGCTCGTGAACGGGCGCCAGGTGTGGCTCTGCTGGCAGCTCGGCGAGGATGAGATCCGTTTCTGGCACGACCTGACGTCCGGGTTCGGCGGCCGGCGGCCGCTCATCGAGCTCTCGTGACGGGTGCCCGGACGGGTCGACCGGTGACCCCCGCGGGACCCGGGTCTGCGGCCACGCCCGCAACGGCGGTCCCATCCGGGCGCGTCATGGAGCGGGGCCGGGCGAAGGCGCACCGGCCGCTGCCGCAGGAGGTCCGCAGGGCGGCCGTGGAACGGGGGCTTGCAGCCTACGGCCGCGGCGCCTGGTACCTGGCCCACGAGGAGCTGGAACCGGCCTGGATGGGCACCGACGATCCGGCGGAACGTGCCCTCCTGAGCGGGCTCATCAAGCTCGCGGCGGCGTACGTCCACGCGGCACGGGGGAATCCGCTGGGCGTCCGGACGAATCTCCGCGGCGCCCGCGAGCGCCTGGCGACGGCCGCGGCGACGACGGCCACGGCAACCAGCGCGGCCAGCCCGGCCCGCGCAATTGAATGGATCGACCTGCCCGCGCTCCTCATCGGCGTGGACGACCGGCTGGCGCGCATCGAAGTGCTCTGCGCAGGCTCGCCCGATGCCGCGATCAGCGACGCCGGCGCGGCTGTACCGCCACACGACGTCGCCGGGCCCGTGGGCCGGTCCCGTCGCGCGCCCGTTTCGATCCCGCTCCTCCCCCTGCCCCGAAGGCCGACCTGATGCAGCCCCGGGTCACGATCCCGATGCTGGGCGTTGTCGACGCCGACGCTGCGCGCACGGCACCGAACGGCACGCCGGCAGGGATGGCGGTGCCGATCCTGGTCGATGTGCGCGAGCGCCACGAGTTCGCGGCCATCCGGGCCCCCGGGGCGGCCCTCTACCCGACCTCGTCGTTCCTGCTCCGGTTCGAGGAGCTCCCCCGCGACCGCCCGATCCACGTCGTCTGCCAGAGCGGGAGCCGCTCGGCTGCCGTGACCGCGTTCCTCCTCCGCAAGGGCTTCCCGGACGTCGCCAGCGTCGCCGGCGGCATGGACGCCTGGGAGCGTGCCGGACTGGAGGTTCGACGCGGACCGCTGGCGCCCGGCGAGGGCGACCTGGGGGCCTGAGCTCGGACGCGTTGGCGCTGCTGACCTGGCGGTGGCCCCCGAACCGGGAGGCGCGTCAGGCGGTTCGGCGCCGTCGGTTGCGCAGGTCGTGCAGGAACGCCCGCGTTCGCTCCTTGTGGTTGAACGCGTAGCCGATCAGCAGCAGGAGCACGAAGTTGCCGGTTGCCACGCCTGCCGCCACGAGGTAGGAGAGCTGCTGGCCGACCTCGCCCTGGATGCCCATCGCCGGGACCACGATGTAGAAGAGGCCAAGCTGGAAGAACGGCAGCTTCGGCGCGAGGTCCGCCCGCGCCGTCCCGGTGGTCGGGCCATCCTTCGTCAGGCCGCCGACGAGGAACGCGTGTGAGCCCGAGACGATCGGGGCAGCCACGCGAAGCTGGAGGTCCGGCGGGAGGTCGCTGGCGGCCAGGTGCTTCCAGCCCGGGATGTTGCCCGCGGCATCCGGGATCGCCCAGACGACCTCGCCGTTGGCGCCCTCGCCACCGGCGTAGTAGAGGTTGCCGTTGGCCACCCAGCCGAAGGCACCCGCGTGGGCGGCCGGGAGGTTCTGCTGCGCGGCCGACGAGGCGGGCGGGCGGGCCCACCGGGTGACCTGGCCCAGCGTGTCCTTGGCCGTGGAGACATCGCCGCGGAGGATCTGGGTGGTCGGACCCGTCGCGTCCTCCCCGCCCCACACGAAGAGGTTCTGACCGATGAGGGTCGCCGCTGCGTGGACCCGCGGCGCTGGCTGCACGGCCCCGGCCGCGTCGAACGAGGCGAGCGACGCGTTGGGCACCCACGCCTTCAGCTTGCCGCTCTTCGCGTCGAGCGTCGCCTTCCAGACAGTGTCGACGGGTCCCTTCCCGTCCATGCCGCCAATGAGGAAGATGCCGTCGCCCGCGACCACGACCGCGGCGCCGGCACGCGGCGCGGGCAGCTTCAGGTCCCTGGATTCCGTCCAGGCCACAATCTTGCCGGTTGCCACGTCGGGCGTGCCCGCGAAGACCTGGTTGGTTGGCGCACCGTCCGCGCCGAGGCCGCCGATCACGTACGCAACGCCGGAGAAGAAGACGGCCGATGCCTGGGCCCGCGGCGCCGGCAGGGCAGCGCCCTGGCTCCACGCGTCGAGATTGCCGTCCGGCCGGAGGACCGTGGCGAAGACCGTGCTCTGCGGCGTGCCGGTCGGGCCGGTTCCGCCCACGAGGAGCGTCTGGAGGCCGGCTCCGACGATCGCCGCGTCAGCGCGCGCGTCCGGAAGCGCCAGCTCGGCCGGGCTGGGCTCCCAGGGCAGGACCGTCCCCGCGGGAGCGGGGCACGGCACCGTCCGGTTGGAGGCGGGGCAGAAGTTGATCGGGGTGAGATCGACGGCCGGGTTGAACACCTTGAGCGATACCCCGAGGTCGATGGTGTTCTGCACCGTGGCGTAGAGCGCCCGGTCCGGGATGTACGCCAGGAGCATGATGATGATGACGAACCAGGCGCCGGCCTTCACGCCCGCCCAGCCCCAGCCGTTCGCGTCGAGCAGCCCGAAGAAGGCCCGCCTGCGGGCCACCGTGCCGCCTGGACCGAGCGCCTGTTCCGTCATCTATCCTCCGTGCGAGCGACCGCGGGACCTCCCGCCCGCCGGCCGCGCCGCCCCCGCTACCTGGCCGTGAGCGTCCCCGTCATGTTCGGGTGGACCGTGCAGCTGAAGCCGTACGTGCCGGCGGGGAGCGCCGGGACGTCGTAGGTCCGGGTGTCGGTCCCGTTGAAGATCTCGCCCTGCCAGACGATCTCGCCGGTGGGCGAGTCCTTGTGGATCGCGACGTTATGCGGGATCCCCGCATCGTTGTTCGTGAACTTGATCTGGAACGGGACGCCGGCCGGGGCGGTCTGGTCGGCCTTGTCGAACGCGATGCCGGAG
>JANXWH010000215.1 GCA_025351245.1 Chloroflexota bacterium | reverse complement strand
CGTCCGCGGTCACGTGAGCCGAGCGACGCCCTCCGTGGGCATGCGATCGCCCGCCGGGCGCCCTCAGCCCAGGCGCCGCCAGCGGAGCGTCATCGACGCGATCAGCGGCCGGCCAGGCTCGACGAGCGTGAAGTGGCCCGTGTTCAGCCCGTCCGGCGGCCCTGTCTGCGGCTCAACGCACACGCCCGCGGGGTGCTCCGTGTACACGACCCAATACGCGGCGTCGCTCTCGAGCGCGATCTCAAAGGCGCCCGGCCAGCGCACCACGGGCGGTGACGACACGCCGACGAAGCAGTCATCCCACGGCCCCGGCGGAACCGGCACGACCTCCCCGGTCGGGAGGTAGTCGTCGCCGCGAAGGAGCATCCCGCCCGCGTGCAGGTCGATCTCCACCTGGCCGCCCGCGGAGCCCGCTGGCCCGCGGAGCGTGCGCGGGAACCACGGGTGCCAGCCCGCGATGGCAGGGAAGGGCCGCTCGTCGGCGTGGACCTCCAGCGTGGCGGTGAGTGACTCCATGGCAAGGACCACGCGGTGCACGGCCCGACCTCCGAACGGCCACGAGCCGCCGAGCGGCGCCTCGAGGACGGCGGCGGCATCGCTGGCCGGGAGGTTCGTCTCCCAGGAGGCCTCGACCAGGGTCCCGTGGATGGCGTGGGGTGGGAGCAGGCGGGTTGGCAGGGCGTGCACCGCCCCGTCCCAGCGGAGGAGCCCGTCACGCAGCCGACCGGCCCACGGGACCATCGGGTAGGCGCCCCAGGCCAGCGGTCCATCCCCTTCTCGGACCAGGAGGTCCAGGCCGTCGACGCGGAGCGCGGCGATCCGGCCACCGGCTGCCGGGTCGAGGGCCGCTTCGGCCGGACCGGCCCGAAGGACCACGCGAGGGCGTCTGCCGTTCATGCAGAGAGCCTAGCGTGCGGCCATGCTCGCCGTTCTGCCGGCCGACCCATCCGTGCCTCCGGCCGCGCTCTCCGCGACGACCACGCGCCGCCGTCTCCCGGCGCCGTCTCCCGGCGCTTGACACGGCGGACCTCCTCCGGTAGATTGTTGGCACTCTCACAGCGAGAGTGCCAGCAATGGTGCCCAGCCACCGTCGCGACCCCACCAACCCGCGGTCGCGGCCCGGGACGTCGCTGCAGAGAAGCGCGCGGAGGTCCGCGCACCGGTCCATGAAAGGGGGCCCGCCGGCACGCCCGGCGGATGCACCACCGAATTGCACAGGAGGGTCACCCTTTGGCCACCACATCCGAGACGACGAAGCTCCGACCGCTCGGGGATCGGGTCGTCATCAAGCCGTCGCCGCGCGAAGAGGTCACGAAGAGCGGGATTGTCCTCCCGGACACGTCGAAGGAGAAGCCCCAGGAAGGGTCGGCCCTCGCAGTCGGGCCGGGCCGGATTCTCGATGACGGGTCGCGCGAGAAGATGGACGTCGCCGTCGGCGACAAGGTCCTGTACGCGAAGTACGCCGGCACCGAGTTCAAGGTCGACGGCGAGGACCTGCTCATCGTGAGCCAGAAAGACATTCTCGCGATCGTCGAGGGCTGACGGGCACCGCCCGTAACGTCCCGAGTTCGCCCGTCATCCCAGGAGGAACCCGAATCCGTGGCTAAGCAGGTCGTTTTCGACGACAACGCACGTCGCTCCCTCAAGCGTGGCATCGACAAGCTCGCCGACGCCGTCAAGGTGACGATCGGCCCCAAGGGCCGCAACGTCGTCCTCGACAAGAAGTTCGGCTCGCCCACCATCACCAACGATGGCGTGACGATCGCGCGCGACATCGAGCTCGAGGATCCCTTCGAGAACATGGGCGCGCAGCTCCTCAAGGAGGTCGCCACCAAGACTGACGACGTCGCCGGCGACGGCACGACCACCGCGGTCGTCCTGGGCCAGGCCATCGTCAGCGAGGGCCTTCGCAACGTGACCGCCGGGGCGAACCCGATGGTCCTCAAGCACGGCATCGAGCGCGCCGTCGAGGTCATCGTCGCCGAGATCAAGGCCTCCGCCCGGCCGGTCAACTCGCGCGAGCAGATCGCGGCCGTGGCGGCCATCTCCGCCGCGGATCCCGAGGTCGGCGAGATCATCGCCGAGGTGATGGACAAGGTCGGCAAGGACGGCGTCATCACCGTGGAAGAGGGCCAGTCGCTGGGCCTCGAGAAGGAATACACGGAGGGGATGCAGTTCGATCGCGGCTACATCTCCGCCTACTTCGTCACCAACCCGGACCGGATGGAGGCCGTTCTCGACAACGTCCGCATCCTGATCACGGACAAGAAGATCTCCGCCGTCGTGGACATCCTCCCGGCGCTCGAGAAGGCAGTCGCTGTTGGCCGCCCGCTCATGATCATCGCCGAGGATGTGGACGGTGAGGCCCTCGCGACGCTCGTCGTCAACAAGCTCCGCGGCACGATCCAGGTCTTGGGCGTCAAGGCCCCGGGCTTCGGCGATCGCCGCAAGGAGATGCTCCGCGACATCGCGATCCTGACCGGCGGGACCGTGATCTCGGAGGAGATCGGGCGCAAGCTCGACTCCGTCCAGGTCGAGGACCTCGGCGAGGCCCGCCGCGTCGTCGCCACCAAGGACGACACGACGATCGTGGACGGCTCCGGCAGCGAGCCCGACATCAAGGCGCGCATGAGCCAGATCAAGGCGCAGATCGAGGAGACCACCTCGGACTACGACCGCGAGAAGCTCCAGGAGCGCCTCGCCAAGCTCGCCGGCGGCGTTGCCGTCATCAAGGTGGGCGCGGCGACCGAGGTCGAGCTCAAGGAGAAGAAGCACCGGATCGAGGACGCCCTCTCGACGACCCGCGCGGCCGTCGAAGAGGGGATCGTCGCGGGCGGCGGTACCACGCTGCTCCAGGCGATCCCGGCCCTCGACAGCCTTCACCTCGAAGGTGACGAGCAGGTCGGCGTCGACATCGTCCGGCGCGCCCTGGAGGCCCCGGCCAAGCAGATCGCCGACAATGCCGGCGAGCGCGGCGAGGTCGTGATCGAGCGGATCAAGAACCTGCCCAAGGGCCAGGGATTCGACGCCCTCAAGGGCGAGTACGGTGACATGTTCGAGCGCGGCATCGTGGACGCCGCCAAGGTGACCCGCTCCGCGCTCCAGAACGCGGCCTCCATCGCGGCGATGGTCCTCACGACGGAAACGCTCGTGACGGACCTTCCCGAGAAGAAGGACGGCGGCAACGGCGGCGGTCACGGCCACGGTGGCGGAGACATGGACTTCTAGAGATCCGATAGCGTCCGTCGGCGTCCGCGCCGACGGACACCACGCTCAGAGCACGGTGAGAGCCGGGTTCTCCGTTCGCGGAGGCCCGGCTCTCATGCTGCCATGCCTGCGAACCCGGGCCTTTCGTGCCCGTGTCGCGGCCGCCCACCGCCTGTGCAGTTTCGCTCGATGTGGTGCACGCAGACACCTGAGCGATAGGAATCCTGCCGCGCGTATGGTAGTACTTCTATCCCACTCCCGTGGAGCCGCCGATCGCCCCTGAGTCGGCAGCCACGAGGCCAGGGAGAAGGAGACCGTGCCCAGTGATTCGGATCCTATCGGAGAGGATGTCCCAGAACGAGGAAGGCCAGGGTCTCGCCGAGTACGCTCTCATCCTCGCCCTTATCGCAATCGTGGCGATCGTCGCGTTGATCTTCCTGGGTAGCCAGATCAGTGCCATTCTGAGCGACGTTGGTAACTCGGTCTAGCGAATTGGCGGCCCATCGCGCAAAGAGAGCCGACTCATGGAGTCGGCTCTCCTCGGTTCTCGGCGGCGCCGCTCGGGACTAGCGGAGCAACCCGACCAGGACGTTCGAAGTGGCACCAAACAGCCCGATTCCCACCACGAGCGCCGCTGACGGAAGCGTGTAAGTGGGGAAGCGCCGCACCACTCGCACCAGGGCCATCAGCATGATCGCGATCGCGGCCGCCTTCAGCGCCCCCGGCCCCAGCAGACCC
>JANXWH010000158.1 GCA_025351245.1 Chloroflexota bacterium | reverse complement strand
GGGCGCCAACTCGGCCGGGCTCGGCCGTCTCGCGCCCCGGGGCTGTCGGAGTTGGCGTCTGTGTCCCGCGCGCCCGGGCGACGGTAGAGGCCCCTGGCCCGTCGAGCCGCGATGCCGACGAGAGCGGCCACGCTCGAGAATGCCGCCGTAGCGGGGACGCGGCTGACGCCGCGGGGCTGCCAGACGACGGGCACCTCGACCACCGGCAGGCCCAGCGACCGCGCGATGACCAGCAGCTCCGCATCGAAGACCCAGCTGCGTGACCGCATCTGGCCGAAGATCGCCGGTACGAGCGGCGCCGGAAAGAGCTTGAAGCCGCACTGCGTATCGGGGTATCGGAGTCCCAGCAGCAGGCGGGCGAGCGTCCGCATCCCGAACGACATCAGCCGCCGGAACGGTGCGGGTCGCGCGCCGCTTCGGCCGCCGGTCTCACCCACGCGGCGGGCGATGTACACCGTCCGCGGATCGTTCGACCAACGGACGGACGCAAGCTGGTCGATGGAGACCTCGTTGTCCGCGTCAAGCATCAGGAGGTACGCGACCGGGAGGGTCCGGGCGGCGTGGAGCATCCCGTCGCGGACGGCCCACGCCTTGCCTCCGTGGGGCAGGGAGCGGACATCAAGAGGCAGGCCCAGGCGTGCGGCGACGGCGCGCGCAACGTCCGCGGTTCCGTCTGTGGACCCGTCGTCGGCCACTACCACGCCGGAGATCGGCCAGCCGTCGGCCCGCAGCGCCGCGATCGCCTCGATCGTGGGGCTGATGCGCGCGCCCTCGTTCCAGGCGGGGATCACGATCCCGAGCAGCGGCACCCCCGGGGTCGGGTCAGGCATTGCCAGCCTGCGGCCACACGCGCCGCCTCGCACGAGAGGCATCCGACCGGACCGTATGATCAGCCGCGATGCGCACGTCGACCTTGCTCGTGGCCGCCCGCAGGGTTGCCCCGTATCTCCTGTGCGCGATCGGGCTCCTGGTCCTGGTCGCAGGAGCGGTGGCGTTCATCGGTTCTCCCGGCTACGGGTACGACTACGCGGCCTACGACGCTGCGGCGCGACGGATCGCCTCCGGCCAGCCGCTCTACCTGCCCGGCACGGCCGAAGCCTACAACGCGGGTCGGTACGCGGGTCTCTACCTGTACGCCCCGCCGACGGCGGTGCTGCTGGTGCCGCTGACGCTCCTCTCGCCGGAGGCGGCAACGCTCGCGTGGTTTCTCGGACGAATCGTCGTTCTCGTCCTGGCCTGCCTGGCTCTTCCGGTCCGACGTGAGGTGCGGGCGGCCGTTCTCGGCGTCGCCGGCCTGTCCATGCCGGTGCTGTTCGACCTGAACCTCGGCAATCTCAGCATCGTGGTCTTCGCGCTGTCGGTGGTCGCGTGGCGTTCACGGGGCCGCTGGCCAGCATCCGTGGCGGCCGGTGCGCTCCTGCTCGTGCGGTACCCGTCAGTCACGGTCCTGTTGTCGTGGGTGCTCCGGAGGCGGCTTCGGGACGTGGGCGTCGCCGTCGCGGCCACGCTCGTCATTTCCGCGGCTACTCTGCCGATCGTCGGCCTGGGCACCTGGGCCGAGTACGTCACCGTCCTGCGGTCGCTGGGCAACATCACGACGGGCGAGCACAACGTCGCCCTCGGGACGATCGCAGCCTCCCTGGGCCTCCCGACGGCGGTATCCACGCTCGCGAACCTGTCGGGCGTCGTCGTGGGCCTGGGCGCCGTCGCGCTGTCGGCCCTGCGGTCCGATGAGGATGTCGGGGACGTGGTCGCGCTGACAGCGCCGCTGATCGTCGCCCCGTTCTTCCATCCCCACTACCTGGTGATCCTTCTCCTGCCCGCGGCACTCCTGGCCGCGCGCGGTCGATGGTGGGGCCTGGCGCTGCCCCTCCTCGCGTGGCTTCCAGACCCGTTCCTGCCCCTCGTCGCGGTTGCCGGAGTCGTTGCCCCGCTATTTGCCGGGAAACAGGCCGAGGCGCTGGCCGCGGCGCCGCCCTCATCCTCCGTGACCGCGCGCCAGCCGGAAGCTTGGGCCTCGACGGTGCGCAAAAGGGCGCCCTGATGGCGAGGTACTCAGTTCGCGGGTGATCATGAGTGATGATCGGGCCCGGACAGCCGCTCGACCGGACGGCGTCCCAGTCGCGAATACGAGGCTTGACGCCTCGATCGACGTCTTGATTGACGCGGCGTGATAAGGACATTATCATCGAAAGGTGCGACTACGTCACGACAGCGAGACGGACGATGCCGTCCTGGAACTGGGGCATGGCGGCGGGGCGGCGGCTCCGTGGCCAGACTGGGTCGAAACTCGCGTTGACAGTCGCGGACGCTTGAGCGCAATCGTGATCCACAAAGCAAGCGAGCATCTCGCGCCCGTCTTGCTCCTGGACGAAGCTCTGCTGGGGACGAGCGAGGCCGCGGCCTTCTTCGACGTCAGGCCATCCAACTTTGTCAGAGACATGGCATCTCGAGATGACTTTCCGACGCCCGTTGCGAGCCTCGCAAGCACCCGGGTATGGCGGCGCGGCGATCTGCGTGCCTACCGACAGCGCCGCAGTTCGTCCGCATTCCTAGCGCCAGCTTCACCGCGCTCCAAGGTCCTTCGTCGGAACGCGCGAAGAAGCGTGAGCGTATTGGCAATCGCGGCACCTGCGATGAGGCAGGAGGTTCGCGACCTGCTTCCGACGATTCGGCGCCGCCTCGTCTCCCGTTTTCGACCCGAGCGCATCATCATCTTCGGCTCACAGGCGCGTGGCGATGCGACCCAACAGTGGGATTTGGACCTCCTGGTCGTCGTGCCAGATACAACCGACATCAAGTCCGCCACCAGGGACATGTATGAGGTCCTCGACGATCTCCCGATCGCCAAGGACATCGTGGTCGCGACCCTGGCGGACATCGAACGAGATGGCAACCTGGTTGGCACGATTCTTCAGCCAGCCCTGCGGGAAGGGGTGACCATCTATGAGCGCGCCTGATCCAGTCCGCCAACTCGTCCTTGAGTAGATCAGCTACGCCCAGGCTGACATGAGTGCTGCGCGCACGCTCGCCGACAACCGCGCCGACAACGTGCAGGCAACGTCAGCATTTCACGCTCACCAGGCCGTCGAGAAGGCGAACGCTCGTGATGGGGCGGCCGATCGCGTGGTTCATGGCGCGAGTGCGCCGATCGGGATGACCGACACGCCGTCCGGTCGCCGATAGCCGTAGCCCCAGCCGGTGATGACGGCGAGGACGGCCGGAGCTCCGTGCCGATCGACATCGACGCGGGCCGCCAGGCGGAGCAGGGCATCGGCGGCAGCGTCAATCGCCGACAGCCCCAGCTTGACCTCGAAAGCTCCCCACCTGCCGTCCCGGCACTGGACGACGGCGTCGGCTTCGAGCCCCGTGTTGTCGTGGTAGTGGAACACGTCGGCATCCATCGTCTGAGCGTAGATCCGGAGATCGCGGACCACCAGCGACTCGAACAACAGGCCGAGGGTGTCGACTTCGCGCACGAGTCGCTCCGGGCGAGCGCCGAGCGCGGCCACCGCCAGCGAGGGATCCACGAAGTGGCGCTTGGGAGCCTCCCGCAACCGACTCTTGGAGCGCAGCGCGGGCGACCAGGCGGGCAGATCCTCGACCACGAAGACCCGGGAGAGCGCGTCGATGTAGTCGAGCACCGTCTGATGCTTGATCGGCTCATCAGACCCGCCCACGTCGGCGGCGATCGCGCGTGCGCTCACCTGCGTGGCCGTGTATCTCGCGAGCGAGTGCATGACGCGCTTGATGCGCTCAGGCTCGCGCTGGACGCCATCGACCCGCGGTAGGTCTGCCCTTGCTGTGTCAGTGAGGTAGCCTCGAAGCGCGGCGAGCGCAGCGTCGACCGTGCGGCTTTGCAGTCCGGGCCAACCGCCCACAGATACCAGGTTCGCCAAGTCCTGGACCGTGAGCTTGGACTCTGCGGCCCGTGCGCGCTCTCCGGCGAAGAGACGGGCAAGGGAGATGTCGCCGCTGCTGTATCCCGACTCGGCGAGCGACATCGGGCGCATCCGAAGCCGCAAGATCCGGCCCGCGCCGCTGTGCCTGGTAGCGTCATCTGCGGGAACTGCTGACCCGGTAAGGATGAAACTCCCCGCCTGACCACCGCTCTCGTCGACCGCCCGACGGACCTGATTCCAGACCTCTGGGACGAACTGCCACTCGTCGATCAGCCGTGGGCGGTCCCCATCAAGGAGAATGGCCGCATCCAGGAGACCGGCTGCGCGTGCCCGCACGTTCGTGTCGAGTCTGACCTCGCTGCTTGCCGCGAAGCGTGCAGTTGCAGTCTTCCCGCAGGCGCGCGGACCTTCCACGAGGACTGCTCCTCCAGCAGCGAGCAGGGAGGCGAGCTCGGCATCGGCGACGCGCGGACGGTAGTCGGCCAGTTGGGGGATCATGTGCAACGATCATGGGGGCCCATACGCAACGTGTCAAGAGGATCACATGCAACGACTGGTGGCGCATCCGCGCTCGCTCAGCCCGCGGCGACCGCCTCGCGGACCGGCGGACGGACCGCGGCCACGCCCGCGTCGTAGAGGTTCTCGATTGACGAGACCATCAGCTCCACGCAGAAGCGCTCGTGGACCAGGTCGTGGCCGCCCTTCGCCAGCAGGTCCGCGTAGGCATGGTCCGTCAGGAGCCGCGTGATCGCGCCAGCCAGCGCGCCCGCGTCGTGCGGCGGGACCAGGAGACCCGTCCGGCCATCCTCGACCATCTCCGGGATCCCGCCCACGTTCGACGCGACCACCGGCCGGGAGAGCGCCATCGCCTCCAGGATCGTGAGGCCCTGGGCTTCGCGGTAGGAGGGCAGGACGGCCACGTCCAGGGCGGCCGTCAGGGCCGGCACGTCGTCGCGCCGACCCGTGAAGATGACCCGCTCCGCGACCCCTCGTTCGGCGGCCTGCGCCTCCAGCGCCTCGCGGCGGCTCCCTTCGCCGACAACCAGGAGGTAGGCGTCAGGAACCACGCGAAGGACCAGCGGCCAGGCGTCGATGAGCGTGGGGTGGCCCTTCTCCGGCTCCAGCCGCGCCACGACGCCCACGATCTGGGCGCCGGGGACCATCGCGTACCCCTCGCGGAGCGTGCAGCACGCCTCCTGGTGGTCGTAGCGCTGGAGGTCCACGCCGTTGTGGATGAGCGAGACCGGCACCTTCGAGGGCCGCTCGTCGGCGATCTTGTGGGCGATGGCGCGCGACACCGCGACCAGGTGGTCCATCCGCGGCGTGAGGCGGCGGAGCACCTCGCGGTCCTCCACGCTGCGGATCCGGCTGGAGTGCACCGTCCCGATCACGTACGGGCGTTCGTGGCCGGCCTCGCCGAGAGCGATCGAAGCGCGCGTCCCGACCAGCTCCGCTCGGTACATGTGGTTATGGACGATCTCCGCGTCTGCGTCGGCGAGGAACGTCGCCAGGGCGCCCACCGCGATCGCGTCGTCGGGCTCGTCGAGGACGTGGACCGGGATGCCCAGGCGCTGGATCCGGCGGATCGCACTGCCGCCGTAGAGCGAGACCACGCTTGCGTCGTAGCGCGAGCGGTCCAGCCGGGAGAGGAGCGAGTAGACGTGCTCCTGGGCACCGCCGTTCGTGCCGGTGGCGAGCACCTCCACGATGCGCACGGGGGCACCCCCGGGGATCGGGGCACGGTCCACGGGTTCGACGCAGGGATCGCCGGGAAGCGGGGCGCTCATCTCAGCCGCTGTTTCGTACGACCAGCAGGCGCTGGATTGGCACGTTCACAGCCCCCCACTCGTATTTGTAGGGTTCGTCGCCGCGCAGGAAGTCGAACCGCGACCGGCCGGCCTGCAGCGCCATCTGGATCGAACGGGCGACCAGGACCACGCCCGGCGACAGCTCGCGCGCCTCCGGGTCCACGCCGGCGTTGTAGAAGTAGAGCGTCTCGCCGTCGTCGAACCAGATGCCGGCCGCGATCCGGCGGCCACCCACGGTCAGGAAGTGCAGCGCGATGAGGCCGTTCAGGCCGCAGTGCTCGAAGAGTCCGCGAAAGAAGGCGCGGCTCTGGGCGCCCCCGGGCGTCTCCGGGAAGAGCCCGTCCGCGCCCCAGCGCTTCTGGTGCAGGTCCACGAACTCGTCCAGGTCGCCGATCGGGTCCATCGAACGCTCCAGGCGCACGTCGCCTGCGGCCTCCGCGCGCCGGACCTTGCGGCGCACCTCGTGGCGCTCCTTCTTGCCCAGCGTCCCAAGGTACCCCTCGTAGTCCAGGCCGGGCGGGAGGTCCAGGATCGGGCAGACCTCCTCGCGCTCGCGGACCACCGTCCAGCCGTCCGAGGCCAGGTGCGCCCCGAATGCGACCGCCAGCTCGTCGGCTGCCGGATCGCCGCAGCGGAGCCGCCGCAGGTCGATGACGTCCCAGGGGTCGGGGTGTGGATCGTCGGGGGTCGCGCCTGCAGCGAGGGCGACCGTGACAGCGCGGGCGACCGCGGGCAGGTCCGCCGGACGCGCAAGGACCGTCGCGTAGTCGGCGTGGTAGCTCGCCCCGAAGAAGACGGCCTTGCGGTCCGGCGCGACGGGCGTCATGGGGGCGGCGTGGCCCGCCCCGCGCATCCGGGTGCGAAGGATTGCGTCGTCCGGCTCCACCTCGTGGCGGTGCATGAGCGGCACGATGGCCACGAGTGACGCGTCGTCGGGCGCC
>JANXWH010000136.1 GCA_025351245.1 Chloroflexota bacterium | reverse complement strand
TAGTGCCGGAGCTGCTGGTTGTGGCAGACATCCTGCGAGAGGAGGATACGGTCGGCCCGGCCGCGCGCGAGCAGCTCCAGGAGGAGCGGGATGAGCCGCGGCTCTCCCACGCGTTCCTGCGGGGTGAACGACATGCCAAGGAAGTCGAACTCGATGCTCGCGCCGCGCTCCATGATCGCGAGCCAGTAGTCAAGCTCCGGGTGGGAGTCGGCGTGGCCGATCACCACCCGCGCCGGGTCGGCGCCGGCTTCCTCCAGGACGCGCAGCTGCGCCAGCCCCACATCGCTCATCACGGCGTGCGTCATCACCGCCAGGCCCGTCGCGCGCGATGCGCGGCCGACGGCCCGGAAGACGCGCTCTTCCTGCGCCGAAAGCCACGGCTTGTCGGTTCCGATCTCACCGATGATCCCGGGCCGGACGTGGGTCCCGTCGGCACCGCCGAGGATCTCCTCCACGAGAATCTCCGCGAGCGCCTCCACGGATCGGCGATCCACAAGCGCGTCCGGCGGGTAATACGCGCCGCGATACCAGCCGCAGCCCATGACCAGATGGAGCCCGGACGCTTCGGCCAACCGGCGCAGCCGCAGCGGGTCGCGGCCGATGGCGGCCAGCGTGACATCCACCAGGCAGGTCCCGCCCAGCTCCCGGAAACGGGCGAGCTCGGGCAGGATCAACTCGTCCTCCCCGGTCAGCTCCCAGTAGTCCCAGCGGCCCGGGATCTGCCAGAGGACGCAGCGGGTGTGCTCGTGCGGGAGGGTGAATCCCAGCGAGTCGGGCGGGACCGGGCCCAAAACCGTCTGGACATGGGGCGTCATGCGCCGATCATAGGCGCGCCGAGTGCTCGTCCGGCGACAGCGAGTGCGCGCCCGGTGCCTCCCGCGTTGTCCGGCGCGCAGATTCGGCCTATAGTCCCGCCCAGCCGCGGGGTGGAGGGGCGCGCGGCCGATAGAGGGTGCATGGGCCGCCCGACGGCGGGCTGCCTCGTGGAGGAGGAAGACGCAATGCAGACGAAGCGCCGATTCGTGGCGCTCGTGACCGTGTTCGGGCTCGCGCTTGCCGCCTGCTCGAGCGGCGCGAGTCCGACGCCGGCCCCGAGCGCGGCACCTTCGGTGGCGCCCTCGAGCGCGGCAAGCGCAGCGCCGAGCGCGGCACCGAGCGTCGCCGCGACCGTCGACCCGAGCTCGCTTCTGGGCAAGGTCCTGGCCAAGGGCACCATCGTGATGTCCACGGACCCGCAGTACCCGCCCCAGTCCTCGCTGAAGTCGGACGGGACGTACGAGGGCTTCGACATCGACGTGGGGTCGGAGATCGCCAAGCGGCTGGGCGTGAAGATCGCCTTCCAGACGCCGGAGTGGAACATCATCACCGCTGGCTCCTGGTCTGGACGGTTTGACTTCAGCGTCGGCTCCATGACGATCACGCCCCTGCGCGAGAAGATCCTGGCCTTCAGCAAGCCCTACTACTACACGCCGGCCCAGATGGCCGCGTCGAAGGCCTCCGGCATCACGACGCTCGACGGGCTCGCCGGGAAGACGATCTGCGCCGGCGACGCGACGACCTACTACGACTGGCTGACCGGGGCGCCCGGCCGGCCGTCGGTGGCCGCGACGCCACCAGCCGGCTCCAAGGCAACGACCCTCTCCACTGACCGGCTCTGCGCCGAGTCCTGGAAGGCCGGGCGGAAGGACTTCGAAGGCTGGCTCAGCTCCTCGACCACCGTCGATCTGGCGATCAAGGACGGGCTGCCGCTCGTGAAGGTCGGCGGCCCGGTTTACAACGAGCCGCTCGGTGTCGCGTTCGACAAGAGCGGACCGGACCCGACGGGCATGGTGGCAAAGGTCAACGAGATCCTCGACGCCATGCGTACCGATGGGACCCTCAAGGGCTTCTCCCAGAAGTGGTTCAAAAGCGACATGACCGTCGCGCCGGGCGCCTGACCATCACGCGCTGATTCGACGGGGCGCCCATGCCGGGCGCCCCGTCGCTTTTTTCGGGATCGAGGGGAGGGACCAGCAGGTGAGCCAGGGCTTCGGCATGGGACACGTAGCCGCGGGGATCCTCCCTCCGGCCGACCCGCACGCGATCGTGGCGGAGATTGCGGCCCAGCGACGCCGGAACACCCGGCGGTTC
This sequence comes from Chloroflexota bacterium, assembly GCA_025351245.1. GTDB lineage: Bacteria > Chloroflexota > Limnocylindria > Limnocylindrales > CSP1-4 > CTSoil-043. Next base: position 12,052 of record JANXWH010000136.1, on the reverse strand, counting down.
CGGATCACGTTCGTCGTGACCTGGATCCTCATGGTGGGTGGCCTGGTCGGCTTCCTCTTCGTCAGCGGGAAGATCGACACGGCCTTCCTCGCCAAGTGGGGCGGGTACATCCTCGGAGGCGTGGGCACCACGATCTTCGTGGCCATCTGTTCCATCATCATCGCCATCTGCTTCGCGGTCATGGGCGCGCTGGGCAGGCTGAGCTCCAACGCCATCCTGTTCGCGGTGACCACCCTGTACGTGTCCCTGGTCCGCGGCACGCCCCTCATCGTGCAGATCCTGTTCATCTACCTTGCCCTGCCGCAAATCTGGTCGGGCTTCGCGGACGTCCCGGCGATCGCGCTGGGGATCTTCGCGCTCTCGTTCAACTACGGCGCGTACATGACGGAGACGTTCCGGGCGGGCATCCAGGCCGTGCCGCGCGGCCAGACGGAAGCCGCCCAGGCGCTTGGCATGCCCGGCCGGACGCGGATGCGCCGGATCATCCTGCCCCAGGCCGTTCGGATCATCACCCCGGCGATCGGCAACGAGTTCATCTCGATGATCAAGGACTCGGCGCTCGTCTCGATCATCGCCGTGCCGGAGCTCCTCTGGCGCGCCCAGCGCGTCGGCCAGTCGAACTTCCGGACGCTGGAGACGCTGCTCCTCGCCGCCGGCGTCTACTGGGCCCTGACGATCGTGCTGTCGCTCTTCCAGGACCGCCTGGAGAAGCGGATGGCCGAGAGCGACCGGCGGATCTGAGGAGGCCACGATGCCCGGCTCCAGCCACGCCCCGATGGCGCACGACGTCAGCGATCCCTTTGCCGCGCCCGGCGCGCTGACCCCACCGAACGCGGGGCCGGTCGTGCGCCTTCTCGAGATCGAGAAGTACTTCGGCTCCAATTACGTCCTGCGCGGCTGCACGATGGAAGTCTACCCAAGCGAGACCATCTGCCTGATCGGGCGCTCGGGATCCGGCAAGAGCACGCTCCTGCGCTGTGCCAACTTCCTGGAGGAACCGACCGCCGGGGCGGTGGTGATCGATGGCGTACGCGTAGACGCGGACCCACTCCACTCCCGGTCGGGCACGCACCGCGAGCAGATCCGGCAGATCCGGCTGCGCGCCCAGATGGTCTTCCAGGAGTTCAACCTCTTCCCGCACATGAAGGTGATCGACAACCTGATCGAGGCGCCGATCCGCGTGAAGGGGGTGCCGCGTGACCAGGCCGTCGCGACGGCGGAGAAGTACCTCGACAAGGTGGGTCTCTCCGAGAAGCGCGACGAGTACCCCGCCCGCCTCTCGGGCGGCCAGAAGCAGCGCGTCGCGATCGCCCGCGCGCTGACGATGGAGCCGAAGGTGCTCCTCTTCGACGAGCCGACATCCGCGCTGGACCCGGAGCTTGTGGGCGAGGTCCTGGTGGTCATGGCCGAGCTGGCCCACGAGGGCGCGACGATGATCGTCGTGACCCACGAGATGCAGTTCGCGCGCGAGGCCGCCGACCGCGTCTACTACATCGACGAGGGGGCCTTCCTGGAGGTCGGCCCGCCGGAGCAGGTGATCGACAGCCCGCAGGATCCGCGGACGGCGAAGTTCCTCGCGCGCCTGCTCAACAAGTAGCGGGGTAGCGGGATCGGGGCGGCGCCCGCGGGGGCGCGCCAGGGGCTGCGCCGGCGGGGCTGCGCAGGCCGGGCGGAGTATCCTGACCCGGGCGCCACGCTCTTCCCGCCGGCCCGCCCCGGGCCCGGTGGCGACCCGACCGATACACCCCCGATCCCCCCCCCCGAGGTCCGCCCATGTTCCAGCGCTGGGGCGCGTTCGTCTACCGGCACCGCCGGATCGTCGCCCTCGTCGCCCTGGTCGTGGCCGTTGTGGCGCTGCCCTTCGCCACCCGCGCCTCGGGCAAGCTCAGCTCCGGTGGCTGGCTGGATCCCCGCTCGGAGTCGTCGCAGGTCGGGGACCGGCTGGCGGCGCAGTTCGGCGGTGGCAAGAGCAGTCTCGTGGCGCTCTTCTCCCGCACGCAGCCCGGCGCCGACGCGACCTCGGCCGAGTTCCAGGGCGCGATCGCGACCGCGACCTCGGTCCTCCGCACCGACCCGAACGTGACCGGCACCGTGGGCTACGCGGAGACCGGGGACCGCCGCTTCATCAGCACGAAGGGGGACGCCGCCTATATCGTGATCAACCTGGCCGTGACGGACGAAGAATCGGTCCCGTTCTACCGCGGCCTGCGCGCGAAGCTCGCCCCACCGGCCGGCTACGCCGTCACCGTCTCCGGGTACGCCCCGTTCACGCTCGACACCGCGAAGCAGGCCGAGGAGGACCTCCTGCGCGCCGAGCTGGTCAGCCTGCCGATCGTGGCGATCGTGCTCTTCCTTGTCTTCACATCCGCGATCGCGGCGGGGATGCCGCTCCTCGTCGCCGGCCTCGCGATCCCGACCTCGCTGGGGCTCGTCTACTGGGTCGCCCAGCTCACGTCGATGAGCATCTTCGTCCTCAACATCGCCTCGATGCTCGGCCTCGCCCTCGCGATCGACTACTCGCTCTTCCTGGTCAGCCGCTTCCGCGAGGAGCTGGCCCGCGGGCGCGAGGTCGGCGACGCCGTGGCGAGGGCGGTCGCAACCAGCGGCAAGGCGGTGTTCTTCTCGGGGATCGCCGTCGCCATCGGGCTCTCGGGGCTGATGGTCTTCCCGTTCGCGACGATCCGCTCCATCGGGCTCGGGAGCGCGCTCGTCGTCGCCTGCTCGGTTTTCTTTGCGCTGACGTTCCTGCCCGCGGTCCTGGGGATGCTGGGGCACCGGGTGAACCAGCTGAGCCTGGCCGGCCTGCGCCACCGCCTGCGGGGCGAACGGGGCCCGATCGCAGAGGCCGAGGTGGTCCTGGAGGTTACCGATCCGGACCATCCCAGCCGCTGGGGACGCGTGGCGCGGCGGGTGATGGCCCATCCGTGGCGGGTCCTGCTCCCCGTCCTCGCGCTCCTCCTCGCGCTCGGCACCCCGTTCCTGCGCCTCGAGCAGGGCGTGCCGGGGGCGGAGGTCCTGCCGGTTGGCCTGGAGAGCCGCGACACGTTCGTCGCCCTGCAGGCGGACTTCGCGCCCGGCGAGACGACGCCGATGGTGATCCTTGCCGACCTCTCTGCGGAACCCACGAGCCCGGCAGGGATCGCCGCGCTCCAGGCGTACGCGAACCGTCTCGCGACCCTCGACGGCGTCTCGCGCGTCGAGAGCTTCTTCACGATGACCGACCCGAGCACGGGCCTCACGGTCCCGCCGGCGCAGGTGCAGGTGCTCTTCGCGCTGCCGGCGGCACAGCGGCCGGCGGGCGTCGCCGCCCTGCTGGCACGCTACGTCTCGGGGAACACCGTCCGCCTGAACGCGATCAGCCCGTACGTGGCCTCGCGCCCGGAGGCGACCTCGCTGGTGCCCCGCGTGCGTGCCCTGCCAGTCGACGCGCCCATCACCCGGACGTCGCTTGGCGGCACGGCCGCGCTGGGCTCGGACTTCCTGGCCGGCCAGGCCGACCGCCTGCCGTTCGCGGTCGGCTGGACGATGCTGGCCACTGCGGTGATCCTCTTCCTGCTCTTCGGGTCGGTCGTGATTCCGCTCAAGGCCGTCCTCATGACGCTCCTTTCCGCGACCGCGAGCTTCGGCGCCCTCGTCTGGATCTTCCAGGACGGCAACCTGTCGAACCTGCTGGCCTTCCAGTCCCCCGGCTTCACCGTGGCCGGGATCCCGATCATCATGTTCTGCGTGATCTTCGGGCTGTCGATGGATTACGAGGTGCTGCTCCTCTCGCGGATCCAGGAGGCGTGGCGCCGGACCGGTGACAACACGGCCTCGGTCGTGGAGGGCGTGGTGCGCACGGCCCGCGTGATCACGGGAGCGGCGCTCATCATGGTCAGCGTGTTCTTCGCGTTCGTGCTCGCCGATGAGGTGACGATCAAGTCCGTGGGCGTGGGCATGGCGATCGCGGTCGCGATCGACGCCAGCATCGTCCGGGTGTTGCTGGTGCCCGCGGTGATGCGGCTGTTGGGGCCCTGGAACTGGTGGGCGCCGGGTCCGCTGGGCCGGATCGCGGACCGAGTGGGCTTCTCCCACGTCGAGGACGATGACCCGCAGCGGCCCTCCGGCTCGGCGGCCCCGGGCACCCCGGAGGGCCAGGGCTCCTCCATCGGCAGCGATCCTCGGTAAGCTGTCGCCATGACCGGGCCGCACCCCTCCGACGACGACCTAGAGCGGCGCCTTCGCGCCCTCAAGGGCGAGGTGATCGAGGGGCCCCGGCCGACGGGGGAGGGTCGGACCGGCGCTCCCGGCGGATCGACCGGACGCCCAACCGGCGCTCCCGGCGGATCGACCGGACGCCCACGGAACGTGCGGCCCCGCGGCGTTGGGGCGCGCGCCGTCGGCTGGTCGCTTGGGCAGGCCGAAGCCGGCCGGATGGGTCTCTGGATCGGTGTCGGGCTCCTCGCGATCGGGGCCTACCTGGTGCTCGAGCAGTTCATTCCGGCCGTGCGGATCATCGGCTCGCTCGGGTTCGCGCTCGCCGGCGGCGTCCTGCTGGCGTGGGTCGCCACCGGTCGCGCCGGCGCCTGGGCGCTCAACCTCGGGGCCATCCTGGCGGGCTACGGCGCGCTCAGGTTCGTGGCCGAGATCATCGGGCTGCGGACCGGGGGCTGGGGCACGCTCGGCGCCGGGTTGGGCCTGCTCGCGCTCGCCGCGCTGCGGATGCGCCGCGGCGGTGGCTTCGGCTGGCAGGCCTGGGCGGGTGGATTCTTCGTGGTCTGGGGCGCGTGGGGCGCGCTCGGCAGCGTGATCCCCGGTTTCCCCTCGCTCGGCGACCTGCTGGTGCCCGGACTCGTGGTGGTGATCGGGATCGCCGTCCTAAGGCGGGGCATCGCGCCGGGCCGCTGAGCCGCGGGCTGGGCCCCGCGGGCGCGTGCCGGGTGTCGGGCGTGTCGGGCGTCAAGCGCACGGCAGCCCGCGCGAGGCAGCGCGAGGCAGCCCGCGGCAGCCCCGGGTCAGCCCCCCGCTGCGATGGCCGTCGCTGCTTCCACCGCCCCAGTGACGCCGTCGGCGATCCGCACCAGCTCGTCATCGGTGACGACGAACGGCGGGCCCAGGACGATCAGGTCGCCGTCCACGCCGTTCGCGTTGCCCGTGCCGGAGTAGACCAGCACGCCCCGCTCGCGCGCGGCACGGACCAGCGCTTCGGTCCGGCGCTCCGCGCGCGGGAAGGGCGCCCGGGACGCGCGATCCGCGACAATCTCCAGCCCCACCAGTAGGCCGCGGCCCCGGATCTCGCCGACGTGCGGATGGTCAGCGAGGCGCTCGGCCAGCAGCCCAAGCAGTCGCTCGCCCTTTGCCGCGGAGGCCGCGACCAGGTCCTCTTCGCGCAGGATCCGCAGGACCTCGCGGGCGACGGCCGCACCCGGGATCGAGTGGCTGAACGTGAAGCCGTGGACGAAGCCGCCGGCCGCGATTGCCTCGTAGATGGGGCCCGCCGCGGCCACGAACCCGAGCGGCCAGTAGCCGGACGTGGCGCCCTTGGCGGCCACGAGCAGGTCCGGCCGGATGCCCCAGTGGTCGACCCCGAACCAGCGGCCGGTGCGACCGAAGCCGGTCATCACCTCGTCGGCGACCAGGAGCACGCCGTGGCGACGGCAGACGTCCGCGATCGCCGGCCAGTAGCCGTCGGGCGGCACGACCGCGCCCAGGGTGGCCCCCACGATCGGCTCGGCCACGAACGCGGCGACCGTCCCCGGGCCGGCGGCAAGGATCACGCGCTCCAGCTCGCCGGCCAGCTCCGTGACGTCGCCCAGGGCGTTCGAGCGCGGCTCCCCGGCCCGGTACGGGTAGGCCGCCGAGACGTGCCGGAAGCGACCCAGCCACGCCTCGTAGGGGCGACGGAGCGGCTGCCGGCCGGAGAGGTCGAGCGCACCAAGCGTGTTGCCGTGATAGCTCCCCCAGCGGGCAATCACGATCTGGCGGCCGCCCTCGCCACGCGCGAGGTGGTACGCCCGGACCATCTTGAGGGCCGTCTCGATCGCCTCGGAGCCTCCGGAGACCGGATAGACGGCCGGGGCGTCGAGCGGCAGGATCTCCCCCAACTCCGCCGCATATGCCTCCAGCGCCGCGCTCGTGAATGCAGTGCCGTGCGCGTACGCGACGCGAGCCGCCTGGGCCGCCATGACGTCCGCCACGCTTCGCCGCCCGTGGCCCACGTTGACGACGATCGCACCGCCGGCCGCGTCGAGGTAGGAGCGCCCGTCGGCTGCGTGGAGCGTCGTGCCCTCGGCGCGCTCGACGATCGGAAGCGTGCGCCCGAAGACGCGCGGGAAGACACGGCCGGCCGCACCGGAATCGGTGGCGCGAGGATCGATCATGGCCGTGATTGATGGGTCATGGCCGTGATTGTAGAAGACCTCCGGTGGGCGGGCGACCCCGGTGGGCGGTTCACGGCGAACGGACCGCGCCCGGATCGCGGCGAACGCGAGGCGCCCGAATCTTCACGGCAAACGCGACTCGCGGATGCGCAGCGGCCGGACCGGCACGCGGGATGCCGGCCCGGCCGCGAGGTGTCCGGGTTGGCCGGAAGGGAGGGCTTTCCCGGACGCGTGATGTGCAGGGCCCCGCGACGACCGCGCGACGATCCGCCGGACGACCCCGGGCGGATCAGACGCGGCCCCTCGGGACCGTGTGCCAGTACGTCTTGTTGAAGACGATCTTGCCCAGGTGCCAGAACTGGTTGGGCTTGGGCGGCTTCGGCGGGTGTTCGTAGTCGAACTGAAGGAGCGTGCCCTTCCCGTCGCCGACCTCGAAGAAGCACATGACCTTTCCGGTGTAGCTCGCGTCCTTTCCCTCCGGCTCGCGGCCCATCACGCGCGCGCTCACGCGCTCCGCGACGATCGGCGCCTCGAAGTGGGCGGTGGAGCCGGCCTTCGACAGCGGCAGGTCGGTCGTGTCGCCAAGGGCGTAGATGTTCGGGTAGCGCGGGATCTCTGCGTCGGGCGTGTTGGATGGCACCAGGTGCTTGACCTGGAGCGTGTGGCGGTCGGTTGGGAGCCAGCCCGACTTCGGCGCGAGGCCCGAGTCGATGACGACCTGGGCGCCCTTGTGCGGCGGCACGCAGATCAGGAGGTCGTACGGGTACTCCTCCATCGCGTCGGTGATCACGACCTTGCGCTCGGCGTCGATTGAGTCCACGCCGGCGAGGAGCTGGAGGTCGATCCCCTTCTCCTCGAAGATCGGGGTCGCCATCTCGCTGACGCTCTCGATGGTGAATGCACGGTTGATCGGCGAGAGGAAGGTGAGCTGCGTCTTCTCGCGCAGGCCGCGGGCACGGAGCTCCGCCTCGATGAGAAAGGCGACCTCGAGCGGCGCCGGCGGGCACTTGTAGGGGATGCCGGCGATGCCGATCACGATCTTCCCGCCGCTGAAGGCATCGAGCGCCTTCCGCAGCCGGGCCGACGCCTCGGCCGTGTAGAAGTGGTACGCCTCCGTCTCGAAGTTCTCGATCGTCTCGGGAAGGATCCGCGAGCCGGTCGCGATGACGAGCTGGTCGAAATGGATCTTCTCGCCAGAAGCCAGCTCCACGAGCGAGCTCGCCGGATCGATCCGCACGATCGTGTCGACGACCAGGTCCACGTTCGCGTCCAGCAGCGATTTCTCCGGCCGCTGGAGCTTCTCCGCCCGCTCGGTGCCCATCGCGATGTACATGTAGCCGGGCTGGTATGCGTGCTGCCCGGTCGCGTCGACGACCGTGACCTTCGCCTCGCCCCTGGCGATGAGGCGCTTGAGCTTTCGGGCGACCAGGTTCGCGGTGAGGGTGCCCCCCACCCCGCCGCCCAGGACGACGACGCGCTGCACGGGCCTACCGGGCCTTCGTGACGACGATCTCGTCGTAGCCGTCCTTCGACTCGAGGCTCACGAGCGTGTGGCCAGCCTTCTCGATCCACTTCGGGATGTCGAGCTTGCTGCCCTTGTCGGCCGACCAGACGGCGATCGTGTCGCCGACTTCGGACTCCTTGATTGCGCGGATGAGCTCCATCAACGGGCCGGGGCAGAAGCTGCCGCGGGCGTCGACGGTTCGGGTGATGGTCGCAGCCATGCGGGGATCCGTTCCTTCCATATGAGCGGTGCGCGCGGGAGCCGGATGGGGCGCAGGGGATGCGCCCCGGCTCGCGCGAGGCGGGTCAGATGAAGAGCGGGGCGCTGCCCTCGGTCATGAGGGCGATCACTGTGGCGGCGCCGACCGGCTCGCCCATGCCCTCGATCATGTCCTCGGGCTTGAGGCCGAACATGTCCATCGTCATCTGGCAGGGCATGAACTCGACGCCCATCTCCTTGGCGAGATCGAGCAGCTCCCTGGGGCTCGCGACCTTGTACTGCTTCGCGAGCTTGCCCATCATCCAGGGCCCCATGCCCAGGAAGTTCATCTTCGAGAGCTTGCGGTGCGAGATGCCCGGGCGCTGCATGAAGGACATCATCTTCTGCATCGCGTTGTCGCCGGTGATCCGCTTCTGGTCCTTGACGAACGTCTGGAGGCCCCAGAACGTGAGGAAGACGCGGACCTTGGCGCCCATCGCGGCGCCGGTCGTGGCCAGGATCATCGTGGCCCAGGTCTTCTCCAGCTCACCGCTGTAGCAGATGATGAGGATGTCTCGAGGCTTGGCCTCGTGCTCGTGGAACGGCACGGCGGCGGGCGCGGGAGCCACGACGGGCTCGTCGACGATGGACATGGCCGGCTCTGCGACTGCGGTCATCGGGTCGTCCCTCACTTCCGGCGGAGGACGAAGCGATAGACGCCGCCCTCGACGCTGCTCTCGACCAGCTCGTTGCCGGTGGTCTTGCACCAGGCGGCGAAATCCTTCGTGGAGCCCGCGTCCGTCGCGAGCACTTCCATGAGCTGGCCGCTGACCATCAACTTGACGGCCTGTGCTGTCTTGACGATCGGCATCGGGCACGAAAGGCCCTTTGCGTCGACCCGCTGTGCGATCTCGAGAGGCATTCCTGAAGCCTTCCTGTTCGTCGGCGGCCGGGCCGTTGCCCGGCTCCGCCGGTGATGCGACTAGATGAAGACGATGTGGCCGTCGCCCGCGTTGATGTAGAACGCCGTCACGCCCTCCACCCCATCCACGAGCGGGTCGAGGTCGTCTTCTTCGATCTTGAGGACGTCCATGGAGAGCGAGCAGGCCTGGATGTCGACCTCGCCCAGCTCCTTCGCCTGGCGGAGGGTCTCGTGCCAGGGCGACTGGCCCGCCTTCGCCGCGGCGGCGACCAGGGCCGCCCCGGCCTCGCCAGCCTCGGCGCTCAGCCCGCGGCCCGTGGCGATCCGATCCTTGCGGAATGCGTCGAGTGCCCAGTACTGCAGGAAGATGTTGACCCGGCGGCCGAGCGCGGCGGCGCCGGCGGTCATCACCGCGGCTGCCTGGAGCTTGTCGTCGGTGCCGGAGAAGAGCACCAGGTTGATCGGTTCGTCCATGGAGGTCACCTCAGCCAGCGCCGGCGGGCGAGGCAGCGGCATGCGCTCGCTCGTCTGTCGGCTGGGGCCGTTCGGAAAGTTCGCCAAGGCGGGCGAGACGGCGCATCAGGACCCCGCGCATGAGGCTGCACGCGGCGATCACGTCCGGATCGGTCAGGCGATACCGGACCTCTCGTCCGTCGCGTTCCGCCTCCACGATCCCGGCCGCCCGCATGACCGCGAGGTGCTGGGAGACGTTCGGCTGGCTGATCCCCATCTCGTCTGCGAGGCGGCCGACTTCCTTCGGCTCGTCGGCGAGGAGATGGAGGATCTCGAGCCGGCGGGGGCTTGCGAGGATCTTCATGACCTCCGATTGGAGGGTCCAGATCGGGTCCATGGCAGGATCATCCACCCATGCGCATCTGCGCATAAGGTGCCGATGGCCCGTTCGCGGGACCGACCGGCAGGGCCCCCCCCTGCCGGTCGGCAGGGGGTTTCGTGCCGCGGCGGGTTGGATGCGCGTGCCCGCCGGGGGCGGCCCTCAGCAGATCCGGGGCAGCTGCTCCCCGACCAGCATATCCACGATCCGCTCCGACCCCACGATCGTGTGGATCGTGACCATGGCCGGGTGATCCGAGACGACCCAACCGATGAGGGCCGCGTCCGCTCCCTCGGGCAGCGCGCGCATCGCGGCCAGGACCGGCTCTGCGAACACGGCCGGCACGATCGCGACGAGCTTCCCTTCGTTCGCCACGTGGAGCGGATCCAGGCCCAGCATCTCGCAGGCGGCCCGCACGGGACCCGGGATCGGGATCGCGGGCTCGTCCAGCAGCATGCCCACGCCGGAGGTCGCGGCAATCTCGTTGAGCGCCGATGCCAGGCCGCCGCGCGTCGGGTCGCGGAGGACGTGGACGTCCGGGCAGGCGCCCAGGATCGCGGCCACCAGGCCGTTGAGCGCCTGCGTGTCCGACGCGATCTCCACCTCGAACTCCAGGCCCTCGCGGACGCTCATGATCGCGACGCCGTGGAGGCCGATCGGGCCGGAGAGGATGATCGCGTCGCCGACGCCTGCGCGATCCGCCGCTGGCGCCACGCCGTCCGGGATCAGCCCGATCCCCGCCGTGTTCACGAACAGCCGATCGGCGGCGCCCCGCCCCACGACCTTCGTGTCGCCGGTCACGATCCGGGCACCGCCGCGCACCGCCGCGCGCGCTGCCGACGCGGTGATCGCCCGCAGCTCCTCGAACGGAAGTCCCTCCTCGATGACGTAGGCAAGCGAGATCGCGACCGGCTGGGCGCCCATCATCGCGAGGTCGTTGAGCGTGCCGTTGACGGCCAGCTCACCGATGTCGCCGCCAGGGAACGCGAGCGGGCTGACGACGAAGGAATCCGTGGTGAAGGCCAGCCGCGCTCCGGCGACCTCGACGACGGCAGCGTCGTTGAGCGGACCGCCCGGCGCCGCGATTGCGAGGGCGGGGCCGATGACGTCCCGCATGAGCGCGGCCGACAGCTGGCCGCCCGATCCGTGGCCCAGGATGACGCGCTCGACCTCCGGGATCGGCGCCGGGCAGGCGACCCCGTTCGCGTCGATGGCCATTCCACCGGCAGCGGGCATCGCCGGACCAGCCTCGCGCGCCAGCGGATCGCGGGCGCCGCTCATCGGCCCGCCTCCGCCGTCTCGGGCAGCGGGGCCGGGGCAATCGGTGCGACCTGGAAGAGCGGCCTCGCCGGCGAGAGCGTCCGCAGGCCGCCCAGCCCGCGCCCGGCGGAGAAGAACGCGGCGCAGGTCCCCTCGGAGCTCACCATCGGCGCGCCGAGTGGCTTCTGTGGACTGCAGAGCGTCCCGTAGGCCGTGCAGTCGAGCGGCGTCTTCTCGCCGGTCAGGATGGCACCCGCGATGCAGGCGGGGTGCTCCTGCGTATGGATGTCGCCCACGGAGAACCGGTGCTCGGCGTCGAACCGCGCGTACTTCTCGCGCAGCTGGTAGCCCGAGGCCGGGATCTCCCCGATCCCCCGCCACTTCCGCACCCCGACCTCGAAGACCTCGCGGATCTGTTCCTGGGCCAGCGGCACGCCCTCGCGTTTGACGGCCCGGGCGTACTGGTTCTCCACCTCGAAGCGGCCCTCTTCCAGCTGCCGGATCGCCATGAGGATGCCCTCCAGGAGGTCCAGCGGCTCGAAGCCCGTGACCACGATCGGGACCCTGTACTTCGCGGCGATCGGCTCATATTCCGTCCAGCCCATGACGGCGCAGACGTGGCCTGCCGCCAGGAACGACTGGACCTGGTTGGCCGGCGAATCGAGGAGCGCCACCATCGCCGGCGGCACGAGCACGTGCGAGACGAGCACGCTGAAGTTGTCGATCCCGCGGCGGGCCGCCTCGGCGACCGCCATCGCGTTCGCCGGTGCCGTCGTCTCGAAGCCGACCGCGAAGAAGACGACCTGCCTGTCCGGGTTGGCGACGGCGATCTTGAGCGCGTCGAGCGGCGAATAGACGATCCGGACGTCCGCGCCGCGGGCCTTGAGGGCCAGAAGGTCCGTCGTCGAGCCCGGCACCCGCAGCATGTCGCCGTAGCTCGTGAAGATGACCTCCGGGCGGGCGGCGATCGCCAGCGC
>JANXWH010000134.1 GCA_025351245.1 Chloroflexota bacterium | reverse complement strand
GAACATGGATACGTCATAGGTGCCGTGGATCAGGTTGCACGGCGTGTCGGCGGCCTCCGCGTCCCAGCCACCGAACAGCTGGGTCGACTTGACCCCGCCGTGCGGAGCCGAGATGTTGGCCTGGACCCCGATGGCCTTCATGTTGGCGGCGTAGACCGAGAGTGAGTCGACGCGATAGGGGCGCGTCGTCGTGCAGAAGTCGAGCGCGAGCTTGACGCCGTTCTTGGCACGGATGCCGTCAGAGCCCGCCACCCAGCCAGCGGCGTCGAGCAGCGAGCTGGCCTTGGCGGGGTCGTACGCCTGGACTGGCACGTCCGTGTGGTACCAGTAGAGCGGCGAGACCGGGTTCGATACCGGCTCAACGGTGCCGCCGAGGACGCGGCCCGTGATGTCTTGCTTGTTGATCCCGAGCGCGATCGCCTGCTTGATGGTGGTCAGGTCGGCGGCGCCGAACTTCGCGGTCAGGGTCTTGTTGTTGATGGAAAGCTGCTCGTACGTCGTGCCGTCCTTGATGAGTACGCTGTTCTTGCCCTGGACACTCGGGATGTCCGAGTGGTTCAGGTCCATGGCAAGGTCGTACTCGCCGGCGTCGAAGCCGGCCTTCATGGCGTCAGAGCTGCCGTAGAGCTTGAAGATCATCCCGGGGAAGCCGAGCTTCGCCTCCGGATGGATCGTCGCGTAGTTCGGGTTCACGGTGTAGTTCATCTGGGCGTCGGCCTTGTAGTCCGTCGGGATGTAGGGGCCGCTATAGACGCCGCTCTTGAGGTTCGTGAGGGGATACAGCTTCGTGGGGGCGTCCTTGACCGGGACCGACGCGAGGTAGGCCGCCGGGAAGAGCGGGCTGAACAGGCCGAGGTAGCCCTCGTAGACCTTGCTGAAGCTCACGACGCAGCTTGTGGGCGTCGAGGTATCGACGGACGCGATGTCCTCCCACCCGATCGTGCCACCGGCAAGGCCCGACTGACCCTTGTCCATGTTCCACTTCCACGTGCCCTCGAGGTCCTTGCACGTGATCGCGGAACCGTCAGACCACTTCATGCCGGGCTTCAGCTTGTAGGTGACCGTCATCCCGGTGCCCGCGACGACGACGTCGCCGTTCGAGACGAGGGGAACCTCGGTGACCATGTCGCCGAAGTACTTGAGGTCGTCGGCCGTGTTGATCAGGCCGAGGAGTGCCGGCGTCGCCATCTCGATGTCGATGTTCGCCTGCGCGTAGTACGCGTTGAACGTGTCGGGGCTCTGCCACTCGGCGACGACGAGCGGCTTGGTTGCGACGTTGCCGACCGCGACCGGCTGGTACGCGGTTCCAACGATGCTCGGCCCGGCCGCTGCGGACGGCGAAGCCGCTGCGGACGCCGGGGCAGCCGCGGATGCCGGGGCAGCCGCGGACGCCGGGGCCGCGGACGCCGGGGCCGCGGGTGTCGGCGTTGCCGAACCACCGCAGGCGCCCACGAGCACGGCAACCGCCGCGAGCAGTCCGAGGCTACGCTTTCGCGTAAGGCTCATAGGTGACGCTCCTCCAGTTACGGTTTGGGTGCTGATGCACCCGTTTGGGTGCCGAAGCACCCATTCGATCCGAGTCCGGCACCCATCACTCCTGCGGCCTCCTCCGAGACTGCCATGCGGGCGCGCGGCGTCGGATCATGCTGCCGGATTATACGCACTCCTCCCCACTACAGGATGTCGATTACGACCTTCCGGGACCGCGGTGGGCGATCAGCCGAGCGGGCGGGGCCGCCAGCGCAGGTTCGGCTGGCGGGCGGCCGATGCCTCGTCGAGCCGCCGGACCGGCGCCGTGTGCGGGGCCGACGTCACGAGCTCCGGCGTCTCGTGCGCTTCCCGAGCGATCTCGAGCAGCGCGTCCGCGAACGCGTCGAGCGTCTCGAGCCGCTCGGTCTCGGTCGGCTCGATCAGCATCGCCTCGTCCACCGTGTGCGGGAAGTAGATCGTGGGCGGATGGTAGCCCTTGTCGATGAGCCGCTTCGCCACGTCCAGCGTCCGGACGCCCGTCGCGCGCTTGAGGCCCGCGCCGGACGCGATGAACTCGTGGGCGCACGGCCCCGGGTACGGGACCTCGTAGGCGCCGTCCGCCGCCAGCCGGCCGCGCAGGTAGTTGGCCGCTAGGACGGCGTCATCGCTGACCTCCCTGAGCCCGTCCGCGCCGTGCGCCCGGATATAGGCCCACGCCCGCAGGAGGATGCCCACGTTGCCCACGTGGCCGCGCATACGGCCGATGCTGGCCGGCCGCTCCCCGGGCCGCTCCAGCCGGAACGTCCCGCCCGGCTCGCGGAGGACGCGCGGGGCCGGCAGGAACGGGATGAGCGGCCCGCGCACGCCAACCGGCCCGGCCCCGGGACCGCCGCCGCCGTGCGGCGTCGAAAACGTCTTGTGGACGTTGAAATGCATGACGTCGAAGCCCGCCTCCCCGGGCCGGAAGCGTCCAAGGATCGCGTTGAGGTTGGCGCCGTCCATGTACGCGAGCGCGCCGGCCGCGTGGACCAGCTCCAGCAACTCAACGATGCGGCGCTCGAAGAGACCCAGCGTGGATGGGTTCGTGATCATGATCGCGGCGGTGCGCGGCCCGAGGGCCGCCCGGAATGCCTCCAGGTCGACGCCGCCGTCCGGTGCGGACGGGATGTTGACGGTCCGGAAGCCCGCCATGGACGCGGTGGCGGGATTCGTGCCGTGTGCCGAGTCCGGGATGAGGACGTCCGTTCGCTCCAGGTCCCGGCGTGCGCGGTGGTACGCCCGGACCAGGAGCATGCCGGTCAGCTCGCCCTGGGCGCCGGCCGCGGGCTGGAGCGTGACGGCGTCCATCCCGCTGATCTCCGCCAGGTCCCGCTCCAGCTCCCAGAGCATCTCCAGCGTCCCCTGGGCAGTCTCATCGGGCGCGAGCGGATGGAGCGCCGCGAACCCGGGCAGTCGTGCCGCCCATTCGTTGACCTTCGGGTTGTACTTCATGGTGCACGACCCAAGCGGGTAGAAGCCCGTGTCCACGCCCCAGTTGAGCTGCGAGAGGTTGACGTAGTGGCGGACGAGAGACGCCTCGTCCACCTCGGGGAGCGCGGGGGGCGCGGCCCGGCGCGCGGCGGCCGGGAGACGCTCCAGTGCATCTGCGGGCGGCGCGGGGATTCGGCGTCCGGCGGCCCGGCCGGTGCCGGACAGCTCGAAGAGGGTCGGTTGGAGCTTCGGTCCCGTGACGCTCATCGAATCCCCTCCCCGATCCCTGCGACCGGGACACCCGCCTGCGCGCTCAGCTCGTCGCGGAGCGCCCAGGCGAACAGCTCGATCTCCTCCGGCGTCGTGGTTTCCGTCGCACAGACGAGGAGGCCATCGGTGAGCGAAGGATCGCCCGGCTCCAGCTCCGCGAGCGGGATCCCGGCAAGGATCCCGCGATGGAGGAGTCGGCGGTGGACCGAGATCGCGTCGGGGACGCGGACCGCGAACTCGTTGAGGTACGGGCCCGGATGCAGGCGGGGCGCTCCGGCGTCGGCGAGCGCGGCGGCCAGCTCCGCGGCGCGGGCCACGCCCGTCGCGGCCACGTCGCGGAGCCCACCGGGCCCGAGCGCTGCGACGTACACGGCGGCGGCCAGGGCGCACAGCGCCTGGTTCGTGCAGATGTTGCTGGCCGCCTTCTCGCGCCGGATGTCCTGCTCGCGCGCACGCATGGTCATCACGTACGCGCGCCGGCCGTCGACGTCGCTGGTCATGCCGATCAGGCGCCCCGGGATCTGGCGGACGAGGGAATCCCGGCAGGCCAGGATCCCCAGATATGGGCCGCCGTACTGGGGCGGGATGCCGAGCGGCTGACCCTCCCCCGCCGCGATGTCCGCCTCGTAGGCGCCCGGCGGCGCGAGCACCGCGAGGGAGACCGGCTCCACCGCGGCGACGAACAGGGCGCCGGCCGCGTGCGCGAGCCGGCCGATTTCCGCCATCGGCTCCAGCAGGCCCAGGACGTTGGGCTGCGCGGCGAGGACTCCCGCCACGGGCCGCTCGGGGTCGCCGAGGAGGCGCGCGAGTGCCGCGAGGTCCGTCGTGCCCGCAGCCGGTCCCTCGGTCAGCAGCGGGACCTCGTCGAACGCGAGGCCCGGACCGGCGAAATACGTCTCCAGGGTCTGGCGGGATTGCGGGTGGACCCCGCGCGAGACGAGCACCCGCTCGCGGCGGGTCGCCCGGCAGGTCATGAGCGCCGCCTCCGCGGTGGCCGTCGCACCGTCGTAGTGCGAGGCGGAGACGACGTCCAGACCGGTCAGCTCAGCGAGGAGGGACTGATACTCGTAGATCGTCTGGAGCGTCCCCTGGCTGATCTCCGGCTGGTAGGGCGTGTACGCGGTGTAGAACTCATTGCGGAGAAGGACCTGGTCGACCACCGGCGGCAGGTGGTGGCGGTAGACGCCTGCGCCCAGGAAGCTGGCGAGATCGACACGGTTGTGACCCGCCAGGGTTCGGAGCCGGGCCATCAGCTCCAGCTCCGTGAGCCCCGGCGGAAGGTCCATGGCGCCGGCCCGGACCGCCGGCGGGATGACCTCGAAGAGCTCATCCACCGAGTCGATCCCGAGCGCGGCGAGCATCCGCGACCGGTCGTCCGGGGTGTGCGGTCCGTACACCATGGGATCAGCCCTCCGCGGTGAGTGCCTCGTAAGCGGCCGCGTCGAGGAGCTGCTCCAGCTGGCCGGCGTCCGAGAGCCGGATCCGCAGCATCCAGCCGGCGCCGTACGGGTCGCTGTTGACCACCTCCGGCGTCGTGAGGAGGCTCGCATTCCCTTCGAGGACCTCGCCCGCCAGGGGCGCGAAGAGGTCGCTGACGGCCTTCACGGACTCCACGACGCCGAACGTCGCGAACTGCTCGAGCACGCGACCGGGCTCGGGCAGCTCGACGAAGACGATGTCACCAAGCTGGTCGGCGGCATGCTGGGTGATCCCGACCGTCGCAACGTCCCCGGCGACGCGGACCCACTCATGCTCCTTCGTGTAGCGCAGATCGGACGGGATCATGGGCGGGGGAACCTCCCTGCTGACGCGGTCGCTGCCGCACGAACGTGGCGTCGTCCACCGCCGGGGCCGGCGGCGGGGTGGGTCATCGGGCCCGGGAGTAGAACGGGAGCGGGACGACCTCCGCGACGGCCCGCGTGTCGCGGATCTCCACCTCGAGCATCGTACCCGTCACGGCATCGCCCGGGGCGACGTACGCCATCGCGATCGGCACGCCCAGGGTCGGCGACTGGGTGCCGGAGGTGACGACGCCCGTCCGTCGATCCCCCGCCCAGACCGGGTACCCGTGGCGCGCGATCCCGCGCCCACGGACCATGAGGCCCACGAGCAGTCGCCGCGGGCCCGCCTCGGCGGCGCGGGCGAGGGCGTCGCGGCCCACGAAGTCCCCCGCCCTGGCCAGCTTGACCACCCGTCCGAGCCCCGCCTCGAAGGGGGTCGTGAAGCGGTCCAGCTCGTTGCCGTAGAGCGGCATTCCGGCCTCCAGCCGAAGCGTGTCGCGGGCGCCGAGCCCAACCGGCACGAGGCCCGACGGTGCACCGGCCGCCAGGAGGATATCCCAGAGCTCCCCGGCGGCCGCGTCGTCGACGAAGACCTCGAACCCGTCCTCGCCCGTGTAGCCCGTCCGCGCGACCAGCGCCGGGATGCCCGCCACCGCGCCCTCGGCGATCGCGTAGTAGCGAAGGGTCGCCAGGTTCACGTCGGTGAGCGGCCCAAGGATTCCGCGCGCCGCGGGTCCCTGCACGGCCACGAGCGCGGTCGCGAGGGAGCGGTCGTCAAGGATGGAGCGGCTCTCGTCGAGGCGCTCGGCGAGAGCATCAGAGACGACGGGGGCGTTGGAGGCGTTCGCGACGACGAGGAACCGATCCTCGGCCAGCCGGTAGACGATCAGGTCGTCGATGACGCCGCCATCGGGGGCACAGATCATGGAGTAGTGGGCGCGACCCACCTCCAGCGACGGCGGGTCCGTCACGAGGGCACCGGCGAGCGCCTCGCCCGCATCGGGGCCTTCCACGAAGAGCTCGCCCATGTGGGAGAGATCGAACAGGCCGGCTCGTTCGCGCACCGCCCGGTGCTCGCTGAGGATCGAGGTGTACTGGACGGGCATGTGCCAGCCGCCGAAGTCGATCATCCGCGCGCCCAGCGCGACGTGGCGCGACAGGAGCGGCGTGGCGCGCGATCCGTCGGTTGGACGCGCGATCTCCGTCATGCCCGGGCCTCGCTGGCGCCGGCGATCATGTCGGCGGCTCGCTCGACCAGCGCGCGCTCCGTCTCGAACGTGAGCAGCCTGGGCGCATCCGCCAGCGAGACCCAGCGCACCTCGTCGAACTCGTGGTCATGGCGGGCAAGGTCGCCGCCGATCGGCTCCATCAACCAGAAGTGGACCGTCTTATGGATCTTCGCGCCCCCCTGGACGAACACGTACTCGATTCGGTCGATCGGGGCCACGATGCGCACCTCCAGCCCGGTCTCCTCGGCAACTTCACGGAGCGCGGTCTCCTCGAGCGTCTCGGGTGGGTTCGGTGTTCCCTTCGGGAGTGTCCACGAACCGCTGTCGCCCATACGACGGCGGTGGCCGGCGACGAGATGCGGAACGCCGGCGATGGTGCGGACGACGATCCCGCCCGCGGAGGTGGCGGTGGCGCGCCTCAGCCGCGCCACGGTGCCGACGCGGCGCGCACGCGACGACCGGGGCTCCGGACCTCGAGCTTCGCCCAGCGGACCGCCGCCAGCGGGCCCGCGACACCGGCCGCACGGTGCGGTCGCACAGGCGTGACCGCGCGCCAGTCGGCGCGCAGGAGGACGACCGGCCCGAGATCCGTCCGGCGAACAATCGTCGGGCGATCCGTCGAGGCCTGGAAGCCGACATGGCGATGGAGGCCGAGGTGGCGCTCCCGAAGCCGCGGCGGTGGCGTCGGGAAACTGGCCGCCGGGCGAACCGAGAACCTCGCGGCGAAGCTTCGCTGCATGTGCAGATCGTAGCGCCTCAGCGGCGATCTGCAAGTTCGGCGCGCAGGCGCGCTGCGGTTTCCGGCGCGAGGCCGCGCCGCGCCTCGGCGATGGACACCTGGCGCCGCACGAGCGCGCGGTACGTGTCCAGCGTCGCGGGCGCGCTGCCCTCGAGCGCGGCGAGGTGGGCCTCGATGGTCCCCGCGTCCCCGCGGACGGCGGGACCGGTGAGCGCGGGCGCGATCCCGAGCGCCCGGGCGTTGCCCAGCGCCTGGGCCGCGAGCGGACCGTAGACGGCCAGCGCGCCGGCTTCGTCGAGGCCGGCTGGCGCCGCGACCTCTGCGATCACGTCGAGGAGCGCGACGAGGCCGCCCGCCGCGAGTACGGCGGCGGCGTGGTACGCGGGCTTCGAGCCCGGGGCCAGCCGGACGGGCAGCGCGCCGATCGATTGGGCCATCTCTGCGAGGACGTCGAGGATGTCCTCATCGCCCTCGATCGCCACGGTTGCGCCGCGCAGCGCTGCCAGGGCGCGATCCACGTCCGCGAAGGCGACGAGCGGGTGGAACGACCCACAGGACGTGCCGGCTGCCCTGGCGGCGGCCAGCACCTCGGTGCCGTGAAGGCCGCTGGTGTGGACCAGCGCCTGCCCGGAGTAGAGACGCATCCCGGCGGCGACGTCGGCGATCGCGTCGTCTGGGACGGCGATGATCGCGAGCTGGCACTCGTCCAGGATGCCGGCGGGCTCGGCGAACGCCCGGGCGCCGGGGACCAGCTGCCGGAAGCGCTCGCGGCGCGCCGGGTCGCGACTGGCCACGGCGCCCACCTGCCATCCGGCGGCGGCAAGGGCTGCCCCAAGCGTCAGCCCGACCGGCCCGCCGCCCACGATCCCGATGATCGGGCGGCCGTCGTCCGGTGCCGGCGCGTGCGGGTGCGCGTGCGCCTCCAGGTGCACCTCGTCGCCGTGTCGGTGCGCCCCCGTGGGCAGCGAGGAGTCGGCCGGCCGTGGGGTGCCGGGGTCGGCCGAGGCCGAGGGCGAGGGCGAGGCCGGGGCCGCGTTAGCCGTGGCCGGATCCGCCGCGGCCGGATCCGCCGCGGCCGCATCGGCCGCGCCCGCGCGGCGGAGCTCCTCGAGCGTCGCCGGATCGCCAGGCGGAGGCTGGGTGGCATCGCTCCAGGCTCGCACGCGGGCTCCTCGCTGGGCCCAGCCGCCAACGCGGGGTCGCGCCGTGGCGGGGTACTCTTGGCCGTGACAGCGTAGCGCCCCCCGCGGCCCCCGCGCCGCCCGAGCCACGAACGAGGAACCCGTGCCGACCAGCGACCCGATCGGCGCCCGAGCCAGCCTCGGCCCGGGACTCCCGAACTATGTGCCCCTCGCCGCGCTCGCGGGCGAAGTCGACCTGGAGCGCGCCCCGGTCACGATCAAGATCCTGCTGGAAAACGTCCTGCGCCACGCGGGGCGCGGGATCGTGACCGAAGCAGACCTCCGGCGCCTCGCGGGCTGGCGGCCGGGCGCCGGCGGCAGCGCGGAGATTCCCTTCGTGCCCGCGCGCGTGATCCTCCAGGACTTCACCGGCGTGCCGGCCGTCGTGGACCTCGCCGCGATGCGGGACGCGATGGCGGCCCTCGGCGGCGACCCCGGCCGGGTCAACCCACTCGTCCCGGCCGATCTCGTGATCGACCACTCGGTCCAGGTCGATCGCTTCGGAACCGCCGACTCGTTCGCCTTCAACGTCACCCGCGAGTACGAGCGGAACGGCGAGCGCTACCAGCTCCTCCGCTGGGCGCAGCGCGCGTTCACGGGCCTGCGGGTCGTGCCCCCCGGCACGGGCATCGTCCACCAGGTCAACCTGGAGCACCTTGCCACCGTCGTGACGGTCGTCGAGGAGGACGGCCGGCCGCTTGCCTTCCCGGACACGCTGGTCGGGACCGACTCGCACACCACGATGATCAATGCGCTGGGCGTGCTGGGCTACGGGGTTGGCGGGATCGAGGCCGAGGCCGTCCTGCTGGGCCAGCCGCTGTACCTGCCGATGCCGCACGTGGTGGGGGTCCGGCTGCGCGGCGCGCTGCCGAAGGGAGCAACCGCCACCGACCTCGTGCTGACCGTCACGGAGCGCCTGCGGATGCTGGGCGTGGTCGGCTCGTTCGTGGAGTTCGCGGGTGACGGGCTGGCCGGTCTCGCGCTCGCCGACCGCGCCACGATCAGCAACATGAGCCCGGAGTTCGGGGCCACCGCCACGATCTTCCCGATCGACGATGAGACGCTCGCGTACCTCCGCCTCACCGGCCGGAGCGCCGAGCTGGTCGACCTCGTGGCGCAGTACGCGAAGGCGCAGGGCCTCTGGCGCCTGCCGGGTGCCGGGCCCGATTTCGACGTGGTCCTGGAGCTGGACCTCGCGTCGGTCGAGCCCAGCCTGGCCGGGCCGAAGCGACCCCAGGACCGGGTCCCCGTGCCGCAGACGCGGGCGAGCTTCGAGTCCTCGTTCCCGGGCGTGCTGCCTGCCGCCGGGGCGCCGGCCGCAGCGCCGGGAGAGGTCCGCAACGGCTCCATCGTGATCGCCGCGATCACGTCATGCACGAACACGTCGAACCCGACGGTGATGGTGGGGGCCGGGCTGCTGGCCGCGAAGGCGGTCGCCCTGGGGCTCCATGTCAACCCGGCCGTCAAGACCTCGCTCGCACCCGGCTCGCGAGCCGTGACCGCGTACCTGGAGAGGGCCGGGCTGACGGAGCCGCTCGCCGCGCTGGGGTTCGCGCTGGCCGGCTACGGCTGCACCACGTGCATCGGCAACTCCGGGCCACTGAACGAGGCGGTCGCGCGCCAGATCGAGGAGCACGGGCTGACGGCGGTGGCGGTGCTCTCGGGCAACCGCAACTTCGAGGGCCGGATCCACCCGCTCGCGCGCGCCAGCTACCTCGCTTCCCCACCCCTCGTGGTGGCATACGCGCTCGCCGGCCGGATCGATATCGACCTGTCGAGCGAGCCGCTCGGCGTTGGATCCGACGGCGCTCCGGTATTCCTGGCGGACCTCTGGCCGTCCGAAGAGGAGGTCCGGGCGACGATCGCGGACGCGATCGACGGCGAGCTGTTCCGGTCCGCCTACGCCTCGGTGTTCGAGGGTGACGCCCGCTGGCGGGCGCTGCCGATCCCGGAAGGCGACCGCTACGCCTGGGACGCCGACTCCACGTACATCGCGAACCCGCCCTTCTTCGCTCACATGACGCTGACGCCGGACCCGGTCCGCGACATCGATGGAGCGCGGGTGCTCGCCTGGCTCGGCGACTCGGTGACCACAGACCATATCTCGCCCGCCGGCTCCATCGCCGCGTGGTCCCCGGCCGGCGCCTGGCTCCAGCAGCACGGCGTCGGGCCGCTCGACTTCAACTCGTACGGGGC
Source organism: Chloroflexota bacterium (assembly GCA_025351245.1). Taxonomy (GTDB): domain Bacteria; phylum Chloroflexota; class Limnocylindria; order Limnocylindrales; family CSP1-4; genus CTSoil-043. The sequence continues at coordinate 13,550 of JANXWH010000134.1, read as the reverse complement.
CCGCCGCGGCCACCACGAGGTGATGATGCGCGGGACCTTCGGCAACATCCGTCTCCGGAACCGCCTGGTGGATGGGAAGGAGGGGCCGTACACCCTGCGCTTCCCGACCGGATCGGAGACGTTCATCTACGACGCCGCGATGACCTACCAGGCGGAGGGCGTCCCGAGCATCGTGCTCGCCGGCCGCGAGTACGGGTCCGGCTCGTCGCGCGACTGGGCCGCCAAGGGCACGCGGCTGCTTGGGATCCGGGCAGTCATCGCGGAGAGCTTCGAGCGGATCCACCGCTCGAACCTGGTCGGGATGGGCGTGCTGGCACTGCAGTTCCAGCCCGGCGAGAGCGCCGCGAGCCTGGGCCTCACCGGGCGGGAGCGCTACTCGATCGTCGGCCTCGGAAACAGCCTGGCCCCACGGGCGCGGCTGACTGTCGTCGCCACGGCCGACGACGCCGACGGAGGGCGCGAGACACGCTTCGAGGTGGAGTGCCGCCTCGACGGCGCGATCGAGGTCGAGTACTACCGGCAGGGCGGGATCCTTCCCGCCGTGCTGCGGCGAATCGCGCGGGAGTCCGGCGCCGTCTGACCCGGACCGCGAGGTGCCCGCGCGGCGACGTCAGGCGCGCCGGGCCGTCCAGCGTCCGTCGCGGCCCTCGACCCGGAGCGGGATCCCGTAGGCGGCGGAGAGCGTCGCGTCCACGAGGACCCCGTCGATCGGGCCGGCCGCGAGGACTCGCCCACCGGCGAGGACCATTGCCTGCCCGAAACCGGGCGGGATCTCCTCCAGGTGGTGCGTCACGAGCACGATGCCGGCCGGTCGGGGCCGCGTTGCGAGCCCCGCAAGGGCATCCACCAGCTCCTCGCGCGCCCGGAGGTCGAGTCCCGCCGCCGGCTCGTCGGCGAGCACCACCTCCGGGTCCGGCAGGAGGGTCCGTGCCAGCAGCACGCGCTGGCGCTCGCCGGTGGAGAGGGTGCCGAAGGTTCGCTCGGCAAGGTCGCCGACGCCCAGCTGCCGCAGCAACTCGAGCGCTCGCGCCTGGTCGCGCTCCGCGTACGTGTCCCACCACGGCGCCAGCGCACCGGTCCGCGCGGTCACCACGACCTCGCGCACCCGGAGGCGCGGGTCGAAGCGGTCCGCGAGCGCGGCGCTCGTCAGGCCGATCCGCGGCCGCAGCGTCCTCGCGTCCACTCGGCCCAGCTCGGCGCCGAGCACGCGAACGTGACCCACCGTTGGGAAGAGATTTGTCGCGGCGACCGCCATGAGCGTGGACTTGCCCGCGCCGTTCGGGCCGACCACCACCCAGCGCTCGCCGGGCAGGACGACAAGGGTGGCTTCGGCGAGCAGCCATGCCGCGCCGCGCCGGACGCCGATGCCGGCGAGCTCCAGCACGGGTGCAGGGCCCGTGGCGGGCGCGAGAACGGGATCGACAGGCACCGGATGATCCTACGCGAGGGCAGGCCCCCGGCGGGGCCGCGTCGGGTTGCGATCGCACCATGCGTCGGGGGCGGACGTACCATCGGACCGCCCCAGATCGTCTTGTCCGCGCGCGGCGACCACCCGAGAGGTGCCGCGCTCCTCGAACCGTCGCCGGAGCCCCAGTATGTCCACCCGGTCCGGGATCGCCGCCCGCCTTCTCGCCTCGCTCGTCGGCCTCGTGATTCTCGTCCTTGCCTTCCTTCCGACCGGCATGCTGGCGCTCGACTGGCTCGGCCGGCCCGCCGCCGCGACGGCGGTGCCGATCGGGTCCGCGGGACCCGGCTCCGCGGTCGCCGCGAGACCAACCCCGGCCGACACGGGCACCCTGAGCCCCACGCCGACGCTCGTGCCGACGCTCGTGCCGACGCCCGTGCCGGTCCCCTCGCCGGCCGCCTCGCCGGCCCCCTCAGCCGGCCCGTTCGCGATGGACACGTACCGGCGCGGCGTCTTCGTCTCCGAGGAGACGAAGATCTCCTGCGCCTCGGCAGCGATCCAGATCGTCGTCAATCTCGTGGGGCCGCGGATCGACACCAGCACCGCGTTCCAGCGTCGGATCACGTCCCTCGCGGCGGACTTCACGACGCACGACGATTCGAGCAACGGCGGCTGGGGCCCGGCTGGGATGGCGGCCGCGATCGCACAACTTTCCGGCGTCACCTACGAGCTGCGCATCGCTACGTCGCGAGAAGCCGCGCTCCGTCTCGCCGCCATGGCCATCCGGGCGTCAGGCCGGCCCGTGGTGCTCCTCGTCTGGCGCGGCGCCCACGCCTGGGTGATGACCGGCTTCGCCGCCACCAGGGATCCGCGCGCGACGGCGTCCTTCACGCTGACGGCAGCCCGGATCCTCGATCCCTGGTTCCCGCGGGTCAGCAGCATCTGGGGCCCGTCGGCCCCGCCCGACGCGTCCCACGACCCGGCCAACCTGATCCGGAACTACCTGGCCTGGGAGCGACCGGAAGGACCCTACCCGGGCCGGGACGGACGATTCCTGCTCCTCGTGCCCACGGCGGGTCCGCTCGCCGGAGGCTGAGGATCGACGCACCCCTGGGCGCGCGCTGTGGAGCCGCCTCGAGGGAACGATGGTGGGCGATACTGGGTTCGAACCAGTGACCTCACGGATGTGAACCGTGCGCTCTGACCGGCTGAGCTAATCGCCCGTGGCGTGGATTATAGGGCCAGCCCGGGCCAGCGCGATCTGACCGCCGGCGCATCGATGCCGGCAACCGCCACGACCTTCCGACGGGCCGTCGCGCCGGCCACGATCCGAACATCGGCGCGGGCAACGCCGAGCTCCCGCGCCAGCAGCCGACAGAGCGCATCGTTCGCTGCGGAATCGACCGGCGGCGCGGCCACCCGGACACGCAGGGCGCCATCTTCCCCGACCCCATCCACCCGGTCGGCGCCGCCGCACGGCGTGAGTCGAACCGGGAAGCGGACGTCGGCGTCCGCGCTCAGCGGCCCACAACCTCGAGGAGCATGCTGAGGATCAGCATGAGGACGAGCGCCGAGAGGTCTAGCGCGCCGGTCGCCGGCAGCAGGCGCCGGATCGGCGCGAGGAGCGGCTCCGTCATCGAGATGACCCGGCGAGAGATCGCGTTGCGGCCTTGCGGGTCCACCCACGAGACGATGACGCGGCCCAGCACCAGCGCCCAGACCGCGAGCACGAGCAGCTGGAGGAAGTAGCGCACGAACGCGTCCATGGACGGAGTCTACGCGCGGTCGGCGGCAGGGGCGGGCGCCAGTCTCGGGGCGGGCCCCACCTCGCGCGCGTGCACGTGCGCGACGCCGTCCACGTGAGCGTGCGGCCGCTCTCCGACCACGTGGGCGTGCGGCCGCTCTCCGAAGAGCGCGCGGCCCACGCGGACGAGCGTGGCGCCCTCCTCGATCGCGACCGGGTAGTCATCGCTCATTCCCATCGAGAGCGCCGGACCGAGTCCCCGTGCGGACGCAGTCGCGGGGTCCGCGCTGACGCGGGCCGGGGGCGGCGCAGGCGCACGGAGGCGCTCCGAGAGGGCCCGCAGCGTGTGGAACGTCGACCGCGCTTCCTCGGCGGTCGCCACGAACCGTCCCACGGTCATCAGGCCACGCAGCTCAAGGTTCGGCAGGAAGACGAGCGCCGGCAACGCGGCGGCCAGGTCGTCGGGCTTGAAGCCGGCCTTCGCGGAGTCCGCGTCGACGTTCACCTGGAGAAGGATCGGCAGTGGCCGGCCGGGCCGGAGCTCGCCGGAAAGCCTGTCAAGGCGAACGGCCAGGGCGACCGAGTCAACGCTCTCGATGACATCGAAGATCGCGACGGCACGACGGGCCTTGTTGGCCTGGAGCGGGCCGATCAGGTGCCAGCGCCCCCCGGGGACGGCCGGGACCTTCCGCTCCGCCTCCTGGACGCGGTTCTCGCCGAGGGTCGTCAGGCCGGCGGCCAGGGCTGCCCGCAACTGCGCGGCGTCGACGGTCTTGCTGACCGCCACGAGCGTGACGCCCGCCGGGTCACGCCCAGAACGCGCGCAGGCATCCGCGATCGCGGCCAGCACGTGGACGCGCGCCGCGACGAAGCCGGCGACCAGGGCCGGGTCGGGCAGGTCCGCGGCCGGGTCGGGCAGGTCCGCGGCGTCAGGGAGGCCCGACGGGTCGGGCACCGGGCCGCGCTACTTCGTGCGCCGAAGGAAGCTCGGGATCTCCAGGTCGTCCGCGTCGTAGGTCCGGCGCACGTTTGCCGCGGGCGCGGTCTCCGCCACGGTCCGCTCCACGCGCACCGAGGCCGGCTCGCCCCGGTCCATCCCCGGGCGCTCGACCGGCCGCAGCTCGGCGTCCACCGCACCGCGCTGGCGCTCCAGCTCGCCGAGGAAGTCGCGCTCGGGGCGGACCGACCGGGACACCTCGAAGGGTCGCTCGGCGCTCTCGCGTCGCACGGGCTCGCGGCGGCGCGAGCCGTCGAAGCCGGTCGCGATGACGGTGATCACGATATCCTCGCCGAGTCGCTCGTCGAAGCTCGCGCCAAAGATGATGTTCGCCTCCGGGTCCGCGGCGGCGCGGATCTCCTCGGCTGCCTCGGTCACCTCGAAGAGGGTGAGGCTGGAGGAGCCGGCGATGTTGAACAGGATCCCCTGCGCGCCGGTGATGTTGACCTCGAGGAGCGGGCTCGCAATCGCCTGCTTGGCCGCTTCCAGGGCGCGGCTCTCGCCTGAGGCCCGGCCGATTCCCATCAGGGCGGAGCCGGCGTCGTGCATGATCGCCTTCACGTCGGCGAAGTCGAGGTTGATCAGGCCCGGCACCGTGATGATGTCGCTGATCCCCTGGACGCCTTGCCGGAGCACGTCGTCCACCACGCGGAACGCGTCGAGGATCGAGGTGTTCTTCGCGACGACGTCGCGAAGCCGGTCGTTCGGGATCGTGATGAGCGTGTCGACCTTCGCCTTGAGCTGCTCGGCGGCCTTCTCGGCGATGAGCTTGCGCTTGTTGCCCTCGAACGAGAACGGCTTGGTCACGACGCCGATCGTCAGCGCGCCGAGGTCCTTGGCGATCTCCGCGATGACGGGAGCGCCGCCCGAGCCGGTGCCGCCGCCCAGGCCCGCCGTGATGAAGACCATGTCGGAATCGCGGAGCGCCTCCGTGATCTTCTCGACGTCCTCCTCGGCGGCGCGCTGCCCGATGGAGGCGTCGCCGCCGGCGCCCAGGCCGCGGGTGATCTTGTCGCCGATGCGGATCTTGTGCGGGGCATCGGACTGGAGCAGGGCCTGGGCATCCGTATTGATGCCGATGAACTCGACGCCCATCATCTCGGCCCGGATCATCCGGTTGACGGCATTGCTGCCCCCGCCGCCGACGCCGACTACGCGGATCAGGGCGAAGTTCTCGGAATCCGATCGCAGCGGCATCGCTGGTCCTCCGGGGTTATGAGCGGCCGTTCGGGCCGTCCGGGATCAAGACGTCTGTGGTGTACACGGACTGTCCGGTCCGGCGAGCGGGCACGGCACGCTGGAACGTGGACTGCCGGGGGAGTATAGCGCCGGATTCACGAATGGGAACCCCGAACGTCGCCAGCGGCGCTACCCGGGAAGACCCAAGGTCCCGGGCGCGCCCCGACGAACGGGCGACCGGCGCGCCGCGCCGGTCGGCAGCGCGCCTACGGGAAGACGCTCCGCAGGGCCCCCCGGATCCGCCCGACCAGGCCGCCGGCGGGGGCCGACTCGTAGGTCGTCAGATCCGCGGCGCCGAGATGGCGCGCGCCCCACAGGAGGAGCCCGATGGCCGTGCTGTAGGGCGGCTCAAGGATGCCGTCCACCAGCCCGCCGACCTCGGTGGCGGCGGCGACCCGAACGGGCATCTCCAGGATCTCCCGGCCCAGCGCCGCGGCCCCGCCAAGCTGGGCGCCGCCGCCGGTGAGGACGAGGCCCGCCGGCAGCATCCCCGGGGCGGCCGCGAGAATCTCCGTCCGAAGCATCTCGTAGGTCTCGCGCATCCGGGCCTCGATGATGCGGCAGACCTCCATCCGCTCCACGGTTCGGCCAGCCTCGTCGCCGAGGACGGTGACGCTGATGACCTCATCGGGGTCCAGGCCGGCAACGTCGCAGGTCCCGTGGTCGATCTTGAGCGACTCGGCCACCTGCAGGCTGGTCTTGAGGCCGATCGCGATGTCGTTCGTGACGTTCGCGCCGCCCACCGGGAGGACCGCCGTGTGGAACGGCGAGCCGTCCGCGAACAGGGTCAGCTCGGTCGTCCCGGCGCCGATGTCGGCAACCGCGACCCCGAGGTCCCGCTCCGTGGGCGATAGCACGGCCTCGGCCGAGGCGAGGCCGCCCGCCACCAGCTCGTCGATCTTCACGCCGGCCGCGGTGACGCACTTGGTGAGGTTCTGGACGGCCGTGGCGGAGGCGGTGACGATATGGGTCTCGACCTCCAGGCGAACCGCGCTCATCCCGAGCGGGTTCATCACGCCCTCCTGGCCGTCCACCGTGTAGCCGCGCGGCACGACGTGAAGGACTTCGCGGGTGGACGGGATCGAGACGGCGCGGGCGACCTCGATCGAGCGGTTGACATCCTCCTGGGTCACCTCGCGGCGCGGGCCGGCGACCGCCACCTGGCCCGGCGAGTTGAGGCCGTCGACGTGCTGGCCGCCGACGCTCACGAACGCCCGGTCGATCTTCCAGCCGGAATGGCGCTCTGCCTTCTCGACCGCGGCCGTGATCGAATGGACGGTCTGGTCGATGTTCACGACGACGCCCTTGCGAAGCCCCGACGCCGGCACCGTGCCCTTCCCGATGATCGTGACGCCGCCGTCGCGGCCGACCTCACCGATGAGGGCCACGACTTTGGTCGTCCCGACGTCGATCCCGACGAGGACCGCCTCGCGTTCCACTCGTTCCGTCCCTCTCCTTGGCGTTTGGCCGGCCTATAGGAAGTGCCGGCGGATGAGCGCGACGTTCTGGAAGATCCGCAGCCCGAAGGTGATGAGCGCAACCAGGTAGAGGTCGAGCCCGAGGCGATCCCCCACGAACGTGAGGAGGACCGCCACGACGGCGTTCACCACGAACCCGCTGACGAAGATCCGGTTGTTGTACGTCCCTTCCAACTCGGCTCGCACGGCCCCCAGGACGGAGTCGAGCGCCGCGAGGATCGCGACGGCCGAATACCGGGCCAACTCGAACCCGACGTTGACGTTGAGGACGAGCCCGAGAAGGACACCGACGAGCAGGCCCGCCAGCGGCAGGAGCACGGGTCGGTCCTCCCTCAATGTACGTCGTTTGTGCAAGGCTACCCGACCCGGCGGCCCGGTGCCAAACCATCCCGCCACCCGGTCGGTCACTTCGTCGTGTACGTCCCGTGCGTCCCGTCCGCCAGCACGATGCGCAGGAGCTGGGCCTCCCGGCCGGCGAGCAGGCTGCGGAGGAGGCGCACCTGCTGGGGAACCAGGTCCGCGGGCCGGAGCGTGGTGGAGTAGAAGCCGAAGACCGCGGTCCAGGGTCGGTCGACGGCCGGCCGAACCGTCCATCCGTCCTCGTCGTCGAGTCGCACCTGCAGCCCTGGCGCCGACGACCCGACATCGGCCGGACGGAGCGAGAGCAGGCGCCTCGCCACGTCAAGCTCAATCGGACCCAGCTGGCCGCCGACGACCGGGAGTGGCTGCACCTCGGTGACGACCCCCCCGACGGAGGCGCCCGCCACGCGCCGGTCGTCGACCGTCGGAAGCCCCGCCGCGATGGCCCGGGCCGCGGCCGTGGCGTCCACCGTGCCGGCGTCGGCGATCACCTTCCCATCGCGGTCCACGAGCAGCAGCGCGGCACCGGCGCGCCAGGCGAGGATCGGGGTGCGTTCCACGATGCGGACGCGGAGCGTCCCGGGCAGGGTCACGTGGACGTCGGCCCGGGCGATTGACGGGATCGACTCCAGGCCAGACCGCAACCCATCCGTCGCCAGCGTGAACGCGTTCGGCGGCGGGCTGCCGAGGGCGAGCGCGGCCACCACCTCCGCGCCGGTCGTCAGGGCGACACCCGACACGTCCGTGGCACGGACGCCGAAGGCGGGTGACGCGGCCACGCCCCATGTGGCTGCCCCCGCGACGACCATCACGAGGGCGGCGAGCGCGCGGCGCGGCGAGAGGCGGGACGATGCACGCCGCTGCGGTGGGCGGCGACGGGGGCCGCCCGTCGGGCGGACCGGGAGGCGGGTCACCGCGGCAGGTCCGACGGGCTGAGCCGGTGGCGGGGAGCCGCCGCGTGTCGCTCCACGGCCGAGGCCACGATCCGGGCGCACAGGTCAACGAACGGGACGCCACCGGCCGCCACCATCATCGGGAACAGGCTGATGGGGGTGAAGCCGGGGATCGTGTTGATCTCGTTGAGGTACAGGGTGCCGGTCCGGCGATCCTGCAGGAAGTCGACCCGGGCCAGGCCCTCCGCGCCGATGAGCGCGAAGGCCGCGGCGGCAATCCTGCGGCACTCGGCGGCGGTCGCCTCGTCCACCTCGGCTCGCGGCAGGAGCTGGGCGGCGTCGGCGACGTACTTGTCGATGTAGTCGTAGAAGTCCCGGCTCGGGACCACCTCTCCCGGACCGTGGACCTCGAGGTCACCTGCGGCGTTGCCGAGGATCGCCACCTCCAGCTCTCTCGGGGTCGGCAGGCACGGCTCGACCAGGACCCGGGCGTCGTAGCGCAGGGCGAGCTCCAGGGCCGGTCCGCGATCCGTCGGGCCCCACGCGATCGACATCCCGACGGATGACCCGAGGCGGGCTGGTTTCACGATCAGGCGGCGTCCCGGCGCACCTGCGGCGAACGCATCCAGCTCTGCCAGCACGCCTGCTCGATCGGCGGCCCATCGCGTCCCGGTGATCTCGACCCACGGCAGGACCGGAAGGCCGGCGCTGCGCACGATTCGTTTGAAGAACGGCTTGTCCATCCCGACAGCCGACGCGGCGATCCCGGCACCGGTGTAGGCAAGGCCGGCAGCCTCGAGGATCGCCTGGATCGTGCCGTCCTCCCCGAACGGCCCGTGAAGGGCCACGAAGACGACCGGCGCCGGGACGGCGGCCGCGATCCCCGAGGTCGCCTCGCCGGCCGTGAACGGCCCGGACGCGCCGAGCGTGGCGGGCGTGTCGTAGGCAGCGGCGGGCCGGCCCTCGCGCCGGTGACCGGCCGGCAGGAGCCACCAGCCGCCGTCGAGGTCCACAAGGAACTGGCTCACCGCGTGACCCGCCGCGGCAAGCGCCTCGGCGATCGCGGTGCCGGAGACGACCGAGACGTCGTGCTCGGCGGACGGCCCGCCGTACACGACGGCGACGGGCACTGCTCCAGCGCTCCGCGCGGTCATGCCGGCTCCTCGCGCCAGGCCGACCAGTCACCCAGGAACACGATCTCGAAGGCAAGCACCACGCCCCTCTCGCGAGCGACGGTGGCCCGCACCAGCTCGCCGAGCGCCCGGATGTCCGCGGCCGAGCCGCGTCGGTCGTTGAGGATCCAGTTGGCGTGCTTCCCGGAGACCACCGCCCCGCCGATCCTGAGGCCCTTGAGACCGCAGCCATCGATGAGTGCGCCGGCCGACGGTCCCTCGGTCGGGTTCCGGAAGACGCTGCCCGCGCTGGGGGTCCCCAGCGGCTGGTGGGCCTGGCGCCAGCGCCGGATCTCGTCGAGCCGGGCGCGGATCGCCGCGGGGTCGTCGGGGACGAGGCGGAACGTCGCCGCCACGATGACCTCTGCGGGTCGCTCCGGCGATGCGTGCCTGAAGCGACTCTCGCGGTAGGCGAGGCCGAGGGCCTCGGGTGCCAGGCTCGCCTGGGTCCCGTCCGCCTCGAGGATGAGCGCGGACTCCAGGATCGCGGCGACGTCCGAGTCATGCGCCCCGGCGTTCGCCCAGACTGCTCCACCCACGTTCCCCGGGATCGCGAGGCCGAACTCGAGCCCCGAAAGGCCCGCCTCCGCTGTCACCATCGCGGCCTTCGCCATTGGCAGCCCCGCGTCCGCCACCAGGCGGCCGTCCGCGATCTCGTACCCCTGCGCCCGGACGTGGATCAGCAGCCCGCGCACGCCGGCATCCGCGATCACCACGTTGCTGCCCCGGCCCAGGAGGGTGTACGGCACCTCCCGCCCGCGAGCGAGTCGGACGAGGCCCCGCAGCTCGAACGGGTTGACGGGGGCGGCGTAGAGATCGGCAGGTCCGCCAACGCGCATCGTCGTGAACCGGGCCAGCGGCTCGTCCCGGGAGGTCCGGATCCCGAGGCGGCGCTGGATCTCGGTCCCGACCCGGACCGCGTCGAAAAGCTCGCTCATGCGTCCGCTCCCCCGCCCAGCGCCCCGGTCCCGGGTGCTGCTCCCCCGCCGGCGGTGGTTGCTCCGCCGCCGGCATTCGGTGACCCGACTGGGCCGGCACCGCCCGCGGCGAGGCGGGCGATCTCCGCGGACGGCGGGTAGGCAACGCGCATCGCGGCCGCCAGCACGAGCCGGGCGACCGCGTCCGCCGCGCCGGGACTCGCCGCGCCGCGGGCGGCGGCGCTCATCGCGAGGTGCCCGGCCGGGTCGTCGAGCAGCCGGGCAGCCGCCACGAGCGCATCGGCATCGAAGTCCGCGTCGTCCACGACGTGCGCCGCGCCCGTCGCCGCGTACGCCTCGGCGTTGGCGCGCTGGTGGCCGGCAGCATGCGGGTACGGCACGCAGACCATCGGCAGCCCGAACGCCGCCGCCTCGGCGAGCGTCGACGAGCCGGCCCGGCCCACCACCATGTCCGCCGCCGCGAGGGCCGCCGTCATCTCCCCGGCGAGGAACGGGAACGGGCGGTACCGGTCGCGGCGATCCGGCGGCAGCGCATCGCGGGCGGCCAGCATCTCCGCGTAGCCGGCCTCGCCGGTCACGTGGAGCACCCAGCAGCGCTCGACGAGCCGCTCGAGCGCCCCGGCAACCGCGGCATTGAAGCGCTGCACGGCCTGCGACCCGCCGAAGACGAGGAGCAGGCGCGGCGCCGCCGGGATTCCCAGCCGCTCTCGGGCTGCTTCGCGGTCGATCGCGCGCGGGTCCCGGATCGGCGTCCCGGTCACGTAGCAGCGCTCCACGCCGAGCGCGGCGCAGGTCGCCTCGAAGCTGACCGCGACCACGTCCGCCAGCCGGGCGGTCGCCCGGACGCTGCGGCCGGGCACCACGTTCCCCTCCCAGAGGACCGCGGGGATCCGGAGGAGGCGTGCCGCGGCGAGAATCGGGATCGCAACGTAGCCGCCGCTCGTGACGATGGCGTCCGGGCGGTGGCGGGCCAGCAACCAGAGCGCCTGCGGGAAGGACACCGCGAGCCGCAGCGGATCGAGCACGAGATGGACATCGCGTCCAGCGCTCCGGAGCGAGCGCAGGGCGAGCCGCGAGAACGGGATCCCGATCCCCGGGACGATCCCGGCCTCCAGGCCGCGGTGCCCGCCGATCCAGGCCAGCTCAGGCGCGGCCGGCAGGGCGCGGAGCGAGCGGGCGACGGCCACGGCCGGGTAGATGTGCCCGCCCGTGCCGCCTGCCGCGATCACCACTCGCATCCACCCATCCTCCATGTACCGCGGTCTCGCGGGAGATTGCCAGCAGGATGCCTGCGGCGGCCAGGCTCACGACGAGCGACGAGCCACCGGCAGAGACGAACGGCAGCGTGATCCCCGTGACGGGGAGCAACGTCACGACGACCCCGATGTTCACGAACGCCTGGATACACAGGTACGCCGTGAGCCCCGCGGCGAGCAGGGCACCGAAGGTGTCGGGAGCCGCGAGCGAGATGCGCATCCCGCGCCAGGCCAGCACGACGAACGCGATCAGCACGAGGACCGCACCCACGAAGCCGAACTCCTGTCCGACCACGGCGAAGATGTAGTCGTTGTGGGCGTTCGGGAGGACGATCCCACCGGCGGCCGCGCGGTCGCCGAGGCCCGCTCCGAAGAGGCCACCAAGCCCGAGCGCGAGAAGGCCCTGGACGCTGTGGAAGCCGGTCGTCAGGGCGTACTTGAACGGGTCCCCGAAGGCCTGCAACCGTTCCAGCTGGTAGTCCTTCATGAACATCGAGGCAGCCAGCGCCGCGCCTCCGCCGAGGGCCAGGATCCCGAGCGGGTTCCCGCCCGCCACGAAGAGCATCACGACGACCGTGATCCCCAGCACGACGGTCGACCCGAGGTCGGGCGACTTGAAGATGAGGATCAGGAACGGCGCGACGATCACCACGAACGGGATCAGCCCGCCCCGGATCGAGCCGATCGCCGTGCCGCGACGGGTTATCCAGTGGGCAAGGTAGACGACGAGGGCGAGCTTGGCGAACTCGCCTGGCTGCATGACGGGCAGCCCCGGGAGCTTGAGCCACTGCGTGGAGCCGCTTACCTCGACGCGCCACGGCGAGAAGAGCACGAGCAGGAGCAGGATGCCCGCGCCAAGGAGCGCCGGTAGTGAGAGGAGGCGGAGCCAGCGATAGTCGGAGCGCATCGCGATGAGCATGCCGCCCATCCCGACCGCGGCCCAGACGAATTGCGGGCCCACGGTCGCGAGCGTCCCGTCCCCGGCCGCATAGCCCTTCATGGCGGAGCTCGAGTAGACCATGAGGATGCCGAGGCCGGTCAGGGCGACGACCAGGGCGAGCACGACCGCATCCGGCGCATGCCGCTCGCGGGTGTAGGCGGGAGCGGCGAGGCCGCCCGTGGCCGGCGCGCGAGAGACGGCGGGCGCCCTCGTCACCGGCGCCGTCCAAGCGGCGGCCGGCAGGCGCGTCGCCGCGCCGGCGCTGCCGCCGGTCGCGCGTCGGGCGTTGGTGACGCTCATCGTCAGCGGCTCCGGTCCCGGCCGGCCGCGGCCCCGGCGGCCGCTGCTGCGAGAGCTGCGACCGCGGTCTTGAAGGCGCGACCGCGCGCGGCATAGTCGGGGAACTGGTCGAAGCTGGCGGCCGCCGGGCTGAGGAGCACCGTGGCCACGGCGCCCGGGGCCGCATTGGCGAGGAGCTCACGCGCCATGGCGTACGCGCGCGGGACGGCCGCGTCGAGGGTCCCGGCTTCCTCGACGCGCCGGAGGCCGGCCGCCCGGAAGAGCGACGCGAGCGCCGGCCCGGACTCGCCGATCAGGACCGCCGCGGCCGCTCGTTCCGCGACGATCGGGGCGAGCGCCCGGAGGTCGATGCCCTTGTCGCGCCCACCGGCGATGAGGACGAGCGGCGCGTCGAAGCTGCGCAGCGCGGCGGCGACCGCGTCCGGCTGGGTGCCCTGGGAATCGTTCACGAACCGGACGCCGTCCACCAGGCCGACCGGCTCGAGGCGATGCTCGACGCCGGCAAACGTGGCCGCCGCGGTGCGGATCGCGTCCGGCGCCAAACCGAAGAGCAGTCCGACCGAGACCGCCGCCAGCAGGTTCGCGACGTTGTGGCGCCCGGGCAGCGAGAACTCCCCGACCGGCAGGACCCGGCCGGCCGGCCCGGTCCAGGCAGCGCCGCCGCCGGCGATCGACAGCCGCTCCACGCCGACCGCGACCACCCAGCCGTCCACGATCCCGACCCCGCCGGGAATCGGGCGGTCCAGCCGGTAGCAGACCGAGGGCGCGGTCCCGAGGCCCGCGTAGCCGCCCACGACCGGATCGTCGAGGTTGAGGACGAGCGCCCCC
>JANXWH010000133.1 GCA_025351245.1 Chloroflexota bacterium | reverse complement strand
CGTGACGCCCGGCCCTGGCGCGGCCCTTGGCTGATCGAGGTATCGGACGGCAAGCACCCCGGATTGATGGCGCCTGTACGTTTGTGTCACCAGGGCGCACCCTGCCGGTGTCGCCGACAGGCGCGAGGTCGGCGGTGTCGCCCCCGACGAACAGGGCGCCTGAATCGAAGGCACGCTGGGGTCCGGCCGGGGCGCTCGCGGCCACGACGTCCGCCGGAGGCGAACGGATCCATCGAAGGACGACCGTAACTCACGCCCGCCCGGTCCGCCGATCGATCGATCCGCGCGGTTTGGTCGCCGGGAGCGACGGCGGCCGGCATCACCCCACCAGGCCCCGCATATGAAAGGGACCCGTTTGTCGCTGTCGCCGGCTGCACCCTGCATCATTCCCGGTGACCCCCGCCGGCCCGGCGGGGGTACGATTCGCGGTACCTCCGTGCCGAGGTGGCGGAACAGGCAGACGCAGCCGACTTAAAATCGGCTGCCCGAAAGGGCATGGGAGTTCGAATCTCCCCCTCGGTACCATGCGTTGAGCGTCTCGAAGGCCGCCCGGACCTGCGGCCGCTCCTCCGCGGGCAGCCAGGCGAGCTTCCGGAGAAGGACCAGCAGCGCGTACCCGAGCACCTCGGATCGAGAAGGTTTCGCGCCGCCCCCGAGGACGGGCGCGGCGCGCGGCCCGCCCGTCTCGACTGACCGGTATGCGTCGAAGAGCGTGCCGAACAGCCTCCCGCCCTCGGGCCCACGCTTTCGCGCCAGCTGAGCCAGGAGGTTCCCGAGATCGAGCGCCGGCTCGGCCATCACCGCCTTGTCGAAGTCGACGATCCCGATGTGCTGCCCGCAGTCGAGGATCTGGGCGGGCCCGAGGTCGCCGTGCGATGACACCAGGGTCGACTCGTCCGAGGCGTCGAGCAGCGTGATCGCCCGGGTGAGCGTGATCTCCGCCCGGGCCGCGTCCTCGCCGTCGAGGACCAGCGATCCGGCCAGGCCGATCATCTCGGCACGCCGGAGCTCGGTCGAGAGGACGGCAGGGATCGCGTGCAGCGCGGCAACGGCTCGACCCACGTGCGCGGCCGCGGCGCCCGCCTCCGGCCCATCGAACGTCGCGTCGAGCAGCGTGCCGTGGAGGAGGCTCATCACGACCACCCGGGCGTCAAGATCGATCCGCAGGCAATCCGGGACGAGGAGCGGCCCATGCTCGCCGCTCAAGGCGGCCAGGCGCTCACCGCCACGCTGGGCGCGGACCCGATCCGGGTAGCACTTTGCCACCAGGCGGCGTCCCGGCGCGTCCACGACGAAGACCTCGCGACCGGGTCGAGAAGCGAGGTGCCGGAGATGCTGTGCAGCGCTCGGCACGCCCAGGACGGCCGCGGCGGCAGCCCGGGCCCGCAGGCCCGGCGCGTCCAGCGAACCTTTGTCGGTCACCCGGTGTCGGCCGTTGATCCGGGGCGGTCCCGGCCCATCTTCCGCGTAACGTCCAGGGCGGCTGCCAGGAGGGCAGACGCGACAACGTGCCAGTCCGCACGACCGACGCACGCGGCGCTGTAGGCCTTGTGCAGGCAGGCCGCGGCCTCGAAGAAGGCGACGCGTCGGGGGAAGTCGGTGCCTGGGGCGTCGCCCGAGGCTCGCCCGTATGCCGTGATGAACGCGGCCCGGGATCCGTCCGATGCCTGGCCCCGTTCGAGCCCGAATCGCCGGAGCTGGGTCAGGAAGTGCCCCACGTCCCAGGCCCGGTCGAAGTCGCAGCTGATGTCCCAGTCGATCAGGTGGGTCGTCGTCCCATCGATCAGGAAGCTGTCCAGCGACAGGTCGCCGTTGACCGGCGTTCCCGCCTGGAAGTCGATGCGCGCCGACAGGTCACGCAGGCGCCGGGCGGCATCTTCGCTCACCGCGCCGAGATCGGGGGCCCGCGCGGACAGGAGGCGCGCGTGGCGGTCGAGGTTGTCGAGGAAGCCGGCTGGCGTGAAGACCGGGCGCAGCCGAGCCGGGCACCCGTGGAGGAAGGCCGCCGCCTCGCCCGCCCGCGCCGCCGCATGCGCATCCGAGGCCTGCGGATGGTGACCCGGCAGCCACTCGCTGAGCGCCAGGCCAAGCGACGGGACGACCGCGATCGGCCGGGTCGTCCGAATGCTGCCACCGGGGTCGCCGAGCCCACCTTCCCAGAGCGCGATGTGATTTGCATGGATCGCGGCCGCCCGGTCGTCGGCGAAACCCTTGGCAGCCAAGGCGACTCGCCGCCCCGCCCAGGTGCGGCCCTCGATGGCGACAATGAACCGGTCCTTCTTGTACGCCACAGGGCGGATCCCGAGCGTGGACAGGTCGAGGTCGAGCTCAGGGACATGCGCCTTGAGCACCGCGCCGAGGAGGCCCGGATCGAGCCACGACGGGGCGGGGCAGGCGCTGGCGCTGGCGCTCCTCCGACTGGACGTTGCCCGGGCTCGAAGCGCCTCCCGCGGGGCCGACGAGCTGGAAGTCGACCTCACCGTTGTCCACGACGCGCTGGCGGATGGCCTGGAGGACATGCGCGCGGTCGCCGCCGGCATCCGGCTCCCCGAGCTCGAGACACGCACGCTGAGCGAGGTTGCCGAACGGGCTGCCGAGGATCACGAGGAGCGGAGTGGCACGCCGGTGGACCTCGTGCTCCGGGCCCTGCCTGGCCAGGCGCCGCACCCGATCAAGATCGCCCTCTTTCGCACGCTCCAGGAAGCGCTCTCGAACGCGACCCGTCACGCTGGAGGAGTCGACGTGCGCGTGAAGCTGCAGGGTGATGGCGGCCTGCTGCGCCTCGAGGTATCGGACGGCGGGTCTGGCTTCGATCCGACGACGGTCCCGACGGCGGGACACCTCGGCCTGGCAGGCATGCGTGAGCGTGCCGAGCTGTTGGGCGGGTCCTTTCGCGTGGAGTCCCGGCCGGGGCATGGCACGCTCGTCGTGGCCTCCTGGCCATTGACGGATGGGGGTGTCGGGTGGACAGCCGAATCCGGGTGATCGTCGCCGACGATCACCCGCTCTTCCGGGATGGCGTCGTCACGACGCTGGACGCGGCTGACGGCATCGACGTGGTCGGCGAGGCCGACGACGCCGCGAGTGCGATCAAGCTGGCCGGCGACCTCCTGCCGGACGTGGCGCTACTCGACGTCGCGATGCCGGGGGGAGGCCTCCAGGCGGCTCGCGAGATCGCCCGCACCTGCCCTTCGACGCGGATCGTGATGCTGACGGTTTCGGAGGACGAGGACAACCTGATGGCGGCCATGAAGTCGGGCGCCAAGGGGTACGTCCTCAAGGGGATCGCCGCGCGCGATCTGGTGGACATCGTCCGGTCGATCGACGCCGGCGAGGTGTACGTGGCACCCAAGCTGGCGTGGCGACTCCTCCGGGAGCTGCGCAAGCCGCGGCGGAGCCCGCTCGATGAGCTGTCGGCCCGTGAACGCGAGGTGCTCGAGCTGGTCGCCGAAGGTCTGAGCAACGCAGAGATCGGGGCCCGCCTGAACGTGGTCGAGAAGACCATCAAGCACCACATGACCAACATCCTGAGCAAGCTCCAAGTGAGCAGCCGGGTGGAAGCCGCCCTGCTCGCGTACAAGACCGGACTGGGGCAGGACGAGAAGCCGGCACCGTAGATCCGTGCGAGACTCCGCGATGGCGCCCCGGGCTGTCAGTCAGGGGCGCACCCGGGCGCCGGAGCAGGGGAGAACCAGACGATGCCGCCGCTGGTGGTCAACACGGCCATGCTGTCATGCACGATGGGCCTGGGCCCGCCGATGCCGCTGACGGCCGTCCCGAGGGGAACGCCGGTGACCGCCGGCGGGTTGCCGATGGCGACCATCGCGGACGCGATCCCGATGGCGAACATCCCAACGTTCGGGATGTGCAACTCGCCAACGAACCCGGCCGTGATCGCAGCGACGTCGGCCGCCCTCGGCGTCCACACGCCAATGCCCTGTATCCCGGTCCCCACCGGCGCGTGGACACCGGGCTCCGCGAAGGTGGTCCTCGGCGGGGTGCCGGTGCTGACAGCCGGGTCCACCTGCCAGTGCGCCTGGCTGGGGACGATCTCGATCGGGATGCCGGGCCAGGCGACGGTCAACGCGAACGGCTGACGAAGAGCGGCGGGCCGCCGGGCGCCGGCGCCCCGGGTCGGGCTACCCGCGTCGGCGGAGCCCCCCGAGGCGGCCCCGGCGGCCGTCCTGAATCGAGGCGGAGCCTTCGTCGACGCCGGCAGCGGCCGCGGCCAGCTTGCCGAGCGCGGCAGCCGGCGCCGAGGTCGGGGCGCCGCGGACGATCGGGATACCCTCGTTGATCGCCTTCAGGTAGAGCCTGGCGTCGTACGGGATCTCCGCCTCGACCTTCGTCCCGATCGCGGCCTCGATCTGCTTCATCGACAGCATCTCGCTGGCGAAGAGGTGGTTCAGCGCGAAGGTCGCCGTTGCTGCTGCCAAGCCAACTTCTGTGAGGTATTCGAGCAGCGAGTGGAGGGCCTTGAGCGCGCCGATCTCCGGCACGATCGGGATCACCACCGCCTCGGCCCGCTCCAGCACCGCGAGGGACCGCTCGTCGAGCTCGGACCCGGCGTCGATCACGATGGTGTCGTAGGCGGTCCGAGCCGTCGAGAGCGCAAGGTTCACCTGCTCGGACGTGATGAGTCGCCCGGATTCCGGGGTTCCCGGTGCGGCGAGGACCGCGAGCCCGCTGGCGTGCTGGATCGCGTAGGCGCGAAGCAGCTCCGGTTCGCGGAGCGACTGGTCGTCCCGCGCCAGCTCCGCGATGGTCAGCTGCGGCTTGAGGTTGAGGTGCGTGGCCACCTGGCCGAACTGGAGGTCGAGGTCCACGATGAGCACGCGATCCGGTGCCCGGGCGGCGAGCCAGGTGGCGACGTTGACCGCGATCATCGTGGTCCCGACGCCGCCCTTCGGGCTGAAGCAGGCGATGATGTTCCGGCGCGCGGGAGCATCGCCATCGGCCAGGACGAGCGGCGCGAGGTCGCGCGAGCGCTGGAAGCGGATCAGGAGCGCCTCGACGCGCGCCTCCAGCTCCCGCGGGTCGAACGGCTTCGCGACGACGTCGTCCGCACCCGCCTCGAGGTAGCGGACGCGCTCCTCGACGTCGTCCGTCTGGCTCATGCAGAGGACGGGGATGGCCGAGAACGCCGCGGTGCCACGGATCTCACGGCAGACTTCGACGCCGCTTCCGGGCCCGGAGCCGACGTCCACGATCACGAGCGCGTAGTCGCCGGCCCGACGGACGGCGTCATCCGGGTCGGCCGTGGTCGTCACCTGGTAGCCGATCCTGGTCAGCGGGCCTTCGATGGCGGCGGCGACTTCGGCGCTCGTCTCGAGGACGAGGATGGTGCTGGACGGCACGCTGGCAAGGCCCCCGGTGCAGGTGAATGAGTACGTCCAAAGGATACATGAGGTGCACGGACCAACGACGAGAGGCGCACGGAGGCCCGTGGAACGTCCGTGGTAGACTCCCCGAGCCCTTTCTGCTCCGCCTGGCGGCCCGGGTTCCGGGGGCCACGAGCGGGGCATACCCCACAGGAAGGAGTCGAACGGCCATGCGCCGCTACGAACTCATGCTCGTGATCCGGCCGGATGCGCCGGATGACCGCGTCCAGGCGCTCCTGGAGAAGGTCAGCCGGCAGATTTCCGGCACCGGCGGCCAGATCGTCAAGGCGGCCCCGTGGGGCCGTCGGCGCCTGGCGTACCAGATCGACCGGTACCGCGAGGCCTCGTATCACATCATCCACTTCGATGCCCCGGCCGACTCCATCGTCGACCTGGAGCGGACGCTCCTGATCACGGAGGACGTGATCCGGCATCTCGTGATCCGCGTGGAGCGGCCGCTCAAGGCCGCTCGCGGCAAGCCGGACGACGTCGCCGACCTCGTTCCAGCCCCGGACGTCGAGGAGGACGAGGAGCCGGCCGGCGAGCAGATCGACGAGTCCGAGAGCGAAGCCGCTCCGGCCGCCGTCGACTGATCCCGGCCCAGGCAGGTTCGAGGAGGGCGTTCAGGTGTCCCTGAACAAGGTGATGATCATCGGGAATCTCGGGCGCGATCCCGAGATGCGGTACACGCCCGGCGGCCAGGCCGTGACCCAGTTCACGGTGGCCGTCAATCGCAATTACAAAGGCCAGGACGGCGCCTGGCAGGAAGAGACGGAGTGGTTCCGGGTGGTTGCCTGGGCGCAGCTGGCCGAGCGTTCCGCCGAGCATCTCCGCAAGGGGATGAAGGTCTACATCGAGGGTCGTCTCCAGACCCGGCAATGGGAAGACCAGCAGGGCCAGAAGCGGTACACGACGGAGCTGGTCGCCAACCAGGTCACGAACCTTGACCGCCGGCCTCGCGAAGAGGGCGCTGAAGCGGCTCCGTTCCCCGGGGACTCCCGGCCGGCAGGCGCGACCGTCTCGCCGATCCGGCGCCCCGAGGCGGCCAGCCCGGATGACGCCCCCTCCGATATCGACGACCTTCCGTTCTGACGCATTCCCCGGGCGTTCGCCGTTTCGGCGCCGCCTGCGACCACAGGAGCTGACACGATGCCTCCCGCAGCACGCAAGAAGCGCGACGACTACTACCGCGACCGCCGCCGCCGGAAGGTCTGCGCCTTCTGCGCCGACAAGACGGTCCAGATCGACTACAAGGAGGTCAGCCGCCTCCGCCGCTACCTGTCGGAACGCGCGAAGATCGAGCCACGCCGGAAGACCGGCACGTGCGCCGCGCACCAGCGTGAGCTTTCCGTGGCGCTCAAGCGCGCCCGACTCGTGGCGCTGCTGCCCTACGCCCCGCAACACCTCCGCCCCTGAGCGGGTCGCGATGACGGAGACGCGTACGGTCGCCGGGCGGTGACCGTCCTGCTCCTCCTGGCGGGCGGCGGCTTCGGGGCCGGGATCTTCGGCTCCCTGCTGGGACTTGGGGGCGGGATCCTCATCGTCCCGTTGCTCACGTTCGGCTTCGGGCTGCCCTTCCGTGAGGCGGTCGGCGTGAGCCTCGTCTGCGTGATCGTGACGAGCAGCGCCGCCGCGGGGGTCTACCTGGAGCGCCATCTCGCCAACCTGCGCCTCGGCATGCTCCTGGAGGTGTTCACCGCGTCCGGTGCACTTGTCGGCGGCCTGGTCGCGTTCCTCCTCCCGGACCGCGTGCTCGCGGGCCTCTTTGCCATCTTGCTCGCCTACACGGGCGCGACGATGTTGCGGCGCGGCGTGACGGCCGCCCGAGAGGGCGCTGGACCCATCGAACCCGGGGAGGACCCGGCCGGCCCCGCAGACACGCCCGGCGCGTTCCGTGCGGCGCTCGCCGGGCCCGGGTACCGCCCGGCCCGGCTGGGGGCGGGGATCGGCGGGAGCGTCTTCGCCGGCCTCGTCTCCGCACTGCTCGGTGTGGGCGGCGGAATCGTGAAGGTGCCGCTCATGCACCTCGTCATGGGCGTCCCGCTCAAGGTCGCCACGGCCACCAGCAACCTGATGATCGGGGTGACGGCCGCGGCCTCCGCGATCGTCTACCTCATGCGGGGAGGGATCGATCCGCTCGTCGCGGGCCCGACTGCCGTCGGCGTCTTCGCCGGTGCCATGGTCGGCTCGCGGGTGGCGCAGCGGATCGACCTGCGCGTGCTTCGCCTCCTGTTCGTGGCGGTCCTTGCGCTGACGGCGATCCAGATGACGCTCCGGGCCCTGGCATGACCGTTTCTGCCCCGATCGGCGCCGGTACCGCGGCATCCCGCGCCGCCCGGGTGGAGGGGTGGATCGCCCGGGTCCTGCGGGCGGGGACGCTCCTGAGCGTCGGGCTCCTCGCGATCGGCGTCGCCCTGATGTCGTTGGCCGGCTGGTCGCCGCTCGACAAGACCTGGCCTGCACTGGATCTCGGGCGCATCCCCGGCGACCTGCTGGCGCTGCGCCCGGAAGGGTTCCTCTGGCTGGGCCTGCTTGCAACGCTCTCGACCCCGCTCCTGCGGGTCGCCGCCTCGGTCGTCGGGTTCCTGGGCGCGGGCGAGCGGCGGATGGCCGGACTCGGGACCGCCGTCCTGATCATCATCGCGCTCGCCGTCGTCGTGGCGCAGCGCACCGCGGCCTAGCCCATGGACGTCGTCGTTCTTCTCCTGGCGCTCGTGGTGATCCTCGTCGGGGCCGAGCTGTTCACGAACGGCATCGAGTGGTTCGGCCGCAAGCTGGACCTCGCGGAAGGCGCGGTGGGCTCCGTCCTCGCGGCGGTCGGGACCGCCCTCCCCGAGACGATGATCCCGCTTATCGCGATCATCTTCGGAGGCGGCGGCGCGTCGACCGAGGTCGGCGTTGGCGCGGTGCTGGGTGCGCCGTTCATGCTCGGAACCCTCGCGATGTTCGTGACGGGCGCGGCGGTCCTCCTCTTCCGCAAGCGCCGACGCCAGGGCGTCGAGGTTGCCGTTGACCTGAAGGTCCTCCTGCACGATCTTCGCTGGTTCGTGCTGGGCTACGGGCTCGCGATCGGGGCCGCCTTCCTGCCGCCCGGCTTCGAGCTGGGCAAGGGCGGCGTTGCGATCGGCCTGCTCGTGCTCTACGGCTGGTACGTGCGAGCGCACCTCGCAGCCGAGGCTGGGGAGCACGACGAGGACGTTGCGCCACTCCGGTTCCGACGCCTCGATCGGGGGCGCCGACACCACCCGGTTCCGCGGCTGCGGGTCGTGGGTGTCCAGGTGGTGCTTGCGCTTGCCTGCATCGTCGTGGGCGCCGCCTTCTTCGTGGGCGCCGTGCAGGGGCTCGCGGCCTCCCTGGGAGTTGGCACCGTGCTCGTGGCGCTCGTCGTCGCGCCGATCGCGACCGAGCTTCCCGAGAAGTTCAACAGCGTGATCTGGGTCCGGCAGGGGAAGGACACGCTTGCGCTCGGCAACATCACGGGGGCGATGGTCTTCCAGAGCGCGATCCCGACCTCAATCGTGCTCCTCTTCGCGCCGGCGGCCTGGTCGGTCGGGCCGGACTCGGCGCTCAGCTTCCTGTCGGCCGGGATCGCGCTGGTCTCGATCGCGGCGATCTTCCTGCCGCTGCGCATCCGGGGCAGGCTCACGGGCCGCGGCCTCGCCGTCGGGGGCATCTTCTACGTGGCCTACCTCGCGCTCGTGATCGGGGGGCTCGCCCGGACAGCCGCCTGACGGCGTCGGCCGGCCGGCGGCGCCGGTCCCCGCAAGACGGACGGTATACTCGGCAGAGCCCGCAGGCCCGTCGGGTCATCGCGGGATCCCGCTGCAGGAGCCCGACCGGATGCTCACCGAGAAGCCCGCCGCCGCGGCGGCGCTCGCCGCACGGGCCGTTGGCGCCCCCGCCAACCCCGCCACCCTGGTCTGCCTTTTCGAGGGTCGCTACGTCCCGCTCTCTGAGGCAAACGTCAACATCATGACCCACGCATTCATGTACGGGACCGCTGTCTTCGAGGGTATCCGCGCCTATTGGAACGCCGAGCAGGGTCAGCTCTACGCGCTCAAGGTCCGCGAGCACATGGAACGGATCCGCAACTCCTGCAAGATCATGCTCATGGACGACGTCCCATCGGTGGACCAGCTCGCCTCGGAGCTCGTGGAAGTCCTGCGCCGGAATGGGTTCCGGGAGGATGCCTACATCCGGCCGTCGTTCTACAAGAGCACGCAGGCCATCGGGGTCAAGCTCCATGGCCTCGACCACCGCTACTACATCCTGGCACTCCCGTTCGGAGACTACGTCGACACGAACGTCGGCGTGAAGGTCGGGACTGTCTCCTGGCGACGGACGTCGGACCCGGCGATCCCGTCGCGGGCGAAGATCGTTGGCTCCTACGTCAACCCGGCGTTCAGCAAGACCGAGGCGATGCTCAACGGCTTCGACGAGGCGCTGGTCCTCTCCGATGACGGCCACATCTCCGAGGGCTCGGCGGAGAACATCTTTGTTATCCGCGACGGCGTCCTGGCTACCCCGCCGGTCTCCGACGACATTCTGGAAGGGATCACGCGGGCCGGGATCATGGAGATCTGCGAGGAGCTTGGCCTGCGCGTCGTGGAGCGCTCCATCGACCGATCCGAGATCTACGTGGCCGACGAGGCGTTCTTCTGCGGCACCGGCGCCCAGATCAGCCCGATCATCGAGGTCGACCATCGGCTCGTGGGGTCCGGCGGCGTTGGCCCGATCACGAAGCGCGTCAAGGACCGCTATTTCGAGATCGTGCGCGGCAACGTCGCAGCATACCGGCACTGGGTCACGCCCATCTATCCGGCCTGACGGGTTACCGAACGGACGGGGGCCCGCCGCGTCAGGGGATGACGGGCGCCTCGAGGGTCGGCGTCTTCCGGCCGGTGGTCACGATGACGCCCACGCGCACGGCCGGGTCGGTCACGGGCAGGGCCTGGACGCCGAAGGCCTGCTCGAGTAGCGCCATCGTGAGCGGCAGCTTCGTCTCTGCGCCGTTGTAGACCCGGATGATCGTATCGGCGGGGACGGCGCCGGCCGGCGGCCGCTGGGTGGGCGCGGACGCCGCGACACCCCGGAAGTCCAGGTATCCCGCCACGGCAGCCGCGGTCCCGGTTCCGCCGGTCCCGTTGAGGACCCAGACCTGGGCGCCTTCCTGGGCGACCGCCTGGCGCTGGGCCTCCACGCGCGGGTCGAAGTTGAATGCGCTGGCCACGGCGGCGCGGATGCGCGGGACGTTCGGGCTCAGGGTGTAGATGCCACCCGGGTACCCTTCGAACCCGTAGTACGGCGGCGAGAAGACGAAGGACCGGACGTTTCCGATGTCGATGCGGCTGGCGAGCTCGATCAGCTGCGGGAGCTTGGCAATCGGGTAGTCCGTCTTGACCGCCTTCGAGGTGCTCTGGACCAGGTCGGGCAGGCGCTGGATCAGGGTCGTGAAGTCGGCCTGCTGGCGGAGCGACAGGATGACTCGCTGCTGGCGCGACGCCCGGTCGAAGTCGTTGGAGCCGTGGCGTGAGCGGGCATAGACCAGCGCCTGGCTGCCACTCATGTGCTGGACCCCGGTCGGGATGTATACCCGGAGCGTGCCGGCATCACCGGGGTAATAGTCGTCGACCACCGGGACCTGGACGTTCACGGTCACGCCGCCGAGCGCTTCGACGACGGTCTTGAAGCCGCTGAAGTCGACCTCGACGAAGTAGTTGATCGGGATCCCGTAGAGGTAGCCAAGCGTGTCCTTGAGTCCCTCGTACCCGCCCCCGGGGAAAAGGTCGGGCCGCGCTCGCGCCTGCCCGAAGAGGGCATTGATCTTGCGATCCCAGGTCGCCCCGAAGACCGATCGGGCCGGGATCGGCGGGAGCGGGACGCCCACGGTGTCGCGTGGCAGGCTGAACATCGCGACCTGCCGGGAGGCCGGGTCGATGCTCGCCACGATCAGGGTATCGGTGTTCCAGGTGCCCTCGTTGGGCCGCTTGTCGGTGCCGATCAGGAGGACGTTCAGGCGGCCCCCTTCCCATGGGACCGGGGACGGTGCCGCGGCGGCCCCGCCCGATGCGGGTGGCAGCGACGGCTCCCGGCTGGCCGTGCCGACGGAGGCGTCCGGCGTGCCCGGTGCCGGGGACGCGCCGCCGCCGCTGCCGCCCGTATCGCTCGGGTTGAAGATGCCCTCGACCGCGGTCAGGGCCTGGAGGTCGTAGTAGGCCACCGCCGCGTGGGCGCCGCCCATCACCAGGATGACCGCGAGAAGGCCGGCCAGCGAGATCGGGGCGAGGCTCGCACGGGCCGGCCCGAGCCGCCCGGCGCCGCCGTCGGCGACCCGGTTCAGGTAGCGGACGACCCGGTAGGAATCGACGGCGGCCACGATCCGGTAGACGTACGCGACGACGTTGGCGACCAGGATCCCGACCAGGACCGGCGGCTGGAGGGCGACGCCCAGGATCTCGATCTTGTAGCTGAGCGCCGCGCCGGCGAAGAGGGCGAGGAGCAGGAAGGGTGTCGCCGCGAACGCCACGGCCCGATACCAGGCCCCCGCGTAGGCGTGACCGAGCCCGGGGAAGAGCAGGCTGAGGAACGCCGCGCTGAAGGCCGAGCGTGCTCGCGGGCGTGCTTCGTGCTGCTGCTGCATCGCGGGTAGGATACGGGGAACCTCCGTGGGGTGTGTCCGAGGCGCTGTGACGGCCGACCGGGCCGACGCGTGACGCTCGTGCACCCCCGGCCCGCCAGATCCCACCCGCGCCCGAGGCCAGATGTTCGCACCCGTCACCAGCAAGCCCGACCTCGTCGCCCAGGAGCACGAGATCCTCACCCTCTGGCGCGAGCGCCGAACGTTCGCTCGCCTGCGCGCCCAGAACGCGGGCGGGCCGCGCTGGAGCTTCCTCGACGGGCCGATCACGGCCAACAACCCGATGGGCGTCCACCACGCCTGGGGTCGAATGTACAAGGATGTCTTCCAGCGCTTCCACGCCATGCGCGGCGAGGACCAGCGCTGGCAGAACGGCTTCGACTGCCAGGGCCTCTGGGTGGAGGTCAACGTGGAGCGCGACCTGGGATTCACCTCGAAGCGCGACATCGAGGAGCACGGGATCGCCGAGTTCGTGCGCCTCTGCAAGCAGCGCGTGCTCACGTTCGCGGCGCGCCAGACGGAGCAGTCG
Organism: Chloroflexota bacterium; assembly: GCA_025351245.1. GTDB lineage: Bacteria > Chloroflexota > Limnocylindria > Limnocylindrales > CSP1-4 > CTSoil-043. The sequence goes on along the minus strand of JANXWH010000133.1, from coordinate 64,285 downwards.
ATCCGGCTGGGTTACTGGATGGACTGGAACGACCCGGACGAGCTGCGCCGGCTGCGCGACCTGCTGGGCGCCGATCCGGCCGCCCGGGCCACCCTGGATGGGCCGCACGGGCCCGTCACTGACGGGGTGGAGATGCTCGTGGGCCGGCTGGGGATGCCGGAGCTCGGCGGCTCGTACTTCACGTTCAGCAACGAGAACAATGACCTGATCTGGGGGTTCCTCGCCGAGTGCCACCGGCGCGGCTGGCTCTACAAGGGCCACGACACGATGCCGTGGTGCGCCCGCTGCGGGACCGGGATCAGCCAGCACGAGATGACCGAGGGATACGCGGACCGCACGGACCCCGGCCTGACGGTGCGCTTCCCGTTGCTGGACCGGCCCGGCGAGGCACTCCTCGTCTGGACCACGACGCCCTGGACGCTGACGTCCAACGTGGCGGCGGCCGTTGGTGCCGGGCTGGGCTACGTGAAGGTGCGCCAGGGCGAGGGCGTCTTCTGGCTGGGCAAGGGGACGCTGAAGCAGGCGCTGATCGGGCCGTTCGAGATCCTGGAGGAGCGCCCGGGATCCGATCTGGTGGGCTGGCGGTATCGCGGCCCCTTCGACGAGCTGCCGGCTGTCCGCACGGCCTTCGCGGATCGCGGTGCCGGCGGCGGGCCGTACGAGCACCGGGTCGTCGCCTGGGACGAGGTCGGCGAGGACGAGGGGACAGGGATCGTCCACATCGCGCCCGGGTGCGGCGCCGAGGACTTCGCGCTGGGGAAGGCGCTCGGCCTGCCGATGCTCGCCCCGCTCGACGAAGGCGGGGTCTTCATCGAGGGGTTCGGCTTCCTCGCGGGACGCGACGTCCGGGACAGCGCCGAGCCCGTCGTGGAGCACCTGAAGCATCACGGGCTGTTCTACCGGCTGGAGCCGATCGTCCACCGCTACCCGCACTGCTGGCGCTGCGGCACGCCGCTCGTCTTCCGCCTCGTCGACGAGTGGTTCGTCAGCATGGGGCCGGTCTATGACGTGCCGCGCGACCAGCTCTCGAGGGAGCAGGTGGACGCGAGCCTCCGGTACCAGATCATGGAGGTCGTGGACGGCATCCGGTGGCTGCCGTCGTTCGGGTACGAACGGGAGCTGGACTGGCTCCTCAACATGCACGACTGGATGATCAGCAAGAAGCGCTACTGGGGGCTGGCGCTGCCGATCTACGACTGTACGGCCTGCGGCAGCTTCGACGTCGTCGGCGGTCGCGAGGAGCTGGGCGCGCGGGCCGTGGAGGGCTGGGACCAGCTGGAGGGGCACACGGCCCACCGGCCGTACGTGGACGCCGTCAAGATCGCCTGCCGGACCTGTGGGGCCCCGGTCTCGCGGATCCCGGACGTGGGGAACCCCTGGCTCGACGCCGGGATCGTGCCCTTCTCCACGCTTCACTACCGGGAGGACCCCGCCTACTGGCAGCAGTGGTTCCCGGCCGACTTCGTAACGGAGAGCTTCCCCGGCCAGTTCCGGAACTGGTTCTACTCGATGCTCGCGATGAGCACGGTCCTTCGTCGCGAGGCGCCCTTCACGACGATCTTCGGCTACGCGACGCTCTTCGGCGAGGACGGCCGCCCCATGCACAAGAGCTGGGGCAACGCCATCGAGTTCGACGAGGCCGCCGAGCGGATGGGCGTCGACGTCATGCGCTGGATGTACGCGAACGCGCGTCCCGACGACAACATCCTGTTCGGCTGGCATGCGGCCGACGAGGCGCGCCGCGAGCTGCTGGTGCTCTGGAACGTCTACGCGTTCTTCGTCACGTATGCGCGGCTGGCGGGCTGGTCGCCGGGCGCGGACGCGGCGACGGCACCGGACCCGACGAAGGTTGCGGGACGTCCGCCGCTTGACCGCTGGATCCTCTCGCGCCTGGCCGGCGTCGCCGCGCGCGTCGAGGATCGCCTGGCGAACTACGACCCGGACGCCGCCGCGGGCACGATCTCCCGGTTCATCGACGAGCTTTCCACGTGGTACCTGCGACGGAACCGGAAGCGCTTCTCGCGCTCGGACGATCCCACCGACCGCGACGCGGCGTTCGCCACGCTCCATGCGGCACTCACCGGGCTGGTGCGGGTGATGGCGCCGCTGCTCCCGTTCCTGACCGAGGCGATCCACCAGAATCTCGTCGTCGCGGCGGGACTCCAGGCGCCCGACAGCGTCCACCTGACGCGCTGGCCGGCCGCCGAGCTCGCCCCCCTGCGCGACGAGGCGCTCGAGGCGGTCACGGCTCGCGCCCAGCGCGCCGTCGAGCTGGCACGGACGCTCCGCTCGCAGGCCGGCCTGAAGACGCGCCAGCCGCTGGCGCGGCTCTGGATAGCGCTCCCCGGTGCCGCGCACGCGGACCTCGACGCCCTCCTCGGCGTCATCGCGGAAGAAGTCAACGTCAAGGAGGTCATTCGGATCGGGGACGAGTCGGAGCTCGTCGAGCGACGCATCAAGCCCCTCCTGCCGAAGATCGGCCGAAAGCTCGGCGCCGCGATCCCGGCCGTGATGGCGGCGGCGCGCAATGGCGCGTTCGAGGTGCGCGCCGACGGGAGCGTCGCCCTCGCGGGCATCGTGCTCGCGCCGGACGAGGTGGAGATCCTTGCCTCGCCCCGCCCGGGGACCGCGGTCGCGCACGATGACGGGCTGGTCGTGGTGATCGATACGGAGCTGACCGACGCGCTGCGCGCCGAGGGCGATGCGCGGGAGCTCCAGCGGGCGGTCCAGGACCTTCGCCGCGACACCGGCCTGGAGCTTGACGACCGGATCGACCTGATCGTGGACCTCGGCGTGGACGCGGCGCGCATTGCCCCGTACCTCCAGGCGGTCGCGGCCGAGACGCTCGCCTACCGCGTCACGACGGGCGCTCCGCCGGCCGGCTGGCCGATCGCGGGCGTGAAGCTGTCCGGCGGCGAGGCGCGCGTCGCGCTCCGCCGGGCGGTCCCCGGCGACGGGGCGGAGCCGGCGAATGCGTGACGCCGCGCAGCCCGGGGAGCCGAGCCCGATTCCGGCCAACGCCCCGGTCCGGGCATCGCGGCACTGGGTCGCGTTCCTGGTCCTCGCCGCGGGCATCGTGATCGCCGACCAGCTCGCCAAGGCATGGGTCGTGGCCAACGTCGCGTTCGGCTCGGTCCTGCCGGTCTTCGGCGACCACGTCCGGATCTGGCACATCCACAACACGGGCGCCCTCTTCGGGCTGTTCCGGGACCAGGCGGTCCTGTTCGCCGCGCTCAGCATCGGCGTCGTGGCGCTCATCGTCTGGTTCCACGGGCGGTCGGTGGCCACGAGCGGCTGGCTCGCGACGCTCGCCCTGGGCCTCCTGCTCGGCGGCGCCGTCGGCAATCTCGCCGATCGCCTGCGGCTGGGCTACGTCGTCGACTTCGTCGACATGGGCGTCGGCGACCTGCGCTTCTACACCTACAACGTCGCGGATGCGGCGATCAGCGCGGCGCTGGTCCTGCTGATCCTCATGGCCTTCTGGCCCTCGCGTCGTCGGCCCTGGATCGCCGGATGACCGAGCTCCGCCTCGTGGTCCCGGATGGGTCGGGTGGACGCGTGGACCGCATCGCCTCGGACCTCTCGGGCCTTTCGCGGAGCCGGATCCAGCGCCTGATCGCGGATGGGCACCTGACCGTCGACGGGGTGCCCCTCAAGGCGCGCTCCGTCGTGCGGGCCGGGGACGCGCTGCTCCTCCGCGTTCCGGCGGCCCAGCCGGCCGACATCGAGCCCGAGGCGATCCCGCTCGAGGTCCTGTACGAGGACCCGGACGTTCTGGTGGTCAACAAGCCTTCCGGGCTCGTCGTCCACCCATCGCCCGGGCACTGGAGCGGGACGATGGTCAATGCGCTGCTGGCCCGCGACACGGAATACGGCGGCATCGCTGGCGTCCTGCGGCCGGGGATCGTGCATCGCCTGGACCGGGACACGTCCGGGCTGATCATGGTTGCCAAGACGGACGCGGCCCAGACCAGCCTCATGGCGCAGCTCAAGGCGCGCCGGGTAAAGAAGACGTACCTCGCGCTGGTCCAGGGGAGCGTGGAGGCGGCCGCCGGCCGGATCGAGGCGCCGATCGGGCGCGATCCGCGGCAGCGGACCCGGATGGCCGTGGTCGCCGATGGACGGCCGTCCGTCACCGGGTACCGGGTTCGCGAGCGCTTCCGCGGTTGGACCCTCCTCGAGGTGGACCTCGTCACCGGCCGGACCCACCAGATCCGGGTCCACCTGGCGGCCCTGGGCCATGCGGTCGCGGGCGACCCCGTCTACGGCACGGGGACCTCGCGGCGCGGCCCGGACGGCCTGGAGCGGCTCTTCCTGCATGCCTGGCGGATCGTCTTCGCATCACCTGCGACGGGCGACCTCGTGCGGGTCGAGGCGCCCCTGCCGGAGGCACTGGAGCCCGTCCTCGGGCGGCTTCGCGCGATCGCGACGGGGGCGCCCGGAACGGCCGGCCCCGAGCCCGGCCACACGCGATGAGGGAGCGGCCGCTCGACTCGGCGCCTTCAACCGACGACCCGCTGTTCGGCGCGCCGAGCGCGGGGGCACCGGGCGCGCTGCTCGTGGTCGTCTCGGGGCCGTCCGGCGTCGGCAAGGACACCATCATCAAGGCGCTGCGGGCCCGGCCCCGCGATCCGGACTACCACTACGTCGTGACCTGCACCACGCGGGCTCCGCGGCCGGGCGAGGAGGATGCACGGAGCTACCACTTCCTGACCCGGGAGCGGTTTCGTGCTCTGCGAGACGCCGGGGCGTTCCTGGAGTGGGCCGAAGTACACGGGAACCTGTACGCAACGCCGCGCGCCGAAGTCCGCCGTGCGCTCGCCTCCGGCCACGACGTGATCCTCAAGATCGACGTGCAGGGAGCCGCCACGGTCAAAGCCTGCGTCCCGGATGCCCTCCTCGTGTTCGTCGTGCCGCCGTCCCTGGAGGCGCTCTTCCGGCGCCTGCGCTCGCGCGCGACCGAGTCAGCGGGCGAGCTGGAGATTCGCCAGCGCAACGCCGCGATCGAGCTGGCCCGGCAGGGCGACTACGACGAGGTGGTCATCAATGGGGACGGCCAGGTGGAGCGGACGGCAGAGCAGATCGACGCGATCATCCGCGCCGAACGGGTGAAGCATCCCGACCGCCGGGTCGTCGTCTAGGCCGATGGCGGAGGGCGGGCCGCCTGCCGCGGCGGTCGGCCGCGACGGCTTCGGAGTCGTCGAGGCGCCGCCGGCCGCACGCCTCGTGGAGGTGGCGGTGGATGCGGCCGGCGTTGCGGGGAGCCGAACGTGGACCTACCTCGTCCCGGATTCGCTCGCCGACGTGGCCGCCGGCGAAGCGGTCCTCGTGGAATGGGGCCGCCGGCGGGCCGTGGGGATCGTCCTGGGCGACGCCCCGTCGCCCGATGGCGTCACGGCCCGGCCGCTGGGGGCGCGGGTGCGCGCCGACGGACCGCTGCTGCCACCGCTCGCGCTGTCGCTCGCACGCGAGATCGCGGCGCACTACCTTGCCCCGCCGGCGCTCGCCATCCGGGCGATGCTCCCGCCCGGGCTGCTCGAGAAGCTGGAGCTGGTGGCCACGCCTCTCGATCCTCTTGCGCCGACGCCCGCACCCGGGTCCGAACCCTCGAAGCCCGGCCGTGATCCCGCGACGGCCGACCTGCTCCTCGCGATCGCCGGAGGTCCCCGGGCCGTCCGGGACCTGCCCGCGCCCGACGGCCGGGCAGCGCTCGTCCGGCGGCTGCGGGCCCTCGAGGGCAACGGCAGGGTCCACCTCGAATGGACGCTCACCGCGGCCGGCGCGGGGCCGCGCCACGAGCGCATCGCCCAACTTACCGATGCCGGACGTGGGGTTGCCGGCGGGTCCCGCGCTCCAGACGGCCGCCCGGTCGGGCCGCGACAGCGGTCGCTCCTCCTTGAGCTTGCCGGGCTGGCGCCCGACGATCCCGGCGTCCCTGCGCCCGGGCTTGCGGAGCGCCACGGCCAAAGCGCGGCAGCGACGCTCTCTCGGCGCGGCCTGGTGGCGCTCGCCACGCGCGAGGTGACCCGGGACCCGCTCGCCACTCGACGACGCACGGGCCGTCGAGGCGCGCGCCCGTCGGGATCCGACCTCACGACGACGCAGGCGGACGCGCTGCGTATCGTCCTTGCAGCAATCGCCGCGCGCGACCCGACGCCGCTCCTCCTGGACGGGCCGACGGGCTCGGGCAAGACCGCCGTCTACGCGGAGGCGATCGCGGCGGTGCTCGAGGCGGGCCGCCCGGCGCTGATCCTCGTGCCCGAGATCGCGCTGGCGCTGCCGCTCGTCGACCGGCTGCGTGCGGAGCTGGGGGCCGAGGTGGCGATCCTCCATTCGGGACTCGGCCAGGGCGAGCGCGCGGACGCATGGCGGCGGATCCGGGCGGGCGCGGTCGAGGTGGTGGTCGGGACTCGCCTCGCGGTCCTGGCACCGCTCCCGGACGTGGGGCTCGTGATCGTCGACGAGGAGCACGACGCTGCCTTCAAGAGCGACCGGACGCCGCGGATCCAGGCCCGCGACCTGGCCGTGACGCTGGGTCGGCTGGCGGGCGCCGCCGTGATCCTGGGGAGCGCCACCCCGTCCGTCGAGACCTACGGGCTGGCGCGCGACGGCGTGTACCGCCGCTGCACGCTGGCCGAGCGCGCGGCGGGCGTCGCACCGGCCGTGGAGCTGATCGATCTCCGGGCGGAGCTCGCCGCTGGCAATCGTGGGCTGCTCTCCGATCGGCTGACGGCGCTCATCGCGGCCCTGGACCCGGGCGTGGGCGACCGGGCGATCCTCGTCATCAACCGGCGCGGGGCCGCATCGGCCGTTCTCTGCCGCGACTGCGGCCATGTGCAGGCCTGCCAGGAGTGCACCCGGCCGCTCGTCTACCACCAGGCGGGCATGACGCTCCGCTGCCACCACTGCGGGGCGGCGGCACCGATGGTCGCGCGGTGCCCGGCGTGCGGCTCGCCCCGCATCCGGTTCCTCGGCGGCGGAACGGAGCGACTCGAGAGCGAGGTCCGGTCGCGCTTCCCGGCGCTCCGGGTCGGCCGCCTGGACCGAGACGTGGTCGAGCGCCGCGGCGCCGCGGAGCGGCTGATCGACGCGTTCACGGAGGGCCGCCTCGACGTCCTGGTCGGGACGAGCCTCGTGACGAAGGGCCTCGACGTGCCGGAGGTGACACTGGTCGGTATCGTCTCCGCCGACATCGCGCTGACGCTGCCCGACGAGCGCGCCGCGGAGCGGACCTACCAGCTCCTGGTCCAGGCGATCGGGCGCGCGGGTCGGGGCGAGCGGCGCGGGCGGGCGGTGATCCAGACGTACCAGCCCGACCACCCGGCGATCCGGGCCGTCGTGGCGGGCGACGCGGACGCGTTCTACCTCGCCGAGCTGGCCCTCCGCAAGCGGTTCGGCGCGCCTCCATTCGGGCGCACCGTCAAGCTCACGGTGGGCGCCGAGGACCGCGAGGCTGCCCGCGCGGAGGCGCGCGCGATGGCCGAGCGACTGCGCACCCGCGCCGCCGCCCTGCCGTCACGGGTTACGATCGCTGGACCCGCCCCGGCGTACGTGCCACGCCGGGGGGGACGCTGGCGCTTCAACCTCGTGCTCCGCGGCGCCGATCCAGTGGCCGTGCTCGGGGGAGATCCGGGCCCCCCGTGGTCCGTGGACGTGGACCCGGAAAGCCTTCTCTGACCCGTCCCCGAACGTGCGACGGCACCAGAGTCCGGACGGCACTTGGCCCCTCCCGCGTCGTGACGGAGAATGCGCGTACCAGTCGCAAGGAGACCACCGATGACCGATCAGCAGCTCCCGCCCACCGAGCCCGCGGCCGAAGAGCCGCCCGCCGACCAGGGGACGCCCCCGGAGGCGCATACGGCCCCGTCGCAGGCCCGCGAGTGGCTTGCGCAGCTCCAGCAGATGATCGACCAGGTCGCCGCGCACGCGGCCCCGGTCGCACGCGACGTGGCGGCCAAGGCGGCCGAGCTCGCCGCCGTGGCGGGCGACAAGGCAGGGCCATTTGCGAAGCGCGCCGCGGAGAAGACGGAGGCGGTCGGCACGCGCGTCGCCGACCGATCGCGCCGCTTCGCCGAGGAGATCAGGAACCGCGTCGGGACCGACGACCAGGCAGCGAAGGCCGACGAGTCGGAGCCGGCCGCCGATGTGGCCGCGCCAAGGGACGACGAGACCGCCGGCGCCTGACGCCCACGTTGGAGCGGTTGGCGGGCGGCGGCCTCGGGTCGTGGCCGCCGCGGCTGGCCTCATCGGCACCTCTCGTATACTCGTTCCATGAGTGTCCTGCCCATCCTCACCCTCGGTGATCCGCGGCTCCGGCTCCGGGGCCAGCCGGTGGAGAGCTTCAACAAGTTCCTGCACGGGTTGATCGACGACCTGACCGACACGATGCGCCACGCCCCTGGCGTCGGCCTCGCCGCGCCCCAGCTCGGCGAGGCGCTGAACGTGGCCGTGGTCGAGGTGGAGGATCGCCTGTTCGAGCTCGTGAACCCGCGGATCGTGCGCGCAGACGGAGAGGACCGCGATCTGGAAGGGTGTCTCTCGATCCCCGGGTACGTGGCGTACGTCACCCGGAAGGAGAAGGTCTGGGTCGTCGCCCAGAACCGCGTGGGAAAGAAGTTCAAGGTCGCCGGGTCCGGCTTCCTTGGGCGCGCCTTCCAGCATGAGCTGGATCACCTGCAGGGGAAGCTGTACGTGGACTACCTTGCATCGCCCGACGAGCTGATCCCCGTGGGTCGAGGCGGCATGGACGAGGAGCAGGACCAGGCCGCGGACGCGGAGCTCGAGCGGCGCGGGATCGACCCCGAGAGGGCGAAGGCGGCCTCCCGCGGCTGAGCCCGTGCGGGCCATCTTCTTCGGCTCCGGGGCGTTCGCCGTCCCGGTCCTCGAGGCGCTTGCCGCCGTGTCGGAGGTGATGCTGGTCGCCGTCGTGACGGCGCCGCCGCGTCCCTTCGGTCGAGCCGGCGTCGTCGGCCAGACTCCGGTGGGGGAGCGCGCGGGCCTGCTCGGCCTCCCGGTCCTGACCCCGGAGCGGCTGCGCGACCCTGCGGTCGTCGCGGACGTCGCGGCGCTCCACCCCGTGGTCGGCGTCCTCGCCGACTACGGGAAGCTGCTTCCGCAGGCGATCCTGGACCTGCCGCCGTACGGCATCCTCAACCTCCATCCGTCCCTGCTGCCGCACCATCGCGGAGCGACGCCGATCCCGGCGGCCATCTGCGAAGGGGACGCGGAAACCGGGGTCAGCCTGTTCCGGATGGATGCCGGCATGGATACGGGCCCCATCGTGGCGATCAAGGCGGTCGCGCTCTCCGGCGACGAGGACGCGCCGCGGCTGGAGGCGCGCCTCGCGGCGCTCGCGGCAGGCCTGCTTCGGCGATCACTGGGGCCATGGCTCCGCGGGGAGCTTCCCGCGGTCGCGCAGTCGCGGGAGCGGGTGACCATCACGCGGCCATTCCGCCGCGAGGACGGACGGCTGGACCCGGCGCGACCGGCGGCTATGCTCGAGCGGCAGGTTCGAGCGTACCGCCCGTGGCCGGGCACCTTTCTCCAGGCGCCGGGCGGCCGGATCGCCGTCCTACGGGCCGGGATTGCTGCCACGCAGCCCGGCGACGAGCCGGGGCGCCTCGTCTCCGATGACGGTTCGGGCCTCGCGCTCGCGACGGCAGACGGCCGCCTCCGACTGCTGGAGGTCCAGCCGGCCGGAGGCCGGAACATGGATGCGGCCGCGCTCCTGCGTGGGCGTCCAGGGCTCATCCGCGCCCGGGTGGGATAATCGCGACTCCATGACCGAGCCAACCGTCCCCTCCCGCGCGCGATCCGTCCCTGCGGCCTCGCGTGACACTCGCCCCGGAGTGGCCGGCGTCGAGCCGACGGAGCTCGCGGCGCTCCTGGCCGAGATGGGGGAGCCGGCATTTCGCGCCCGGCAGGTTGCTGATGCGGTCTGGCGCTCGGAGGCGGCGTCGTGGGAAGCGGTGACGACGCTCGGCCTGCCACTTCGCGCCGGCCTGGCCGAACGACTCCGCTTCGACACGGTCACCGAAACCGACCTGCGTCTCGCCGACGACGACGCCACGGAGAAGGCGCTCCATCGGCTGCCTGATGGGCGCCTCGTGGAGAGCGTCCTCATGCACTACCCGGCACGCGGCGAGCGACGCGAGCGGAACACGCTCTGCATCAGCAGCCAGGCCGGCTGCGCCGTTGGCTGCCCATTCTGCGCCACGGGCGAGCTGGGGTTCGAGCGCGACCTGGACGTGGCGGAGATCGTGGATCAGGTCCGTCATGCCCGGCGCCGGCTGGTGTCGCGGGGTCGCCATCTCACCAACCTCGTCTTCATGGGCATGGGCGAACCGCTCCTCAACCTCGATGCCGTGATCGGGGCGGCCCGGGTCCTCACCGACGCCGACCGCTTCGGGCTGGGTGCCCGCCACCTGACGATCTCCACATCGGGGGTGGTGCCGGGAATCGAGCGGCTGACCGCGCTCAGCCCGCAATGGACGCTCGCCGTGAGCCTCCACTCGGCGCGCGATGCGCTCCGGGACCTCCTCGTGCCGCTCAATCGACGCTGGCCCGTCCGCGCGGTCGTCGCCGCGGCGGCCGGCTACGCGGCGGCAACCGGGCGCCGCGTGAGCTACGAGTACGTGATGATCGACGGCCTCAACGACACACCCGCCGACGCCGACGCGCTTGCGCGGCTCCTGGCAGGGAGCGGCAGCCACGTCAACTGCATCCCGATGAACCCGGTCGCCCACACGCCCTGGCAGGCAAGCTCGCCCGAGCGGATCGACGCGTTTGCGGGCCGCCTGCGGGCGGCTGGACTCGGCGTGACGATCCGGCGGAACCGCGGCCAGGAGGTTGGGGCGGCCTGCGGCCAGCTTGCGGCGGAGAAGTCGGCGGAACCTGCAGCCGTTGCCGTCGCGCGGCGTCACGAGCGGCTGGTGGCCGCCTCTGCGGCTGCGCTCGCCGGGGAGCGGAGCCAGGACCCGGCCCCGCCCGGCCTGCCCGCGGCTTCCCCAGGGCCGTTGATCGCCCGGACCGCGCCACGCGCCGCCGCGCGCCCCATCGCGCGCCCCATCGCGCGCCCGGACCGCCGCCCCGCTGCCGGACGGCAGCCCCCTGGTCCGCCCCGACGGGGGAGCCGCTGATGGGCGAGGGCCGCGCGCGCATCGCCGCGAGCATCCTGAACGCAAACCTCGGTAATCTCGCCTACGAGGTGCGGCGCGTCATCCGGGCAGGCGCGGACCGGATCCACCTCGACGTGATGGACGCCCAATTCGTCCCGAACCTCACCTTCGGCGCGGGCACCATCCGGGCGCTCCGACCGGCCACGAAGGCTCCGTTCGACGCGCACCTCATGATCGCCGAGCCGGGTCGCTGGCTCGACGCATTCCTCGAGGCCGGTTGCGACTCGATCACCATCCACGTGGAGATCACGGAGCCAATCGAGCCGGTCCTGCGCCGGATCCGGGCGGCCGGCCGGGCCGCGGGCCTGGCGCTCCGCCCGGGGACGCCCCTGTCGGCGCTGGAGCCCTACCGCGAGCTCCTCGACATCGTGATGGTGATGACCGTGGAGCCCGGCTTCGGCGGCCAGGACTTCATGCGTGATGTCGCGGAGGCGAAGATCCTCCAGGCCCGCGACCTCCTCTCCCACAAGCCCTGGGGGGGCGAGGTCCACGTGGACGGCGGCGTGAACCGCGAGACGGCGGAGCTGGTCGGCGGCCTCGGGGCGGACGTGCTCGTCGTGGGGACGGCACTCTTCACGAAGGGCCGTGACCAGGCTCGCGAGGTCCGGCTGGTTCGGACCCTCGCCGACGAGGGATTCGCGAACGAGCGCAACGATGGCGTGCCGCCTCATCCTCGCGACGAGATGGTCCGCTTCGCCCAGCTGCCGCGCCACCTGGCAGGCCCTCTTCGGGATGCGGTCGAGCGCGGCGACGTGCCGGTCGTGATGCTCCGGGGCGACGGCCAGGTGAACCCGGACGGCGTCCGTGACTACGACCTGTTGATCCCGCGGAGCGCCGAGGCGTGGGCCCAGGACCAGTTTTCGGAAGCTCGCGAGGCTGCCCTGGTGGAGGCCGGCGCGTGGCGCGCGCGCCTCCTGGCCGCGGCCGGCGACACGCCGCCCGACCCCGGGACCTGAGGCCCGTGCGGGCGCTCCTCCAGCGCGTCAGCCGCGCGGAGGTCCGGGTCGCCGACGAGCGCGTGGGTGCGATCGGCCGCGGCCTGCTGGTCCTCCTCGGGGTCGCGCCCGAGGATGATGAGGCGACCGCGGACGCGATGGCCCGCCGGATCGTGGGGCTCCGGATCCACGAGGATGCCGACGGCCGCACGAACCTCGCCCTGGGCGAGATTGGCGGCGCCGTGCTGGCGGTCAGCCAGTTCACGCTGTACGCGGACACGCGGCGCGGGCGCCGGCCGGGCTTCACCGGGGCGGCTTCGCCATCCCACGCGGAGGCGCTCTACGGACGCTTCTGCCGGACGCTGGAGGCGACCGGCACGCAGGTTGAGCGTGGGCGGTTCGGGGCTTCGATGGCGGTCGAGCTCGTGAACGATGGGCCGTTCACCATCTGGCTCGACAGCGCGGATCGCTGAGCGGGGCCCGGACATGCAACGACCCGGCGCAAGGCCGGGTCGGGCGGGTGGCGGACCGGGGCGACGGGACCCGGCGACGGGGTCAGCGGCTCTTCTTTGTCTGCGTACGTCGGCAGCGGGTGCAGACGAGCTTGCGCGTCAGGGTTCCGCCTTCGACGACTGCGAGCGGCTGGAGGTTCGGCTGGTAGCGGCGGTGGGCACGCACGCGGTTCATCCCACTCGACTGCGGGTTGAAGCCGCCCATCGAGACCTTGCCGCAGATCGCGCAGCTACGGGCCATCGAGTTCCTCAGGTGCGGGGGTATCCGGTCGGCGGGCAGCCCGCCGGTCCCGGTCGCCCCTCTCGGCACGCCGAAGCGCCGCCCGGAAGGGGTCCGGGGAGGCTGTATGCTAGCACATCGTCCGCGTCCAGCCGTCCAACCGCGAGGTGATCCCCCGATGCCCGAGGAGCCGACGCGTGCCGTGCCGGGTCGGGCCGTCGTGGCTCGCCGGGCGCTGAGCGAGATCGTACGCGATGCCGCGCTGGGCAGCTACGGCGTGACCGGCCTTGCCGAGCCCACGCTGCTGGCACGCTTCCGCGCCCGGCTGGGCCTGGGGAGTCGCGCGATCCGCGTGACGCTCCACCCGACCGTCGAGACGGAGGTCTGGCTCACCGTCGCCTACGGCGTCCCGGTTGCGGAGGTCGCGCGGCAGGTCGACTCCGCGGTGCGCTACGGGCTCCAGCGAGCGCTCGGGCGAGAGGTCGGCCCGGTGGCGATCCACGTCCAGGAAATGGGCGGCCGGCCGTACTCGTCCGGCTTGCCCGCGGTGGCTCCGCCGTCGACGGCCGCCGCCCTCCACGTCGATCCGGAGCCGGTCCCGGCGCCGGCGCACGACGACGGGGCGCCGACGACGGAGGTAGCCCGGTCGAGCTCCACGGCCGGGGCTGCCTAGCGTGGTCCGACTCGCCTGCGACGGCGCCGGGCTGCTGGGGGCAGTCCGGGCCGCGGTCGCGAACCTCGGGCGCCACGTCGACGAGATCAACGCCCTCAACGTCTTCCCGGTTCCGGATGGCGATACCGGCTCGAACATGCTCGCCACGTGCACGGAGATGCTCCGCTACGTCCGTGACGATTCCAGCGTCGAGGGGGTCGTCGACCGACTCCGGGAGGGCGCGCTCTTCGGGGCCCGCGGCAACTCCGGCGTGATCCTGAGCCAAATCGTGCGCGGGCTCGCCGAGGGCTTCGCCGGCAGGCGCCGCTTCAACGGCCTGGATCTTGCCCATGCGCTCGCATCGGCGAGCACGGCCGCGTACGGCGCAGTGCCCCGCCCGGTGGAGGGCACGATGCTGACCGTGATCCGGGAGGCCGCAGCGGCGGCTGTCGCCGCGGCCGAGCGCGAGAACGACATCGGCGCCGTCCTCGCCGCGGCAACGGACTCGGCCGAGAAAGCGCTCGCCAAGACGCCGAGCCTGCTGCCCGTGCTCCGGGACGCCGGCGTGGTGGACGCCGGCGGGGCCGGACTCCTGCGACTCTTCGAGGGAGCACTCCGCTTCCTCCGCGGCGAGGCGCCCCTGCCCGCCATGCGTGTCCCGGCCTTTCCGAGCCCGGTCCCTGCCGGGATCGCCCGTGGCGAGAACGACCACGGGTACGAGACGGTCTACCTCATTCACCCATTCCCCGGGCAGCTCCTGGATCTCGACCGGATCACCGGGTATCTCGTGCGCACCGGCGAGTCCGTCAACGTGGCCGGCGACGCGAAGGCGGCCAAGATCCACGTCCACAACGGGCGCCCCGATCTCGTCATGCGACATGCGCTCCGGGTCGGCCGAATCGTGAATGCCACGGTTGTCGACCTCGACCACCAGGTGGACGAAGTCCGCGAGGCGCGAACCGCGGCCGTCGGCGGGAGCCCCGCCCCGGAGGAGGCGGCCGCGCAGTCGGCCCCGGACGCCGACGTCTCGCGCGTGCCGCTCGGGATCATCGCGGTCGTGCCGGGCGATGGGTTCACGCCCTACTTTGAGGAGGTGGCGCTCAGCGGCGAGGTCGCGGTCTCGATCGTCCGCGGCGGCCAGGCACAGAATCCAAGTGCCGGCGAGATCCTCGAGGCGATCCGCCGCTCTCCCGCGGAGGAGCTCCTGATCCTGCCGAACAACCCGAACGTGAAGCTGGCCGCCGGGCAGGCAGCGGAGATGTCCGACCGCCCAACCCGGGTCGTGCCGACCCGGAACGCGGCCGAGGGCCTCGCGGCGCTGCTCGCGCTGCAGGTCGCCGACGGCGCGAGCGGCAACGCGGAGCGGATGCTGCGCGCCAGCCGCGAGGTCCAGACGATGCTCGTCACGGCAGCCGTGCGCGACGCCAGGGTCGGAGGCCGGCAGGTCCGCGAGGGGCAGACGATGGCGCTCGACCCGGACGACGGATTGCTGGCCGTCGGCGACGACCGCACCACGGTGATCATTGAGGGGATGTGCTCGTTCACGCCCGGCTTCGGTCTCGTGACGCTCTGGTACGGTGACGACGCCAACCTCGCCGAGGCGGAGGGGCTCGCGCAGCGGATCCACGCGCGATGGCCCGCGCTCGATGACGTCGAGGTCCGGACGGGCCTCCAGCCCCACTACCGCTATCTGATCAGCGCGGAGTAGGGGAAGGCGTGAGAACCGCCCGGCCGCTGCCCGCGACGCTCCCGCCGGCCGATCCGTTCGGCGTGCCCCTGCCGGCGAGCGGGCTGCCGGGCGCCAGTGTGCTCAAGCGAGTCGGGCCCCGGATCGGCCTGCGAACCGTCCGCGATCTTCTCCTCTGGCTGCCGCGTCGCTATGACGACCTGCGGGTCCTCCATGACCTGCACGCGCTCCGCTTCGTGGCGCCGGACACCATCGTGAGCACGCGGGCCAGCGTCCTCAGGGTCCGGGCCGGCCGCACGGCCCGGCGTGGTATCCGGGTCGTCACGGCGGATCTCGCCGACGAGACTGGCACGGCGGAGGCCCAGTGGTACGGCCGGCAGTACGTGGAGCGGCGTCTCCATGAGGGTGACGAGCTGCTCTTCTCCGGCAAGCTCAAGAAGCGCGGCGCGACGGTGCTCCTGGATAACCCGGCGTTCCAGCCGCCCGACGGCGACCTCCTCCACGTCGGCCGCATCGTGCCGGTCTACCGGTTGACGGCCGGGTTGCCGATCCGGACGCTGCGCGCCGCGATCCGCGCGGCCCTCGATCGCCCGCCGCCGTACCCGGAGTACCTGCCCGCTTCAATCCGCCGCGGCCTGGGACTGGTCGGGATCGGGGATGCGCTCGCCCAGGTGCACTTCCCGGACGACTTCGAGCGGCGCGACGCCGCGCTCCGGCGGCTCGCCTTCGACGAGCTGCTCGCGCTCCAGGTCGGGATGGTTGGGCGGCGTCGCGAGCGGGCCGTCGCGGCCTCGGTCTCGATCGCGACCACGCCAGCGCGCGACGCCGAGGTCCGGGGTGTGCTCGCGGCTGCGCTCGGGCTGCGGCTGGGTCGCAAGGTCGACCTCACGGGCGACCAGGAGCGCGCCATGGACGCTGTCCGCGACGACGTCCGGGGCCCGCATCCCATGCTCCGCCTGCTCCAGGGCGACGTCGGATCGGGCAAGACCGCGGTGGGGGCCTACGCGCTGGCGCTGGCGGCAGGGGCGGGCGTCCAGGGCGCCCTGCTTGCCCCGACCGATCTCCTGGCCCGCCAGCACGCGGTCACGCTCGACGACCTCCTCCGGCCGCTCGGGATCGCGGTCGAGCTCCTCACCGGCTCGCTTGCCGGCCCGGAGTCGCGCCGCGTCCTGGAGGCGCTTGCGGACGGGCGCGCCCACGTGGTCGTGGGGACGCACGCCCTCTTCTCCGAGCGTGTCGCGTACGCACGTCTCGGCCTCGTGGTGGTGGACGAGCAGCACCGCTTCGGCGTGGAGCAACGGGGCGCGCTCGAGGCGAAGACGCGGGGTGGGGCCGCCCACGTCCTCCTCATGACTGCGACGCCGATCCCGCGCACGATCGGGCAGGTGCTCTATGCCGACCTGGACGTCACCGACCTGCGGACTGCCCCGACCGGGCGGCTGCCGATCCGGACCGGCCTCCGCCACCCGGACCACCTCGACCGGCTCTGGACATTCGTGGTGCGCGAGGCCGCGGCAGGCAGGCAGACGTTCGTCGTCGTCCCGCATATCGACGAGGCCGGCGACGCCTCCGACGATGCGCCCGACGACGTGGCCGGCGCCGAGGCGGAGGTGAACCGCCTGCGGGCGCTCCTCAACGAGCCGGACCGGCTCGCGGCGGCCGGCCTCCGGCGCGAGCTCGTTGTGGACCTGGTTCACGGCCGCCTGCGGCCTGCCGATCGGGACGCGGCGATGACGCGGTTCAGGGACGGCACCGCGGACGTGCTCGTCGGCACGACCGTCGTCGAGGTCGGCGTGGACGTCCCGGCCGCAAGCGTCATGGTGATCGAGGGCGCCGACCGTTTCGGCCTGGCCCAGCTCCACCAGCTCCGCGGCCGGGTGGGGCGAGCGAACGACCAGGGGTGGTGCGTTCTCGTCAGCGACCGGCTGCCGGCAGACGAGCGGCGCGCCGCCGCGCTGGAGCGCGGCGAGATCGAGCCGATCGGGCCGGAGCAGGTTCGGCTGTCCGCTCTCGCGCGGCTGAACGACGGCTTCGCGCTCGCGGAGGTTGACTTCGAGCAGCGTCGCGAAGGCGACGTCCTCGGGTACGTGCAGCACGGGCTGCCGCGCCTCCGGGTCGCCACGCTCGCCCGGGCCGATCACCGGGAGCTCGCCGTGGCCGCCCGACGCCACGCAGAGTCACTCGTGCTGGCCGGCGGTGGCGTGGCCCGGGCAGGCGCCGCATTTGCGGCCGAGCTGGACCACGGCTGGCTCCGCGACATCGCGGCCGGCGAACCGGCGACGGGAGCCTAGGTGGTGGCCGATGCCGGCCGCGTCATCGCCGGCTCGGCGCGCGGGGTCCGGTTGGCCGCCCCTGGGGCCGGGACGCGGCCGCTGGCCGACCGGGTGAAGCAGGCGGTCTTCGGGTCACTGGAGCCGGCGCTCCTGGACGCGGCCGTCCTCGACCTCTGTGCCGGGAGCGGCGGCGCCGCCATCGAGGCGCTCTCGCGGGGGGCGAGCCGCGCGGTCCTCGTGGAGCGCGACTCCGGGACCTGCCGCGTGATCGCCGAGAACCTTCGCCGGGCGGGCGTTGCAGACCGGGCCCGGGTCGTTCGCGCGGACGCGCTCGCCTACCTGCGAGGTCCCGCCGCCGCCGACGGCCCCTTCGACGTCGTCATCCTCGACCCGCCCTATGCAGAGGTGGAGCTCCGCGAGGGGTGCCTCCGGCAGCTCGGGGCGCCGGACGGGCCGATCGGACCCGACGCTCTCGTGGTCGCCACCGGCTTCGGGAAGCTGCCGCCGCCGCCGACGGCGGGGCTGCTACGATCGACGCGGGAACGCCGGTTCGGCGAGACCCTGGTCGTCTTCTACCGGCGCGCCGCCCCGGAGGACGTGCCACCGCCGTTCGGCGCCTGAGGCGGAGCGTGCGATGCGTGTCGCGATCTACCCCGGCTCGTTCGATCCGATCACGCTCGGGCACCTGGACGTGCTGCGACGCTCGCTGGGCGTCTTCGAGCGGGTCGTGGTCGCCGTCCTCGTCAACCCGAAGAAGGCACCCATGCTCGACGTTGACGCGCGCGTGGCCACGATCGCCTCCGGCGTCAGGGAGGCGCTCCCGGATCTCGCGGACCGCGTGGACGTCCGTCCGTTCGCCGGCCTGACCGTGGACGCCTGCCGCGAGTTGGGCGCGCGCTACGTGGTTCGCGGGCTGCGGGCCGTGAGCGACTTCGAGGCGGAGCTCCAGATGGCCCACATGAACCACCGGCTGGCTCCGGAGATCGACACGGTCTTCTTCATGACGGCGCTCGAATACGGCTACCTCTCGTCCAGCCTGGTCAGGGAGATCGTCCGGTTCGGCGGCGACCCCACCGGAATGGTCCCGCCTTCGGTCGCGGACCGCCTGGTGGCCGTGGCCGCGGCTGAGGAGACGCCCTTCCGCGTGCGATAATCCGTCCCAGACCGGGCGATCTCGACGCCCGCGCGCGGAGGGCGGTCCCATCGATATCATGTTCTTCGTCGAGCGCCTGGAGGCGATGATCGCCAACGGGAGGAAGCTCCCGCTGACGTCGAACGTCATCCTGGACCAGGCTGCGGCCCTCGATCTCGTCGATGAGTTGCGCCACGCCGTGCCGGAGGAGGTCCAGTCCGCCCGGCGCATCAACGCCGAGGGCGAGCGGATTCTCGAGCGGGCGCAGCAGGAGTCCGAGCGGATCGTCGCGAAGGCGCAGGAACAGGCGGCGTTCCTCATCGATGAACGGGGCCTGACCGAGGCGGCGGAGGCCCAGGGGTCCGGATCGTCCAGGATGCGCTCGGGGAGGCAGCCGACGTCCGGCGCGGCTCGGACGAGTACGCCGCGGACGTCCTCGTCCACCTGGAGGGCGAGGTCGTGAAAGCCCTCCAGAGCATCCGCGGCGGGATCGAGCTGCTCGACGAGCGGCGCGGCCCGGTGGGGGCTGCGGTCGACAGTCAGCCGTACGACGAGCAACCCGACGTCGTTGCGGACGACCGCGGTTCGGTGCGGTGACGGTCGGGCCTGACGACCGCCCGCTCCTCTTCAACCTCGCCGGACTCCTCGCCGAAGCGCCAGGCGCGTTCCGCGACCTCGCCTTCGAAGGCGTCACGATCGACCTCGGGGAAGGCCTTGCCCAGGCCGAGCCGATGGCGGGCAGCGCTCACGTCGCGCGGACAAATCGCGGGCTCCTCGTGACCGGGCACGTCGGGACCGCGCTCGCGGATACCTGCGGGCGCTGCCTGGTGCCCGTGCGCGTGCCGCTCCAGCTGGAGCTCCACGAGGAGTTTCTGCCCAGCCTTGACATCGGGACCGGCCAGCCGCTTGACCGATCCCTTGAGCCCGACGTCCCGCGGCTCTCCGACCACCACGAGATGGATCTCGAGACGCTCGTGCGCGAGGCGATCCAGCTGGCCGCGCCGATCGTCCCGCTCTGCCGCCCGGAGTGCGAGGGACTCTGCCCGCTCTGCGGCGCCGATCGAAACCTGGGCCCGCACGCCCACCCCGACGTGCCGATCGATCCTCGGCTGGATGTGCTCCGCGACTTCCACCCGGGCGCGGAGGCCTGAAACCCGCTACACTCCGGCTTCGGCCCGTCACGCGGCTCGCGACGACGCGCCCTGAACCCGACGACCCGGCGGTTCCCGCCCCCGCGCGCCGCCCGACACCAGAGGAGCGACCACCCCGATGGGTCTCCCGAAGCGCAAGGTTTCGCACGCCCGGCAGGGCGACCGCCGCTCGCACCTCGCGCTCACCGCGCCCAGCCTCGTCGAATGCCCGCACTGTCACCAGATGCGGCGCTCCCACCACGCCTGCCCGAACTGCGGCTACTACCGCGGTCGCCAGGTCGTGGATCTCAAGAAGAAGGGCGGCGAGGCCGCCTCCTGACGGCCGGGCAGGCGTCGCGTTCTTGGCGCCCCCACTACGGAGCCCGCCGATGGATCTCAAGACCGTCCGCGGCGTTGAGCACGCCCGGAAGGTTCGCCTCGCGATCGATGCGATGGGGGGCGACCACGCGCCGGACGAGGTCGTCGCCGGCGCCCTCCTCTACGCGGCCGAGTGCCCGGACGACGACCTGATCCTCGTCGGCGACCCGGAACGCGTTCGGGCGCTCGTCGGCGCGTCGCTGCCTGCCAACGTCGTGCTCGAGCCGGCGAGCCAGGTCATCGAGATGCACGAGCAGCCGGCCCTCGCATTGCGCGAGAAGCGCGACGCTTCGATCCTCGTCGCGTGCGACCTCGTGAAGCGTGGCCAGGCGGACGCGGTGATCACGGCCGGGCACACCGGCGCGGCGATGGCTGCCGCGGTCCTGCGGCTGGGCCGCGTGCCGGGCGTGGACCGGCCGGCGCTGGCGGTCCAACTCATCACCGATTCCGGCCCGTTCGTCCTGCTCGACATCGGCGCGAACCCGGATTCGACCGCCGAGAACCTCCTCCAATACGCGCACATGGGATCGCTCTTTGCCGAGCGGGCCCTTGGTGTGACGCGCCCGCGCGTGGCGCTCCTCTCCATCGGCGAGGAGAAGGGGAAGGGCGACGCCCGGATCCAGGGCGCGACCACGCTCCTGGACGGGTCCGGCCTCAACTTCACCGGCAACGTGGAAGGCAAGGACCTGGTCCATCACCCGGCGGACGTCGTCGTCTGTGACGCGGTCCTCGGCAACGTGACGATCAAGTTCTTCGAGGGCCTCTCCGGCTTCATCTTTGACCTGTGGCGGAAGGAGTTCGCTGCCGGCCTGCGTGGCAGGCTCGCGTACATCCTGATGCGGCCGGGGATCGACCGGATCCGGGCCACGTTCGACTACGAGGTCCTCGGAGGGTCGCCGCTGCTGGGCGTGCGCGGCACGGTGATCATCACCCACGGCCGGGCGAAGCGGCGGATGGTGAAACACGCGATCGCCGTGGGCGCGGCCGCGGCCAGGACGCGCCTGCCGGAGCTGATCGGCGAGACGTTCCGGGTGCCTGTGGCGGCCGCGGCAATGTCGGAAGCCAGCGCGGCGGGGAAACCCGGTGGGACGTCGGCACCGCCACCGGCAGCGGGGGCCACGGCATGACCGCGCCCGGGCTCGCCGTCAGCCACCCGGTCATCCGCGACGTGGTCCGGCGAGCGGCGCTCGAGGTGCCGGGCGTCCTGCGGGTCGGGCGGGGCGGCCCGGCGTGGCGACGCGCCCTCTCCGGACGAGCGGTCGGGATCCGACTGCGGGATGGTGCCGTGGAGGCGCGCGTCGTGGTCGTCGCGCGTGCCGCCCAGCCGTTGCCGCGCCTCGTTGCGGAGGTGCGGATCGCGGTCGCTGCGGCGATCGAGCGCCTGCTCGGCCTTGAGTTGGGTGCCGTCAGCGTCATCGTCGACGGCGTCGGTGCCTGAGCCGCGCGCCGATCCCGCAGCCGGCCGGGCGCCGCGAACCGGAGGCCGGGGCGACCTTCCCCGCGCCCGGCGGGCCGCCCGCCGCCTGGCGCTCGCGTCGCTGTTCGAGGCCGAGTTCGGCCAGCGGACTGCAACGGTCGTGCTGGAGCGTCATCTCGCCGAGACCGAGGGCGACCCGGAGACGGTCGTCTATGCTCGTCTCCTGGTTGGCGCCGTCGCCGCGAACCGCGACGAGATCGACGCGCGAATCGAGGCCGCGGCGCCCCAGTACCCGGTCGTGACGCTGGCCCGGATGGACCGCGTCCTGCTCCGTGTGGGCATTGGCGAGGTGCTACACTCGCCCGCAACGCCGGCCCGCGTGGCGATCGCCGAATGGGTCGAGCTGGCAAGGGTCTACGGAGGGGACCCGGCCCGACGCCTGGTGAACGGTGTCCTCGGACGCATCGCCAGGGAGACCGCGGCCGGTGGCTCCAACGGGCCCGTCCGGAACCCAGACCCCGACGAACCCGCAGGACTCCAGGAGGGAGCAGGCAAGTGGCGACCACGTACGAGCGGCTGAAGAAGATCGTTGTCGAGCAGCTCGGCGTCGACGAGGCGGAGGTTCTGCCCGAGGCCTCGTTCGTCGACGATCTGAACGCGGACTCGCTCGACCTCGTCGAGCTCATCATGAGTCTCGAGGAGGAGTTCGGGATCGAGATCTCGGACGAGGAAGCCGAGAAGATCCGGACCGTCCAGGACGCCTCCGACTACATCGACGAGCACGCCAGCTGATCGCGCCCGGCCCTTGCCGGGGGACGATCCGCCAGCGTCGCGCTCGGCCGCGGCGTTGGCCGCGCGCCTTGAGATTGCATTCCGTGACCCCGGCCTGCTCGAGCGTGCCCTGATCCACGGAAGCTGGCTCCACGAGCACCCTGGTGCAGCGCCGGGCCACAACGAGCGCCTGGAGTTCCTCGGCGATTCGGTGATCAGCCTCGTTGTCTCGGAGGCCCTCCACGCCCGCCATCCCGCGGACGACGAGGGCGTCCTCTCGGCGCGCCGCGCCTCGATCGTGAGCGCGAAGGGGCTCGCCCGGCTGGCCCGCCGCATCGACCTCGGCAACGCGATCCTGCTCGGCGAGGGCGAGGCCCAGCGAGGAGGGCGAGCGCGGGAGGCCTTGCTGGCATGCGCGTTCGAGGCCGTGGCGGGCGCCATCTTCCTGGATCGCGGGTGGACCGAGGTTCGCGACTGGCTGCTTGTCCTCGCGGCGCCGGAGCTCGCAGCTGATGCGCCCGCGGGCACCCTCAAGAGCCCGAAGAGTCGGCTCCAGGAGCTGACCCAGCGGTCGGGCGAACGTCCGGATTACCGCCTTGTGCAGTCGTCGGGCCCGGACCACGCGAAGGAATTCGTGGTGGAGGTCGCGGTGGCCGGGGAAGTGATCGGGACGGGGACCGGGAGCTCGCTCCGGACCGCGGAGACCGCCGCTGCCGAGGCGGGCCTCGACGCGCTCGGACGCCGCGCCGCTCGCCGTCCGGCGGGTCGGGGAGGCGGGCCGGGGCCCGACGCGTCATGAGCCGGAGCGCACGCCTCGTCGCGCTCCGGTTGCAGGGGTTCAAGTCCTTCGCCGAGCGAACGGTGGTCGAGTTCGCGCCGGGGATCAATGCGGTCGTCGGCCCCAACGGCTCGGGCAAGAGCAACCTCGCCGACGCGTTGCGCTGGACGCTCGGCGAGCAGGGCCGCGCCATTCGCTCGCGCAGGTCCGAGGACGTCGTGTTCGCTGGTTCGGAGCGCCGCTCCGCGCTCGGGATGGCGGACGTCTCGCTCGTGCTCGACAACGCGGACGGGCTGGTCCCGGTGGACTTCGCCCAGCTCGAGCTGGGGCGGCGCCTGTATCGCTCGGGCGAGAACGACTACTTCGTGAATCGCCAGCGCGTCCGCCTCCGCGACCTCGTCGACCTCCTCGACGCGGCGCACCTTGCCGAGAATGCCTTCCTGTTCATCGGCCAGGGCATGGTGGACCAGGCGCTGGCGCTGCGGCCCGAGGAGCGGCGGCCGCTCTTCGAGGAGGTGGCCGGGGTGCGCCGCCACGAACGGCGGCGTCGCAAGGCCGAGGAGCAACTGGAGGAGGCGACCGCGAATCTCGCGCGGGTGGAGGACATCCTCGGCGAGCTGCGCCCGCAGGCGCGCCGCCTGGCTGCCCAGGCTGAGCAGCAGGCGACGCGCGCCCGCGCCGGGGAGGAGCTGGCGGCTGCGCTTGTCGCACGCCTCGGGACGCGCTGGAACGCGGTTGCGTCGGCGCATCGTCACGCCGACCGCGAGCTGGGAAGCGCGCGGCGGGCGGCCGCGGTCGCGCTCGACGCCTTGCAGGTCGCCGAGAACAGTGGAGCCGACGCGACGCGCGATCTCGCCGCGGGCGCGGACGCGGAGCGGGCGGCGCGGGCCGCGCACGAGGTGACCCGGGCAGCGCTCGCGGTCCACCAGCTCGACGCGGCACGCGCCTCGGCGGAGGCCGCCGGGATCGCCCGAGACCGCGAGCGGCTGGCCGCGGAGCGCGCGGCGGCGGAAGCGGAGCTCGCCGCCCGCAGTCGCGAGCTTGCGCTCCCGATGCCCGAGCCGGAGCCGGCGCTCGACGAGGAGCTGGCGGACGTGGACCGCGCGCTCGCGGAGGCGCGCGGCGAGGCCCAGGCGCTGCGGGCCGCCACGGCCGCACGCACTGAGGCCGAGTCGGCCCTCCGGCGCGCGAGCATCACCCGTGCCGCCGAGCTGGATGGGGTCCGGCGTCGCATGGCCGACGTTGATCGACGCCTGGCCGACGAGAGCGCGTCGGCCGAGACTGCCGGGGCCCGCTCGTCGGAGCTCGAGGCGGAGCTCGAGGCGCTCCGGAAGTCGGCCGGTGCCGCCCGTGCGGCAGAGACGACCGCGGCCGCGGCGCGCGACGCCGCGCGCTCGGCAGCTGCAACGACGGAGGCCGCGCGCCTCGGTGCGGCCGATGCCTCGGCTGCCGCCGGTGCCCGAGCCGCCACGCTGCGGGGTCGGTTGGAGGCGCTCCAGACGCGGCTCGCGGAGGACGAGACGCGGGGCATCGGTCGGGCGGCACGGCGGGTGGGCGGCCGCGCCCTGGCCGCCGGCCTCGACGTGGACCCGGCCCTCCGCGTCGCGGTCTCGGCTGCGCTTGGCGAGCTGGCCCGGTCGTTCGTCGTTCGGCGCGCTCACCTGGCCTCGCTGACCGGAGAGCGGGGCCTCCTGGTGCTCGACGACGCCGCGGGCCCGGGCGCGGCGGCGCCGGTGGCCGCGGAGATCGCGGGCGTCCGGGCCGGCGTCGCCCGGGTCGGGGGAGGCCTGCTCGCCGACGCTGTGCGGGGCGACGTCGCGGGCACCGCCTCGCGGATTCTCGCCCGTTGCGCGTGGGTGCCGACGCTGTCGGACGCGATCGAGATCGCCGGGACGCTGCCTTCGGGCTGGCGCGTGGCGGCCCGGACTGGCGCTGTCGTGACCGCGGCCGGGACGGTCGGTCTCGGGATCGCCGACACGCCGCTCGAGCGCCGCGCGGAAGCCGAGGCCGTCGGTCGCGATCTCGCCGTCGCTGAATCCGAGCGCGACGCCGCCACACGACGGCTCGCGATCGCCGAGGCGGCGGCTGCCGCGACCCGGGGGGGCCACGCTGACGCGCGACGCGCAGAGGTGGACGCGGCCGCCCGACGCCGGTCCGCCGAAGACACGGAGCGACGGGCCTCGCGCGACGCGGAGCAGACGACCCGGGAGGCAGGTTGGCACGCCTCCCGAGCCGCCACGATCGCCACCGAGCGTGCCGTGCTGGCGGAACGGCTCGCGGCCCTTGCAGGCGGCGAGCCCGGTGCGGGATCTGCCCTCCGCGGCGACGGCTCGCAGGCGACGGACGGCGGGGCAACCCCGCCTGATGTCGGTGGCGCGCTGGCCGTCTGGGAGGCCCGCGCGGCCGACCTGCGCAGCAGGCGCGATCGCCTTGCCGCGGACCGAGCGGCTCGGGAGATCCAGCGCCGAGCCGCGGAGGACCGACGTGCCCGGGCCGACGCGGCTGCCACGCTCGCCGGGGAGCGACTCTCCCGGGCGGATGCGGAGGCGGCTGGGCTCGCAATCCGCGACGAAGCGCTGGAGGCACGCCGCCAGGCGCGTGAGGTCGACCTGGCGGCGGCGACCGTCCGGGAGGAGGCCGCTCGGACCGCGTTCGACCTCGGCCTGGCCGCCGACGCCGCGGACCGCGAGCGGCTCCGCCTCGCGGAGACGGCCGTCATCGCATCGCGCAACGCGCTGCGGCACGCGGACGAGCTGCTGCGCGCCGTGACCGTGCAGGAGCTCGAATCCCGCTTGGGCATCGACGTCGTCCGCGAGCAGGCGCTCGTGGAGCTCGCCGGGCTCGGCGAACTCGGAGTCCGCGCGCTCGCAGCGGCCGGCGACGGTGACGTCGGCGAGGCGCTTGACGTGGCGACCAGCCTGTCGCCGGATGGGAAGCCGAACGACGACGACGGCGCCCGACTCGCCGCCGCCCTCACGCGGGCGGGCGAGCGCTGGGCGGTCAGCGTCCCGGCCGGGGAAGAGCCGCCGCCCGGCCGCCTGGCGGGGCTGCGTCGCCGCTTCCACGAGCTGGGCGCGGCAAACCCCTTCGCGGCCGAGGAGTACGCGGCGGTCCGAGCGCGCTTTGAGGAGCTGGAGGCGCAGCGCCGGGACCTGGACCGCGCGATCGACAGGACTCGTGCACTGATCGCGGAGCTCGACACGCTGATCGCGACCCAGTTCCGGGCCACGTTCCTCGCGCTCGAGGCGGCCTTCGACCGCCGCTTCCAGCAGCTCTTCGGCGGGGGTTTCGCCCGGCTCAGCCTCACCGACCCGTCCGACCTCGCGGCGACGGGCGTGGAGATCGTGGCCCGCCCGCCCGGCAAGAAGGCCCAGGCGCTCTCGATGCTGTCCGGTGGCGAGCGCGCCCTGACCGCCGTGGCGCTCCTCTTCGCGATGCTCGAAGTCCGGCCGGTCCCGTTCTGCGTCCTCGACGAGGTCGATGCGGCGCTCGACGAGGCGAACGTGGGTCGGTTCGTCGAGGCGCTCCGAGGTCTCGCCATCACGACCCAGTTCGTGGTGATCACGCACAATCGCGGGACGATCGAGGCGGCCGACGCTCTCTTCGGGGTCACGGTCGACGATGACGCGGTCAGCCGGGTGATCAGCCTCCGCCTGGACGAGGCGACGGCGATCGCCGACCGCGTCGCGGGCGGCGAAGGACGACGCGAGCGCGCGATCCCCGATCCGGCGCCGGCCGGCTGAAGGAGCGAGACGACCGATGTTCTGGCGACGGCGACCCACGGAACCGGATCAGCCGGCGGACGAGGGCAGGGTCTCTGACGCCGCGATCGAAGCGCAGCTCGAGGCGGAGCTCGCGGAGACGGAGGACGCGCGGACGACCGCGCAGGCAGGCGGCGAGACGCCCCGGCCAACCGACGGGCAGCTGGACACGGGGCGCCAGGCACTACAGGCGGAGCTCCCGGCGACCGGCGGAGGGCCCGCGGACGGCGACCTCGTCGCGGGCGTCGCGCGGAGCCGAGGCGGCTTCGTGGCCCGCCTCAAGGGACTTCTCGGCCGGGGCGACCCCGACGCCGCGACCTGGGAGGAGGTCGAGGAGACGCTGATTGCGGGCGATGTCGGCGCGGCGCTCGCGCTCGAGGTCGTCGAGCGGGCGCGGCGGCGACGAGATGGGGCCGGCCCCGTGGCGGCGGTCAGGTCGGAGCTCACGGCACTGCTCGTCGACCGCGAAGCCGGCTGGGTGCCGCACCGGGCGGGCCCGGGTTCGCCGGCGATCATCCTCGTCGTCGGGGTCAACGGGACCGGCAAGACCACCACGATCGGAAAGCTCGCCTTCCGGTATCGCGCCGAGGGGCAGACCGTGCTGCTCGCCGCCGGGGATACCTTCCGGGCCGCCGCGATCGAACAGCTGCGGGCCTGGGGCGAGCGAGCGGGCGCGCCGATCGTGGCGCACGCGCCGGGCGCCGACCCGGCTGCGGTCGTCTACGACGCCGTGGACGCGGCCGTCGCCCGCCGCATGGACGTGCTGATCGTCGATACCGCCGGCCGGCTTCACACGAAGTCGAACCTGATGGATGAGCTGGCGAAGATGCGCCGCGTGATCGATCGCCGGCTTCCCGGGGCGGCGCCAGAGGTCCTCTTCGTCCTGGACGCGACCACCGGACAGAACGGCCTGGCCCAGGCGAGGGCGTTCCACGAGTCGACCGGCCTGACGGGGATCATCCTCACGAAGCTCGACTCGACGGCGAAGGGCGGGATCGTCTTCGCGATCGAGCGGGCGCTCGGCGTCCCTGTCTGCTTCGTGGGGGTAGGGGAGAAGGTTGGCGACCTGCTCCCGTTCGATCCGACCGCCTTCGTGGGGGCGCTCTTCGGCTGACGGGCACGGCCGGTCGACGGGATACGTCCGCGGATCGCTGGAGTACACTCCGGCTGCCTCGGTGTCGCCAGAACCCGCGCACCACGCGACGGCGCATGCCGCGTCGTCACAGCCTCGGTCCACAGGAGCCTGCATCCCGCCGTGTTCGACGCCCTCTCCGAGCGCCTCCGCAGGACGCTCGGCTCGCTCACCGGTCGCGGCCGGATCAGCGAGGCCGACGTCGAGACGGCGATGCGCGAGGTGCGGCTCGCGCTCCTCGAGGCCGATGTCAACTTCAAGGTCGTCAAGGATTTCACGGCCCGGGTCCGCGAGCGCGCGATCGGCGCCGACGTCCTGGAGTCCCTCAACGCCGGCCAGCAGGTCGTCAAGATCGTCAATGAGGAGCTGACCACGCTCCTATCCGGCGGCGACCGGACGCTTCACCTGGCGGGGAACCCCGCAGTCATCGCGCTCGTCGGGCTGCAGGGCTCCGGCAAGACGACGACAGCGGCGAAGCTCGCCCGCCACATCGTCAAGATCGGCCGCCGACCCCTGCTCGTGGCCGCGGACCCGTACCGGCCGGCCGCGATCGAGCAGCTCGTGACGCTCGGGGCAAGCCTGGACCTGCCGGTCTTCGCCGCGCCGGCCGGGACGCCCGTGCCCGAGATCGGCAGGCTTGGGATCGCATACGCACGCCACGAGGTCCGCGACACCGTGATCCTCGACACGGCCGGCCGGCTGACCGTGGACGAGGTCCTGATGGCCGAGGTGACCGAGCTCATGCACGCGGTCCGGCCCGTGGAGACGCTCCTCGTCATCGACGCGATGGTCGGCCAGGAAGCCGTGAGCGTGGCGCAGGCATTTGCCGCGGCCGTCCCGCTGACCGGCCTGGTCCTCACGAAGATCGACGGGGACGCGCGGGGCGGCGCGGCCCTTTCGATCAGCGCGGTCACCGGGCTGCCGGTCAAGTTCCTCGGCACGGGCGAGAAGACCGATGCGCTGGAGCCGTTCCACCCGGACCGCCTGGCCGGCCGGATCCTCGGGATGGGCGACGTGCTGACCCTCATCGAGCGGGCACAGGACGCCTTCGACACGACGCAAGCCGAGAAGGCTGCCGCGAAGATCCAGTCCGGGAGCTTCACCCTGGAAGATATGCTCGACCAACTCCAGCAGGTCAAGAAGATGGGGCCGCTTGGACAGGTCATGGAGATGATCCCGGGCCTCGGCGGGATGGCGCGCCAGGCGCAGGAGTCGGTCGACCGCGGCGATCTCGGACGGACCGAGGCGATCATTCGCTCGATGACCTCGGGCGAGCGGCGCGACCCGACGATCCTCAACGGGAGCCGGCGGCGCCGAATCGCCACCGGCTCCGGCGCGTCGATCGTCGAGGTCAACCGACTCGTCAAGCAGTTCGCCGAGATGCAGAAACTCATGAAGCAGCTCCGCGGGGGCCGCCGGCTCCCCGGGGTCTTCGGCCGCTGAGGCCGAGGGAGGAAGCAATGGCCGAGTTCACACCCGTCCCGGTCGATTCCGAGATGCCGCACCAGGGGGGCTCGTCGAACGTGGCCGCCCGCCCCGCGCGCCCGGCGGGCCTCGCCCGGTGGGGCGTGGCGCTCGCCGTGGTCGCGCTCGTCGTCGGGGTCGTCTCGGTGGGCACCGTCCTGCTCGCATCGGGCAGCGCGACGTCCGCGATCGAGGGCTGGATCCCAAGCGGGACGGTCGTCTACCTCGAAGGCCGCGCGGACCTGCCCGGCGACCAGCGCCAGAACGTCGGCGCCATCATCGCGAAGTTCCCCGGCTTCAAGGACCAGGCCTCGCTCGACGCGAAGATCGACCAGGCCCTTGACCAGCTCCTCCAGAAGTCCGGCATCAGCTGGACGACCGACCTCAAGCCGTGGGTCGCCGGCGAGGTGGGCGTGGCGATCACGCGCGACGTGCTCGACCTGGCGGCCGCAGCCCAGAAGGACCCGTCATCGGTCAAGGCGCCGGACCGCGGCGTCGTGGTCCTCGCCAGCGTCAAGGACGTCGCAGCCGCCACCGCCTGGATGGCGAAGCAGATCGGCGGGACGCCCTCGACCGCGACGTACGGCGACGGCCAGATCACGACGGTCCAGAAGAACGGCATGACCCTCGCGTGGGCCACGCGCGGGACGGTCCTCCTGCTCGGTCCGGAGGCCTCCGTGAAGGCCGCCCTCGACACGAAGGGCGCCAGCCCGGTCGCGGCCTCCAGCGCGTTCGTGGGCGCGAAGAAGGCTGCCCCGAGCGCCTACCTCGGGTTCGGCTACCTCGACACCAGGTCGCTCTTCGACGCGGTCCTCTCCATGGCCGGCAGCACGAGCACCATTCCGCAGCCATGCCTGACCAATGCGCTCGCGGCCCTGCCGGACTGGTCGGCCGGGTTCGCCCATGCTGCCGACAGCGTGCTCGTCATGGACCAGGTCGCGCCGGCCCCGTCGGGTTCGCCCGCCTCCAGCTTCGCCCCGAAGGACACGGCCAGCGCGATCGCTGCCCGCCTGCCAGCGGGAACGCTCGTCGCGTTCGAAGGTCGCCAGGCCGGCCCGGCACTCGTCGCGCTCTGGTCCGGCATCAAGGCCGGGATCGCGTGCGATCAATCCATGAAGGGCACGCTCGACCAGGTTGACACGGCCCTCGCCGCGATCGGCGGGGTGGAGTCGTTGGCCGGCTGGGCCGGTGACACGGCGATCGCCGTGACCCGCGATGGGACCACCTGGGGCGGCGGCCTGGCCGCCATCGCCACGGACCCCGCGGGAGCGACGCGGACCCTTGACCAGCTCAAGGCCGTGCTCGCGCTCGCCGGAGGCGCGTCCGGGATCACCTACACGGAGCAGCCGTACGCTGCGGGGACGATCGCGGTCGTGACACTCCCGGTCACGAGCGGCGTCGCCCTGCCGGCGCTCGCGGCAACGGCCCAGGGCAACCTGTTCGCGGTGGGGACGCTCGAGTTCGTCAAGGGCGTCCTCGGCACGGCCGGCGGCGGCGGGCTCGCTGCCCAGGCGGGGTACTCGCACGCAGTCGACGTCGCAGGCGGCGCCGGCGTCATGGACGCGTACGTCAACATCACCGGCCTGCGGGAGGGCCTCGAAGGCCTGATCCCGGCCACCGAGAAGGCGAAGTACGACACGGACGTGAAGCCGTTCCTCGAGCCGTTCGACGCCTTCGCGGCCGTCGCCAAGTCGCCGGCCGCCACGCGGACCAGCCGCATCGTGGTCGTGTTCAAGTAGGACCCCGTACAAGGGCCGTCGTCCGGGCTGGACGACGGCCCAACCCACGCAGGAGGAGAAGAACAAGGACATGGCAGCTCGCATTCGCCTCACCCGCGTCGGCGCGACGAAGCAGCCGGCGTATCGCGTCGTCGTGGCCGACAGCCGGAGTCCCCGCGACGGCCGCACCATCGAGATCCTCGGCCACTACAACCCCCGGACCGAGCCGGTTGACTTCGCCGTCGACGTCGAGAAGACGAAGGCGTGGATCGCGAAGGGCGCCCTCCCGACCGAGACCGTCGAGCGGCTCCTCCGAAACGCCGGCGTCCTGCCGGCCGCGAAGTAGGGAAGGGGCCCGCGATGGCCGCTCAGCAGCTCGTCGAGTTCGTCGCCAAGTCGCTCGTCGATCACCCGGACCAGGTCGAGGTCGTGGTCAGCCAGGAGGCCGGCACGACCGTCATCGAGCTCCGTGTCGCGGAAGACGACATGGGCAAGGTGATCGGCCGGAACGGGAGCGTCGCAAAGGCACTCCGAACGCTCCTCAAGGTCGTCGGCGCCCGCGACGGCGAGCAGTTCCAGCTGGAGATAGTCTGATCTCCAGCCAGCCGGCCGCGGGCGGGGAGCGACTCGTCGTCGCGCTCGTCCGCGGCTTCCACGGCGTGCGCGGCGGTCTCCGGGTGGAGGTGCTCACCGACGACGCGGGCGCCCGGTTCGCGCCGGGATCGCGCCTGTACCCGGAGGGCGCTCCCGAGCCGCTGACGGTCGCCGAGGCGTGGGCCGCCGCGCCCGGCTGGATCATCCGGTTCAACGAGATCCCGACGCGAAACGCGGCGGCCGCCTACCTGTCGGTCTACCTCGAGGCGGACGCGGGCGTTGTCCCGCCATTGCCCCGCGGCAGCTACTACTGGCACGAGCTGCGCGGCTGTCCCGTCGTCGACCCGGATGGCCTCGCGCTCGGAACCGTGCGGGACGTCTACCGTTCCGGCGGCACGGAGATGCTGGTCGTGGAAGGTGGTCCGCGCGGTGCCTTCGACCTGCCGGTCGCGCGTCCGTTCGTCAGGATCCTGGCGCCGCGGCGGGGCGAGATCGTGGCAGACCCGGACGCCCTGGACCTGCCGACGCCGGACCAGATACGGCCGCCTCGGCCGCCCCGCCCGCCGCGGCCCCGGAAGGGCGAGCAGCGCGAGAGCCAGCCGCCCTCTGCGAGCGACGCCCCGGAGCCTCGCGGGCCCGACGCCCCGGAGGGCCCGCCCGCGCCGGAAGTCGACCCCGGGATCGCCCTGGACTGAGGGCCGATCACGTGCCGCTCGAGGTCGAGATCCTCACGCTCTTCCCGGAGATGCTGGCCGGGCCGCTCGCGGCGAGCATCCCCGCGCGCATCCAGGAAGAAGGCCTCGCGTCGATTCGGGTCCACGACCTTCGGGCATGGGGCCTGGGGCGTCACCGCAGCGTCGACGATGCCCCGTACGGCGGCGGCGCGGGGATGGTGCTCCGGCCGGAGCCGGTGGCTGCGGCGCTTGCTGCCCTGCGTCGGCCGGACTCCATGATCATCCTGTTCGATGCCGCCGGCGAGCCGTTCCGGCAACGTCGCGCCGAGGACCTTGCCACGCGACCGCACCTGGTTCTCGTGTGCCCCCGCTACGAGGGAGTGGACGAGCGCATCCGCGCCATGGTGGACCTCGAGCTGTCGATCGGCGACTTCGTCCTGACCGGTGGGGAGTTGCCCGCGCTCGTCGTCTGCGATGCGGTGCTGCGGCTCCTGCCCGGCGCGATCGAGTCGAGCTCGCTCATCGACGAGTCGTTCACCAGCGGACTTCTCGAGTATCCGCAGTACACGCGCCCAGCCCTCTACGAGGGAGTGGGCGTGCCAGAGATCCTCACGTCGGGCGACCACGGCGCCGTGCGCCAGTGGCGGCTCCGCGAATCGCTCCGGCGCACGCTGGAGCGGCGCCCGGATCTCCTCGACGGGCGGCCCTTCAGCGGCGAAGAGGCGCGCCTGCTCGGCGACGTCATCGAAGAACGCACCGCGCACGAAGCGGACGACGGCGTCGGCGAACCCCCTGAGGATCGACGCGGGGTCCCGTGATCGCGTCCGCCCCATGCTATACTCCGCCGTCGGTCGCCCTCCCGCGACCGATCCATCGTGCCCAGAAACGCGGCTCGCGGGACCGTCCCGGCCGCCCGATGCAGCAGGGGTCGACCCGGTGAACGTACTCGACGAGATCGTCAAGGACCAGATTCGAATCGATATCCCGACCCTCGCGCCCGGCGACACCGTCAAGGTCAGCGCCAAGGTGGTCGAGGGAAACCGGGAACGCGTGCAGATTTTCGAGGGGACCATCCTGCGCCTGACGGGTGGTGGGATCACGCGGTCGCTGACCGTCCGGCGGATCGCCTCCGGCGTGGGCGTCGAGCGGACGTTCAAGGTCAACAGCCCGCGGATCGAGAAGATCGAGGTCGTCCGACACGGCGTGGCGCGCCGCGCAAAGCTCTACTTCCTGCGCCGTCGGGTCGGCAAGGCTGCCACGCTCCGCGAGCGCCGTACGAAGTGACGCACGGCGCGCCATAGTGGCGCGCACGCCAGGCTGATGCGGCCCCGCCCCGGCGGGGCCGTTTCGATTCCGCGGCGGAGCGACGGCTCGGCTACGCTGTCCGGCGATGGCCCCACCCGTGCCCACGCTGCGCCTCGAACGGCTGCTCTGGAAGGCCGGCGCCACCCGCGTCGCTGGGGTCGACGAGGTGGGGGTGGCGCCCACCTGCGGGCCGGTTGTCGCCGCGGCCGTGATCCTCCGGCCGAACTGCCGGCAGATCACCGGCGTCCGGGATTCGAAGACGCTTTCCGCGTCCCAGCGCGAGGCGCTCGCCCCCGAGATCCGGCGACGGGCCGTGGCGGTCGGCGTCGGCGCAGCGTCCGTGGCGGAGATCGACCGGCTCAACGTCTACCACGCCACGCATCTCGCGATGCGCCGAGCGATCGCCCGGCTCGGAGGCCACGACCACGTCCTGGTCGACGGCCTCCCGATCGCCGGCTTCGAGGCCGACGTTGGCCCGTACGATGCGATCGTCGACGGCGATTCGTGCGTCTACTCGATCGCCTGCGCGTCGGTCGTCGCCAAGGTCGTTCGTGACCGGCTGATGGCGCGGCTCGCCGTGCGGTATCCGGGCTACGGCTGGGATCACAACGCGGGGTACGCGACCGCTGAGCATCGGGCCGCCCTCCGGGCGCTCGGCGTGACGCCATACCACCGGCGCTCGTTCGCGCCCATTCGCGAGGCGCTGGCGGGCATCGTGCAGCTGGACTTCAACCTTGAAGCGGTCGACGCGGCACCGGCACCGGAGCCGGAGCCGGACCCGGACCCGGTGGCTGCCCTGGCCAGGTAAGTCCGGGGTGATCCCTGTCGGGTAGGGTGCGGCATGGCCGCGCACGACCCTCCCTCGCCGCGGACGCTCGCCCAGCGGGCGGGCGACGCCGCCGAAGATGATGTCGCCGCACGGTTGTCCGCGCGGGGCTGGCGGCTCCTCGGCCGCCGGGTGCGCGCGGGACGATCGGAGCTGGATCTCGTGGCGGTGGATCCCGGCCCTCCGCGGACCCTCGTGATCGTCGAGGTGCGCTGGCGTCGCCGTCGCGACTTCGGGCTGCCCGAGGAGACGGTCGATCGCCGCAAGCTCGCCCATCTCCGGGCCGGCGTCGGCCGGTTGCTCGAAGCAGGCAGGCTCCCCGATGGGACGGTCCTGCCGGATCTCCCGATCCGCCTGGATCTCGTGGCCCTGGAGCCACCGTCGCCACCCGGCGGTCCGGCGCGAGTTCGCCACCATCGGGGGATCGGCTGATCGACCGTCGCGAGGGGCGGCCGCGACCCGGCCGGGCCGAGACCCTGTGGTAGACTCCGCCCCGGCCGCCGGATCGCCCGGTGGTTGCCGCCGTGCCGAGAACATGGCCGGCGAGATCACACGCGGTGCCAGACCACGCTTTCGGGTCGGTGCCGGGCCGCGGAAGCGTAGCCCGGTCCCGGGGCAGGGCCCGCGGAGGAACAACCGAACAGGAGGTCCATCCCCGTGCCCACCGTCTCCATGCGGCAGCTCCTCGAGGCCGGCGTTCACTTCGGCCACCAGACCCGCCGCTGGAATCCCAAGATGCGCCCGTTCATCTTCGCGGAGCGCAATGGGATCCACATCATCGACCTGGCCCAGACGGTCAAACGCCTCGACCTCGCCCTCGACGCGATCCGCGAGACCACCGCCCGCGGCGAGCAGGTCCTCTTCGTCGGCACGAAGAAGCAGGCGCAGGAGCCGATCATCGAGGAGTCCGAGCGCGCGGGCCAGCCGTACGTCACCAGCCGCTGGCTCGGCGGGATGCTCACGAACTTCGTGACGATAAAGAAGCGCCTCGGCCTCCTCGAGCAGCTCGAGGCCCGCCAGATCAACGGAGACTTCGACCGCCTGTCGAAGAAGGAAGCCGCCGTCCTTTCCGAGGAGCTGCGCAAGCTGAAGCTCTCGCTCGGCGGGATCCGGAAGATGCGGCGCCTGCCCGGCGCGGTCTTCATCATCGACCCGGCCCGTGAGCGGATCGCGGTCGCGGAATGCATCAAGCTTGAGATCCCGATCATCGGGACCGGCGACACGAACGTCAACCCGGACGAGCTCGACTACATCATCCCGGGCAACGACGACGCGATCCGCGCCATCCGGCTGCTCTGCTCGCTGATCGCCGATGCCGCGATCGAGGGGGGCCGCGAGCGCGCCGCCCGTAGCGACCGCGAGCCTGAGCCGGAGCCGGAGATGGGGGCAGCCTTCGAGGCGGACGAGATGGCCTCGGCGGACGATCTCGTCGCGCAGCTCGCGGCCGGCGGGTCGCTCACCTTCGAGCCTGACGTCGAGGAGGAGGCGCTCCTGCCGGGAGTGGCAACCGCCGCCCCGGCCGAGGCAGCCGCGACGACGGATCTGGTCAGCCCGGCCGAGTGACCCTCCGGTATCCCAGCCCGGCCGGCGGCGAGCCCGTCACCGGCCGAACCCGACAGGAGACGCACCCACCCATGGCGAACTTCTCCGCGAGCGACGTCAAGGAGCTTCGCGACCGCACCGGCGCCGGGTTCATGGACTGCAAGCACGCCCTCGAGGAATCGGACGGCGTCCTCGAGCAGGCCATGACCCTCCTCCGCGAGCGCGGTCTGGCCTCGGCCGCGAAGCGGGCCGGGCGCGAGGCGCGCGATGGCCTGGTCTCCAGCTACATCCATCCGGGCGGTCGCGTCGGTGTCCTCATCGAGGTCAACTGCGAGACGGACTTCGTCGCGCGGACCGAGCAGTTCCAGAAGCTGGTCCACGATCTGGCAGTCCAGGTCGCCGGCCTCGCTCCAGCCTACGTGGACGTGGACCGGATCCCCGCCGCGGACCTGGAGGCGAAGAACGCCGCCCTCCTGGCGGACGAGGCCACCCAGAAGAAGCCGGAGCACATCCGGCCGCAGATCGTCGAGGGCCAACTCAAGAAGTGGTACGCCGAGGTCTGCCTCATGGAGCAGCCGTTCCGTGACACCGACCTGAGCGTTCGCGACCTCGTCACGGCGGCGATCGCCACGATCGGCGAGAACATCCGCGTCCGCCGCTTCGCCCGCTACGCGCTCGGCGAGGAGCTGTGAGCGAGGCCGGGGCCAGGACCGCGGCGACGGCCGGCCGCGTGTCGACGCCTCGGTACGGCCGGGTCCTGCTCAAGATCTCCGGCGAAGCGCTCCTCGGCGAGCGCCAGTACGGCGTCGACCCTGCTTTCTGCGCGTTCATTGCCGGCCAGGTCGGGGCCGCCCGGACGGCCGGCGTCCAGGTCGGGATCGTGGTCGGGGGCGGCAACATCTTTCGCGGCCTCGCGGCGGCCGCCCGCGGGATGGATCGCGCCACCGGCGATTACATCGGCATGCTGGCCACGGTCATGAACGGGCTCGCGCTGCAGGACGCGCTGGAACGGGCCGGCGTCCCGACCCGGGTGATGACCGCCATCGCCATGAACGAAGTCGCCGAGCCGTATATCCGGCGACGCGCGATCCGCCACCTCGAGAAAGGCCGGGTCGCGATCTTCGTGGCCGGGACTGGCAACCCGTACTTCACGACCGACACGGCCGCAGCGCTGCGGGCTGTCGAGATCGGCGCATCCGTGCTCCTCAAGGCCACCAAGGTCGACGGCGTCTACGAGGCCGACCCGGTGACCCACCCGGACGCGCAGCGCTACACGGAGCTCACGTTCGCGGACGTCCTGGCCAGGCGGCTCGCCGTGCTGGACACGACGGCCGTCTCGCTCTGCATGGAGAATGATCTTCCGATCATCGTCTTCGACCTGAACCAGCCCGACAACGTGCGCCGGGCCGCAATGGGGGAGCAGGTCGGGACCCGCATCGCCGGAGGTACCCCCGCATGAGCAGCCTGGTCCTCGGGGCCATCGAGCCGAAGATGACGCGCGCCGTCGAAATCCTGGAGCGTGACCTGCAGGGGATTCGGACCGGCCGGGCCTCGACCGCCCTCGTCGAGCGGATCCACGTCGAGTACTACGGCACGTCCACGCCCCTCAACCAGCTGGCCGGCATCAGCGTCCCGGAGCCGCACCAGATCGTGATCCAGCCGTGGGACCGGAGCGTGCTCGGAGCGATCGAGAAGGCCATCCTCAAGAGCGACGTGGGTCTGACCCCGAACGTCGACGGCACGGTGGTTCGACTCAACATCCCGCAGCTGACCGAAGAGCGTCGGCGCGACATCGTCAAGGTCGTCCATCGCCGGATGGAGGAAGCCCGGGTCGAGATCCGGAACCTGCGCCGCGAGGCCGCCGACGCGATCAAGAAGGAGGAGCGCGACGGCGAGCTCGGAACGGACGAGGCGCATCGCGAGCTGGAAGTCCTCCAGAAGGTCACGGATCGCCAGATCGCCGAGGTCGACAAGGTGGGCGGGGCCAAGGAGCGCGAGGTCCTCGAGGTCTAGGTGAGCCGCGCCCAGCTGGCCCGGCCCACCGACGCGCCACCCGCCGCCCACGGGGAGCCGCTCGCGCCCGGGACGGACGACGCGCCCGAGGCGGGTCCCCGGCCGACCCACGTGGCGATCATCATGGATGGCAATCGTCGCTGGGCGCGTGCCCACGGCGTGCCGGAGCTCGAGGGACATGCGGCTGGGGTCGACAAGATCCGCTGGCTCGTGGAGCACGCGATCGGGCGCGGGATCGCCGTCCTCTCTGTCTACGCGTTCAGCCGCGAGAACTGGGCTCGCTCCGACGACGAGGTGACGGGGCTGTTCTCGCTGCTCGACCAGGCGATCCGCGCCGAGACGCCGGAGCTGGTCCGGCAGGGGGTCTGCGTGCGCGTCTCGGGACGCCTGGCCGAGGTGCCTGCCGACATCCGGGGCTCGATCACGGAGGCCCTCGCGGCGACCGAGGGCGGCACGCGCCTGACCCTCAACATCGCCTTTAACTACGCGGGCCGGACCGAGATCGTGGACGCGGTCCGGGCCATCGTCGCGGCCGGGACTCCGACCGACGAGATCGACGAGGCCACCGTCGCGGCCCATCTCTACACCGCGGGCCTGCCCGACCCGGACCTCGTGATCCGGACCGGCGGCGAGCAACGCCTCTCGAACTTCCTGATCTGGCAGTCGGCCTACGCGGAGTTCCACTCCTGCGCGGCGCTCTGGCCGGACTTCGATGCCGGGGCGTTCGACACCGCGCTCGAGGAGTTCGCGCGGCGCTCTCGCCGCTTCGGGACCTAGGGCGACCCCGTGCGCGAGCGGACCCTGAGCGCGATCGTCATCGTACCGGTCGTCGTAGCCGCGATCGCGCTCGGCGGCGTCGGGGTCGGCATCCTGACCGTGCTCCTCGCGGTCGTGGCGGCGCGCGAGGCCGGGCGGCTGCTGTCGCTCGCGGGCCGGCCGGTCATCCGTCACGGGGTCGTCGCGGGGGCGGCCGTCCTCGTCGTGGCAGCGGCGATCCCGGCGATCCTCGGCAGTCACCTGCTGGGCCGGCCTGCGGCGGCCCTCGACTTCGCGGCGCGCGTCAACGCGATCGACGGCGTCACCCTCGTCGGGGTGGTCGCCGTCGGCCTGGCCGTCGCAGCCTTCGCCCGCCGTGACCCCGCCGCCGGCTTTGCCGCGTGGTCGGCCACGCTCTTCGGGGCCCTGTACGTTGGGCTGCTGGGGGCCGTGGCGATGCTGACCACCCAGTGGACGGACCCGGGGCATTTCGAGCGGGTCATCCTGCCCGAGCGGCGCTGGATCCTCGTGCTCCTGGCGGGGGTCTGGAGCTTCGACACCGGTGCCTACCTCGTGGGCCGTGCGATCGGGCGGCGGTCGTTCCTGCCGTGGATCTCACCGAAGAAGACCGTCGAGGGTGTCCTGGGCGGCCTCGTTGGGGCCACCGCGGCCGTCGCGCTCGTCCTCCTCGCGACGTCCGACAACCCGCGGGAGGCCCTGATCCTTGGGCCACTCCTCGGCGCTGCCGCCCAGGCGGGAGACCTCGCGGAGAGCCTCCTCAAGCGCGCGGCCGGCGTCAAGGACTCCGGCACCCTCCTGCCGGGCCACGGCGGGATCCTCGACCGGATCGACTCGATCCTCTTCGCGGCGCCCGTGCTGGCCGCGTGGGTCGCCCTCGTCCATGGCTGACCCGGGTCGGTCGCGCCCGCCCGTCCGCGTCGCGCTCCTCGGCTCCGGCGGGTCGGTCGGGAGGCAGGCGCTCGACGTGCTGGCCGGGCTCGCTCCCGCCTGGCGCGTCGTGGCGCTCGCGACCGGCTCGCAGGCGGCGCTCCTCGAATCCCAGGCCCGGCAGTTTCGGCCGGCCGCGGTCGCGCTGGGAGACGAGGCACCGCTCGACCTCCCGGGCGGCACGCTTCGCGTCCACGGCACCGATGCGCTCGTCGAGCTCGCGACCCGCGCCGACGTCGACCTCGTGGTGGTCGCGACGGGTGGCATCGTGAGCCTCCGCCCGGTCCTCGCGGCGCTTCGAGCCGGCAAGGTGGTCGCCACCGCGAACAAGGAGACGCTCGTGGCTGGCGGCCATCTCGTGATGGCCGAGGCCCGCGCCCGCGCCGCGGAGCATGCCGCAGCCAACCCGCGCGGGCCCCTCGCCAGCCCGCTCGGCTGGCTCCGACCGATCGACTCGGAGCACTCCGCGATCTGGCAGTGCCTGGTCGGCGAAGAGATGGCGGGAGTTGCCGCGCTCGTCCTGACGGCGTCCGGCGGCCCGTTCCTCGACACGCCGACCGGGGCGTTCGCTGGCATCACACCGGCGATGGCGCTCCGCCACCCGACGTGGAGCATGGGCGCGAAGATCACGATCGACTCGGCGACGCTCGCCAACAAGGGCCTCGAGGTGATCGAGGCGCACTGGCTCTACGGCATGGCGTACCCAGCCATCGAGGTTGTCACCCATCCCCAGTCGGTGGTCCACTCGGCTGTCCGCTTCGTGGATGGGTCGCTCAAGGCCCAGCTGGGCACCCCGGACATGCGGCTCCCCATCCAGTACGCGATCACGTACCCGTCCCGTCGGCCATCGCCGGCCGCCGCGGCGGACCTCGTGGCCGCCGGCCGGCTGGAGTTCCGTGCGACCGACGAGTCGCGCTTCCCGGCGCTCCGGATTGCCCGCGAGGCCGGGATGCTCGGGTCACGCGCCACCGCCGCGCTGATCGCCGCGGACGAGGTGGCCGTCGCGCGTTTCCTGGACGGGACGCTCGACTTCCCCGGGATCCCACGCCTCCTCGAGGATGCCGTCGCCCGCTTCGGCACGGGTGCCGGGCAGGCTCCGGGGTACGATGACCTCGTCGCGCTGGACCGCGAGGTCCGCGCCGCGTTCAGCGCGTCGGGAACCGCCGGCGAGCGCCCCGCGTAGGAGGAGTCATGGCGATCATCCAGGGGGCGATCACGATCCTCCTCTTCATCTTCATCCTCTGCGCGCTCGTCGTGATTCACGAGTTCGGCCACTTCGTGTTGGCACGCTTCTTCGGCATCCGCGTCCACGAGTTCGGGATCGGGTTCCCGCCGCGAGCAAAGGTCATGCGCGACCGCGGCGAGACCATCTACACGCTCAACTGGCTGCCGATCGGCGGCTTCGTGCGGCTCGAGGGCGAGGACGGCGACTCCGACGACCCGCGCTCCTTCGCCGTCGCCGCGCTCCCGAAGAAGCTGCTGGTCCTGCTCGCCGGGGTCGGCATGAACCTGCTGCTGGCGTTCGTGATCTTCACCGGGATCGCCTGGCTCGCCACGCCGCAGGGCGGCATCATCTTCAATGAGGTCGTGGCCGGATCCCCGGCGGACCTCTCCGGCCTGCGGGCCGGCGAGACGATCCTCGCGATCGACGGGACCACGTTCGACCTCCTCCCGAGCCCGGAGGCCGGACAGCACGCGATTGCGGCGCTCCGCGAGCGGGCCGGCCACACGGTCAAGCTCCGCGTGCGCGCCGCGGACGGTGCCAAGCGCGACGTCACAGTGACGCTGCGGCCACCCGATGTCGCCGCAGACAAGGGCGCCCTCGGGATTCGGGGCGCGGGCCTGGCCTTCTCCGGCGCGTACGCCGGGCGCGACCCGCTTGCCGCGGTCGAGACGGGTGCAGCGTGGACCGTGAGCGCGTTCCGGCTCATCATCGACGGGCTCGCCTCGCTCGTCTCGTCAATCGCATCCAATCCCACCCAGGCGCCGCCCGTCACCGGGCCGATCGGGATCGCCGTCCAGGTCGGCGACGTCTTCTGGCAGCTCGGCCCGATCTTCACGCTCTACCTTGCCGGTCTGCTCTCGGCGAACCTCGCCCTGGTGAACATCCTGCCCTTCCCGCCCCTGGACGGCGGCCGCATCCTTGTGCTCCTCCTCAAGTCCCTCCTCGCGCGCGGCGGGGCGCTCTTGCGCCGGGCGGGTGTGCGCGGCGGGGGCCTCTCGGAGCAGACAGCCATCTCGGTGGAGCGCCTGACCTACCTGGTCGGGTTCGTCTTCCTGTTCGGGTTCCTCATCTGGATCACGTACTTCGACATCGCCCGGCAGGTGGGGGGAGGCACGCCGTGACGAGCGCCGATCAGCTGCGCCCACGCCGTCGACCCACCGCGTCGGTCGATGTGGGCGGCGTGCTCGTGGGAAGCGCCCACCCGGTGGTCGTCCAGTCGATGACGAACACGGACACGGCGGACGCCGACGCGACCGCGCTCCAGGTCGTCCGGCTCGCCGCCGCCGGCTCCCAGCTGGTCCGGGTGACCGTCAACACGGAGGCCGCCGCGGCCGCCGTGCCGGAGATGGTCCGGAAGGTCCGGGACCTCGGCTTCGAGACGCCCATCGTGGGTGACTTCCACTACAACGGCCACCAGCTCCTCGTTGACCACCCGGAGGCGGCGCGGGCGCTGGCGAAGTACCGGATCAATCCCGGCAACGTGGGCGCGAAGCGCCACGACCACAATTTCCAGACGATCGTGCGGGTCGCCATCGAGCATGACCGGCCCATCCGGATCGGCGTCAACTGGGGTTCGCTGGACCCGGCCCTCTTGACCTCGATGATGGAGGCGAATGCCGCCCTTGCGTCGCCCCGCGACAGCCGGGACGTGATGATCGAGGCCATGCTCGCCTCGGCGCTCCGGTCCGCGGAGTTGGCCGAGGAGACCGGGCTCGGCCACGACCGGATCATCGTGAGCGCCAAGGTGTCGGGCGTCCGCGACCTCGTGGATATCTACCGTCGGCTGGCGGCGCAATGCGACTATCCGCTCCACCTTGGCCTCACGGAGGCCGGCATGGGCATGAAGGGGATCGTTGCCTCCACGGCCGGCCTCAGCGTCCTCCTCAGTGAGGGGATCGGGGACACGATCCGCGTCTCGCTGACGCCGGAACCCGGCGCCGGGCGGGAGCTCGAGGTGGAGGTCGCCCAGCAGGTCCTGCAGTCGCTGGGACTGCGCAGCTTCGCGCCGCAGGTGAGCGCCTGTCCGGGCTGCGGGCGGACGACGTCCGTCTTCTTCCAGGAGATGGCGCGCGACATCCAGGCGCACCTCAAGGAACGCATGCCGGCCTGGCGAGAGCTCCACCCCGGCGTGGAGGATCTCAAGGTCGCCGTGATGGGTTGCGTCGTCAACGGACCGGGCGAGAGCAAGCACGCGGACATCGGGATCAGCCTGCCGGGCACCTTCGAGGAGCCGGTCGCGCCGGTCTTCGTGGACGGCACGCTGCACGCCACGTACCGCGGCGACGACATCGTGGCCCGCTTCATCGGGCTGCTCGAGGAGTACGTAGCGCGGCGCTACCCGACCCCCGGGGGCGTGCCCGACGCGGTCGCCACGACCGGGCCGACGACCTAGCCGGCACTGCCCGGCGGCGGCGTGCGCGCGGTCGTCCGGAACGGCTACAGGGAGGACGGCCCCCAAGTGGGGTATACTCCGCGGAACTTCGACCGCGCCGCTCCATGACGTGGGTGACCCCCACGTTTTTCTTTCGGTCGGCCGCGACCGGCCGCCGTGCGTCGAACATGAGCTTGGAGGTGCACCACATGAGCCGTGACTTCGTGGGCGCCCTCCTCCAGCTCAACGCCGAGAAGGGCGTCCCGCGGGAGCAGCTCATCCTCACGATCTCCGATGCGATCGAGTCCGCGTATCGCCGGATCTCGGGCAACGAGGACGTTCGCGTCCGCATCGACCCGGAGCGCGGCGAGATGCTCGTGACCCGCGAGCGCCGCTGTGTTGCCGTCGTGGAGGACCCGCTCACGGAGATGACCCTCGACGAGGCCAGGGCGATCAAGCCGGATGCCGAGCTGGGCGACGAGGTCGTCACGGAGCAGCTCGGCCAGGACGCCTTTGGACGGATCGGCGCCCAGACCGCGAAACAGGTCGTCCTGCAGCGCCTGCGCGAGGCCGAGCGTGACGTCGTCTACGACCAGTTCGCCAGTCGCGAGGGTGATCTCATCACCGGGACCGTCAACCGGGTCGAGCCACGGGCAATCATCCTCGACCTCGGCAAGGCAGAGGCGATTCTCGCCACGACCGAGCAGTCCCCCGTGGAGCACTACCGGATCGGCCAGAACGTCAAGGCGTTCGTGCTGGAGGTTCGCCGCGCGCCGAAGGGCCCCCAGGTCCTGGTCAGCCGCACGCACAAGGGTTTCCTGCGCCGGCTCTTCGAGCTGGAGGTCCCGGAGATCCACGCCGGCACCGTGGAGATCAAGGCCATCGCCCGCGAGCCGGGCAGTCGCTCCAAGGTGGCCGTGGCGTCTCGCCAGGAGGGCCTGGACCCGGTCGGGGCGACGGTGGGCCA
Source organism: Chloroflexota bacterium (assembly GCA_025351245.1). Lineage (GTDB taxonomy): Bacteria > Chloroflexota > Limnocylindria > Limnocylindrales > CSP1-4 > CTSoil-043. The sequence continues at coordinate 19,927 of JANXWH010000133.1, read as the reverse complement.
GCGCGGCGCCCGCGTCCAGGCCGTGGTCGCCGAGCTTGCCGGCGAGAAGATCGACGTGATCGAGTGGCACGAGGACCCGGCGATCTTCGTCGCGAAGGCGCTCAGCCCCGCGCAGGTCGTGGCCGTGCACATCGACGAGGAGCACCGGATCGCGAACGTCATCGTTCCCGAGAAGATGCTCTCGCTGGCGATCGGGCGCGAAGGGCAGAACGCCCGCCTGGCGGCGAAGATGACCGGCTGGCGGATCGACATCCGGAGCGACGCGCCGGCGCACGAGGCCGCGGCGCTTCCCGCGACCGCGCCGGGTGACGCCCTGGATCTCCCGGCAGCCGCCGCGGTCGAGACCCCGGCTGTCGCGGACGCGCCCGTCGCGGTCGAGACCCCGGCTGCCGCGGACGCGCCCGCGGCGGAGGTGACACCGTAGCGCGGCGCGAAGCCGGCGGGCTGCCCCCGCGGCAGCATCCGACCCGGACCTGCGTCGCCTGCCGGACGCCTCGCGAGAAGCGCGAGCTGCTGCGGGTGGTTCGGACGCCGGACGGCGCGATCGTCCTGGACGCCACGGGGCGGGCACCCGGGCGCGGCGCCTACGTGTGCGCCGACCAGGCCTGCCACGAAGCCGCGATGACGAAGGGCGCCCTGCGACGCGCGCTCGCGGTCCCGATCCCGGCTGGGCTGTTCGACCCGCCGCGGGTCGTCGGCGCTGCCGCCGCCTTGATGCAGAACCAGGACGACCAAGAAGGAGGGGCCTGAATGGCCAGGAGCAGGAGCGGAACCCGCGGGCGCCGCGGGCCCCGCAAGCCGCAGCGACGCGAGGGTGCCGGCTTCACGCCGGTCTCGGTCGCCGAGCCGCGAGATCGCAGCGCCGTCGTGCTGCCGCCCACGATCACGGTCAAGGAGCTCTCGGAGGTCCTGGCGGTCAACCCCGCGGACGTGATCCGGGAGCTCATCAAGAGCGGGATCTTCGCCACTATCAACCAGCTGATCGACCGCGATACCGCATCACTCGTCGCGACGGAGCTGGGATTCGAGACGGCGGAGGCGGAGGCGCCGGCCACGACGGCCGAGGACCAGCGCACGGAGGCGCCGGCCCCCGCGACCAAGGAGACGCTCTTCGTCGACGATGACCCGTCGCTCCTGCAGCCCCGGGCGCCGAGCGTCACCGTGATGGGCCACGTGGACCACGGCAAGACGAGCCTGCTCGACGCGATCCGGAGCACCGCCGTGGCGGCCGGGGAGCGCGGCGGGATCACCCAGCACATCGGCGCGTCGGAGATCGTCAAGGACAACAAGAAGGTCGTTTTCCTGGACACGCCCGGTCACGAGGCATTCACGGCCATGCGCGCCCGCGGCGCCAAGGTCACGGACATCGCGATCATCGTGGTTGCGGCGGACGACGGCGTCATGCCCCAGACGCTCGAGGCGATCAGCCACGCCCGGGCGGCCAAGGTGCCGATCATCATTGCCCTCAACAAGATCGACAAGCCGGACGCGAACCTGGATCGCGTCAAGACCGAGCTCACCGAGGCGAACGTCGTCATCGAGGAGTACGGCGGCGACGTCCCGCTCGTGCCGGTCTCGGCAAAGACGGGCCAGGGCCTCGACGACCTGTTCGACATGGTGAACCTGGTCGCCGACCTCCAGGAGCTCAAGGCGAACCCGAAGCGCGAGGCGATCGGGACGATCATCGAGGCCGAGCTGGACAGGGGCCGTGGCCCCGTGGCCACCGTCGTCGTCCAGACGGGTACGCTCCGGATCGGCAACATCGTCGTGGTCGGCAAGACCTACGGCAAGGTCAAGGCGCTGGAGAACGCGGCCGGCATGCGGATCCTGACGGCCGGCCCATCGTCCGCGGCGCTCGTTCTCGGGCTCGACGAGGTGCCCCAGGCCGGCGACATCCTGCGCGTCGTCGCGGACGAGAAGACCGCCCGGGCCATGGTTGAGCAGACCCGCAATGCGGCCGCCGCACAGACGGGGACCAGTCAGAAGGCGACCCTCGAGGACCTCTTCAACCAGTTCCAGGAGGGCCAGTCCAAGGAGCTCCGGATCATCCTGAAGGCGGACGTCTCCGGCTCGCTGGGGGCGATCACGCACGCGCTGGGGCAGATCATCTCCGACGAGGTCCGCATCAGCGTCCTCCACGAGGGAACCGGCGACATCACCGACAACGACATCCTGCTCGCCTCGGCGTCCAACGCCATCGTCGTGGGCTTCAACACGAAGCTGGACCCGCAGGCCCGCCGGACGGCGGAGGCCGAAAAGGTCGACGTCCGCCTCTACGACATCATCTACAAGCTCACCGACGACATCGAGGCCGCCCTCAAGGGAATGCTCGAGCCGGAGATCGTGGAGCAGGTGGAGGGTCGCGCGGAGGTCCGCCAGATCTTCCGGGTGGGCAAGAGCACGGTCATCGCGGGCTCGTTCGTGACGGACGGCCACATCCCGCGGACCGCCGGCGTCCGGGTCTACCGCAACGCCAAGCTGATCGCCACGGACAAGCTGGACTCGCTGCGGCGCTTCCGTGACGACGTTCGCGACGTCGCCCAGGGCTACGAGTGCGGCATCGGCCTGGCCGGGTTCCACGATCTCGCGGAGGGCGACATCATCGAGGCGTTCACCCAGCAGTCGGTGAGCCGCTCGAGCCTTCGGTAGCGGCCGGCCATGAGCCAACGCACGGACCGGGTCGACGAGCTTCTTCGCCAGGAGATCGGCGCGATCCTGGCCAGGGAGGTCGCCGATCCCCGGATCGGGTTCGCGACGGTGACGGACGTCGAGACGACGTCCGACCTTTCGCACGCCAAGGTCTGGGTCAGCGTCATCGGCGACGCCGCCGAGCGGCGCGAGGCGCTGGCGGCCCTGGATCGGGCCATGGGGTTCGTCCGGCGCGAGCTGGGCGTCCGGCTCCGCCTCCGACGGATCCCCGCGCTCCACGTTGAGCTCGACGCCTCGATGGAGCGCGGCACCCGCCTCCTCCAGATCCTCGAAGAGCTGGAGCACGGCGACGCGCCCCGGGCGGCATCGCTCGCGGACGCACCCGTGAAGGAGTCGCTCCCGACGCCCGTCGCGCGCCTGCCACGGGAGGGTGACACGCCGGAGCCCGAGCAAGAGCCGGGGGCCGATCCGGGCCCCGGGGAGACCCACGCGCCCGGCCAGGTCGGTGAGCGCGCCGGCGTCCCATTCGCGCGTCGCCGCCGGAAGGAAGGCGGACCCCGGAACCTCCCCACGTCTGGCAGGCGGCCGCCGTCGCCCGCCAGACGACCTCGCCGGACCGGCTAGATGCCCATCGACCTGCGACCGCTGGCCGCGGTGGTTCCCGACGCCGTGGTGGAGCGCCTGCGCGGGGCGCGGCGGGTGCTGGCCATCGGCCACGAGAGCCCGGACGCGGACGCGCTGGGGGCGGCTCTCGCGATCGGCATGCTCGCCGAAGCCCTCGGCGCGCGGGCCACCGTGGCCGCCGCGGACGCCGTGCCGGATCTATACCGCTTCCTCGACGGCAGCGACACCGTCCGGACCGACCCCGAGCCGGACGTGGCCTACGACCTTGTTGTCCTGTGCGACTGTGGCGACCTCTCCCGGGTGGGCGCGATCCGCGACCGCAACGCCGCGCTCTTCGCCACGACGCCGCTCCTCACCATCGACCATCACGCCAGCAATGACGGGTCCGGGGACCTCGCCTGGATCGACCCGGGGGCCGCGGCGACATGCGAGATGGTGGCGCTCCTCGCCACGCGGCTCGGCGTGCCCCTGACGGCGGGGGAGGGAAGGCTGGCCGCGGCGCTGACAGCGGGGATCGTGATGGACACCGCCACCTTCGCCCACCCGAACGCGACGCCCCGGACGCTCCAGGTGGCGGCCGCGCTCGTGGAGGCGGGCGCGCCGCTCTCCGAGATCAGCCGGCGCCTCTACCGCACGAAGCCGGATGCGCAGCTGGCGCTCTTCGGGCGAGTCCTCGGGCGGCTGCAGTCCCACGCCGACGGCCTCGTGATCGCCTCGACGATGGAGCTCGCGGACCTCGTGGCGACGGGGGCGCGCTCGGAGCACTCCGAGGGGATCATCGACCTCCTCGCCCAGTCGGAGACCGCCGAGGTCGCCCTCCTGCTCAAGGAAAAGGAGGACGCGACCCGGCTCTCGGTTCGCACGGTGCCCGGCGGCGTGGACGCCACGGCCCTTTGCGGGACCTGGGGCGGCGGTGGGCACCCCCGGGCCGCGGGCGCCTCGCTCGCCCTCCCGCTGGCCGAGGCAGTTGCGGCCGTCATCCCGGAGGCCATCCGGTTCGCCCGGGCGGTGGTCCGGTGACCGACGAGCGCCAGGTCGCCGCGGCCGACGGCGTGGGTGAACGCCGCTCGCGGCGCGTCGACGCGGGACTCAACGGCATCCTCGTGGTGGACAAGCCGGTTGGGCCAACCTCGCACGATGTCGTCGCGCTCGTCCGGCGCCTTGCCGGCACGAAGCGGATCGGCCACGGCGGGACGCTGGATCCGTTCGCGTCGGGTGTGCTCCCGCTCTACCTTGGCCTCGGGACGCGCGTGGTCGAGTTCCACCTGGGTGCGCGCAAGGCGTACCGGGCGACGGTCTGCTTCGGTGCCTCGTCGACCACCGACGACCTGGAGGGCGAGCTGACGCCGAGCAACCCGCCGGCCCCGACCCAGGCAGCGGTCGAGGCCGCCCTGGCCGGCTTCCTCGGGACGCACCTCCAGCTGCCGCCGGCCTTCTCCGCACGCAAGATCGGCGGGCGGCGAGCCTACGCCCTGGCCCGGGCCGGCCACGCGCCCGAGCTGCCCGCACGCGAGACCACGTTCCATGCGCTGGCGCTGGAGCGCTGGGACGAAACCGACCGCGACCACCCGCTCGCGGTGATCGACGTGGCCTGCTCCGCCGGGACCTACGTCCGGGCGCTCGCGCGCGATCTCGGGGCGGCCGTCGGCAGCGCGGCCTATCTCGGGGCGCTCCGCCGCACCGCGGCGGGACCGTTCACGCTCGCCGACGCCATCAGCCTCGACGTTGCGCGGGAGGCGGCGGCGAACGGGCGGTTCGCCGGCCTGCTCCGACCGGTCGGGACGGGTCTCGACGATCTCCCCGCCGTGACGCTCCGCCCGGACGAGCTCGTCGTGGTCGCGCACGGCGGCTGGATCGGCGAGGGCGGCCGCCTTCCGGCGGTTTCCTCAGCCCCGGCCGACGTTGGGCCCGCCGCGGACTCGCCGGCCGTGAACCGGGTACGGCTCCTGTCGGAAGATGGGTCGCTGGCCGCGATCGCTCGGCGGGCCGGTGGGCGCCTGGTGCCCGACAAGGTCCTGGTCCCGCGCGACGGCACCCCGCCGAGTGGCTGAGCGGGACCACATTTCCCCGGCCCCGGCCCCGGCCCCGGCCCGCGGCGTCTCCGGACCACCGGCCGCGCTGCACGGCCTCTCCGCGCTTCGTCCCCACCATGGGCCGCTCCTGGTCGTCGTGGGCGTCTTCGACGGCCTCCACCGGGGGCACGGATACCTGCTCCGAGAGCTCCGTCGGGCCGCGCGCCGCCTGGGCGCGGTGCCGGCAGTCCTGACGTTCGATCACCATCCCGACGAGATCGTCGCGGGCGCCGCGCCGCCCCTCCTGTGCGACCCCGATGAGCGCCTCGTCCGGTTGGGACACGCGGGCGTGGCGGTGACAATCGTCCAGCACTTCGACGCGGCGCTTCGCCGGACGCCGTACGACGCGTTCGTCGAGTCGATTCGGGCGCGGACGGGCCTCGCGGGGTTCCTGATGACGCCGGATGCCGCGTTCGGCCACGAACGACGCGGGACGCCCGCCGCGCTCGCCGCTCTGGGTGCCCGGGACGGCTTCGCGGTCGTGGTCGTTCCGCCGTTCGACCTCGGCGGCCGGCAGGTGCGCAGCACGGAGATCCGCACCGCGATCGTGGCCGGGGACCTCGCCACGGCCCGGGCGCTCCTGGGACGGCGGGTCGCGGTCACCGGGGAGATCGTCGATCGGTCGAGCGGCGGCCGGGAGGCGGCGCTGCGCTTCGGGGTCCCGGTCGCGCTTCCGCCGGCCGGCCCGTACGCAGCGACCGTGGAGCCGGCGATCGCGCCCGGAAGCTCGCCCGCGCGCGCGCATGAGGCCGTCGTCCGGGTCGCCCGGGATGGCACGCTCCGCGTCCGCGCTCGGCCGGGGACGCTGGCGGGAGGCCGCCTCCGGGTCGCCTTCGTTGGCCCGCGATGACGGCCCATGGGCCCGGCCCGGCTCGGCGTGTTTGCAGGACGTGACGGTGCGTTTGCAGGAACCGCCGGCCCCTGCTACTCTCGGCACGTTTGCAAGAACGGTTAGTACAAGTTTTCGTGTCGGAGGACCGAGTGCCGCTCGTGCGGGAAACCAAGGACCGGATCGTCGCTGAATACGCAATGAAAGAAGGCGACACCGGCTCCGCCGAGGTCCAGATCGCGCTCCTGACGGAGCGGGTCAAGGACCTGACGGGGCATCTCAAGCTGTTCCCCAAGGACAATCATTCCCGCCGCGGCCTCCTCAAGCTGGTCGGCCACCGCCGGCGCCTTCTCGCGTATCTCGTGAAGAAGGACGCCTCGCGCTACCGCGCCGTCATCGCACGGCTCGGCCTGCGCCGCTGAGCACGCGCTGAGGCCCGGGGGAGCACCCCGGGTTTCGCGCATTTGGAGGTCGGCGCGAACGCCGGCAGCGGTCCATCCCCGATGCGAGCGAGAAAGGAACGCTCGTGTCCCTCACCTTTTCCGTCGAATTCGGCGGACGCCCCCTGACCATCGAGACAGGCAAGCTCGCCCGCCTTGCCGGCGGGTCCGTCACCATCACGTACGGTGACACCGTGGTGCTCGGCACCGCCAACCGATCCGAGCCGCGCCCGGGCCTGGACTTCTTCCCGCTCACGGTGGATTTCGAGGAGCGGATGTACGCGGCCGGCAAGATTCCCGGCGGCTTCATCAAGCGCGAATCGCGCCCCTCTGAGGCCGCGATCCTCGCCGCCCGCCTGACGGACCGGCCGATCCGGCCGCTCTTCCCGGAGGGCTACAAGGACGACGTGCAGGTCGTCCTCACCGTCCTCTCCACGGACCAGGAGAACAACCCGGACGTCCTCGGCACCGTCGCCGCGTCCGCCGCGCTGACGATCAGCGAGATCCCGTTCCTCGGCCCCATCGGCGCAGTCCGAATCGGCCGGATCGACGGCGAGCTCGTGATCAACCCCACCATGCCGCAGCTCGCCGAGTCCGATCTCGACCTCATCGTGTCGGGCACCCGCGAGGCGATCATGATGGTGGAGGCCGGCGCGAAGATCCTCCCCGAGTCCGTGATGGCCGAGGCGATCCTGTTCGGCCACCGTGCGCTCCAGCCGCTCATCGATCTCCAGCTCCAGCTCCAGGAGGCCGTCGGCAAGACGAAGCGGATCCCGTTCCTGGAGGCCGGCACCGGCTCGGTCCTCGACTTCGCCGCGAAAGCGAAGGCGGGCGCCGAGTTCGTCGTGCTGGACGTCGAGACGACCGGCACCCACGCGGAGATGGCGGACCTCATCGAGATGGCCGCCGTTCGCGTGAAGGGCGGCAAGGTCGTCGACCGCTGGTCCACGTTCGTCAGTCCGGGCCGGCCGATCTTCGGCAACCAGATGCACGGGATCACGGACAAGGACGTCGCCGGCGCGCCCAGCCCTGTCGAAGCAGCCAAGCAGGCGCTCGCATTCATCGGCGAGGCGACCCTCGTGGGCCACTCCGTCGGCTTCGACATCGCGTTCCTGGAGGCGGCGCTCGCCGACGGGACGCGCATCCGTCCGGGCACCTACCTCGACACGCTCACGCTCGCCCGCGACGGCTACCCGGACCTCCCCAGCTACACGCTGGGCGAGCTCTCGCGCTTCTTTGGCATCGAGCTGAAGCAGGCGCACCGCGCCCTCCCGGACGCCGAGGCGACGGCCGCCCTGCTCCTGGCGATCGCCGCGGAGCTGCCGGCGCGTCTCGAGACGCTCTCGGCCGGGATCGCCGACTCCATCCGCACCAACCGTACGTCGAAGGACGAGGCGAAGGCGAAGCTGGAGGCGGCCCGCCGCACGGCGCGCGTCTCGAAGGCCCTCTTCGGGCTCGTTCACAAGAAGACCGCTCGAACGCTGACCCTGTCCGAGGGGATCCGCATGGACGGGCGCGGCGTCGACGAGATCCGGACGATCACTGTCGAGGTCGGTGTCCTCCCGCGAGCGCACGGCTCCGGCCTCTTCACGCGCGGTGAGACGCAGGCCCTCACGATCGCGACGCTCGGCCCGTCCTCGGACGTCCAGCGGATCGACACCATCAGCCCCGAGACCGAGAAGCGCTTCATCCACCACTACAACATGCCGCCGTACAGCACCGGCGAGAACAAGATGATGCGCGGCCCCGGCCGGCGCGAGATCGGTCACGGCCACCTCGCGGAGCGGGCGCTCCTGCCCGTGCTCCCCAGCTCGGACGAGTTCCCGTACGTCATCCGCCTCGTCTCGGAGTGCGTGACGTCCAACGGCTCCACCTCCATGGCGGCCACCTGCGGCTCCACCCTCGCGCTCATGGATGCCGGCGTGCCGATCTCGGCGCCGGTCGCCGGCGCGGCGATGGGCCTCATGTCGGAGAAGGACGGGACGTTCACCGTCCTGACCGACATCCTCGGCAAGGAGGATGCCTTCGGGGACATGGACTTCAAGGTCACCGGCACCCGGGATGGCATCACCGCCCTCCAGATGGACATCAAGGTGACCGGCATCAGCGAGGCGATCATCCGGCAGGGGCTCGAGAAGGCCCACGCCGCGCGGATGACCATCCTCGACAAGATGCTCGAGGTCCTGCCCTCCGCCCGCGACACGATGAGCGACTTCGCGCCGCGCATCACGAAGATCAAGATCAACCCGGAGAAGATCCGCGACATCATCGGCAAGGGCGGCTCCATGATCCGGAAGATCCAGGAGGAGACGGGGACGGAGATCAACGTCGAGGATGACGGCACCGTCGAGATCGCGGCCGTGCAGGGCGAGAATGCCCGCAAGGCCATCCACTGGATCGAGTCCCTCACCCGCGAGGTCGAGATCGGCGCCCTCTACCTGGGTACCGTGACCCGCCTCATGACCTTCGGCGCCTTCGTGGAGATCCTCCCGGGCAAGGAAGGCCTCGTCCGCATCGGCGAGCTGGCCGACTACCACGTCCCCTCCGTCGAGGACGTGGTTTCGGTGGGCGACGAGGTGATGGTGGTCGTCACTGAAGTCGACCGCCAGGGCCGGGTCAACCTGTCCCGCAAGGCCGCCATGCAGCGTCACCTCGCCAAGGGCTGACCCCGGCGGCCCGATCACGGGCCGGCCCGCCCCGCGCCACAGATCGCGTGCCCCCGGGAGACCGGGGGCACGCTGCTATACTCCCGCCGTGCCCGCCAGTCCTTTCACGAGCAGCGGAGCCATGTCCTTCACGACCACTCGACCCCTCACGGTCGCCGTCGTCGGCGCCACCGGCGTCGTCGGCCGCACGATGATCTCGGTCCTGGTGGAGCGGGCGTTCCCATTCGCGGAGCTCCGTCTCCTCGCCTCCGGTCGCTCCGCCGGCATGACCGTCCCGGTGGCAGGGCGCGCGCTTGCCGTGCTCGAGGCCATCCCGGAAGCGTTCGAGGGAGTGGACATCGCGCTCTTCTCGGCCGGTGCCGACGTCTCTCGTGAGCTCGCGCCCCAGGCCGTCGCCCGCGGCTGCACGGTGATCGACAACTCCAATGCGTGGCGGATGGAGCCCGGGGTTCCGCTCGTCGTCAGCCAGGTCAACCCCGACGACCTCGCGGCGCACGAGGGCATCATTGCCAACCCGAACTGCAGCACGATGCAGCTCGTACCGCTCCTGATGGCGCTGCGGGACGGCCCCGGCCTCGAGCGCGTCGTCGTGGACACGTACCAGGCCGTCTCGGGGACGGGCGCGGACGCGATCGCGGAGCTGGAGACCCAGATCCGCGCGCACGCAGCGGGGGCACCCAAGCAGGCCTCGGTCTACCCGCACCCGATCGCGTTCAACGCGTTGCCGGAGATCGACGTCTTCCTGGAGAACGGGTACACGAAGGAGGAGTGGAAGGTCGTCTCCGAGAGCCGCAAGATCCTCCACCTGCCCAACCTGCGAGCTTCCTGCACGGCCGTCCGGGTTCCGGTCTTCGTGGGCCACTCTGAGGCGGTGCACGTCGAGACGCGCGCGGCCGTGACGCCTGCCGAGGCCCGTGCTCTCTTCGCGGGCGTGCCCGGGGTGGTCGTCCGCGACGAGCCGGCCGCCCATGTCTACCCGCTCGCGACCGAGGCGGCCGGCCACGACGAGATCTACGTGGGCCGCGTCCGGCAGGACACGTCGATCCCGGACGGGCGGGGCCTCGCCTTCTGGTGCGTCTCCGACAATGTGCGGAAGGGCGCGGCCACGAACGCCGTTGAACTTGCTGAGCTGCTCGCCGCGCGCGGCTGGGTGGCGCCCGCCTCGCGCCGCGCCGCGCACGCGGAGGCGGAGACGCCGGCGTGACCGCCCCCGAACGCCGCGCCGCGCTGGATGCGCTCGCGGCGGAGGTTCGGGCCTGCACGGCCTGTCGGCTGCACGTCGGCCGCACGAACGCGGTGCCCGGCGAGGGCGACCCCATGACGGAGGTCGTCTTCGTGGGCGAGGGCCCGGGCGTCAACGAGGATCGATTGGGCCGGCCGTTCGTCGGGCGGGCGGGCGATCTCCTCGTGCGCCTGCTCGTCTCTATCGGCTGGCAGCGCAGCGATGTCTTCATCACGAATATCGTCAAGTGCCGGCCACCCGACAACCGCGACCCGGAGCCGGATGAGGTCGCGGCCTGTGAACCGTACCTCCGCCGCCAGCTCCAGGTGCTCGATCCCGCCCTTGTGGTGACGCTGGGGCGGCATTCGATGAGCCGGTTCATGCCGGGTACCACGATCAGCCGGGCGCACGGGACCACCGCACCAGTCGACCCCGCAACGGGTGCCGCGACTGCCCGGGTCTTCGCCATGTACCACCCGGCGGCCGCGCTGCGGGCGGCGGCGGTCGAGACCGCCAGCTTCGCCGACGCCGCCCTGATCCCCGCCGCGCTGATGGAGGCGCGACGCCTCCGCGACCCTTCGACGACCGCGACGCTCGCCCCGGCGCTGCCCGATGCCGGCCCCGCGCCGGCCGACGCGCCACCCCAACCATCCGAGACCGATCAACTGACGCTCTTCACGTGAGGCCATGACAAGCCAGACGCCCGCCACCAACGACACGCCGCTCCGCATCATCCCGCTCGGCGGGGTAGGGGAGATCGGCAAGAACATGTACGTCTTCGAGTACGGGGACGACATCGTCGTCATCGACTGCGGCCTGATGTTCCCCGACGAGGAGATGTTCGGCATCGACCTCGTCATCCCTGACATCACCTACCTCAAGGAGCGCCGCGCCAACGTCCGTGCGTTCCTCATCACTCATGCCCACGAGGATCACGTCGGCGCGCTGCCGTACGTGCTCCCGGAGTTCCCGGGCGTACCGGTCTACGCGTCGACCCTGGCGCGCGGGCTCCTGGGCAACAAGATCAAGGAGCACAAGCTCCACAACAACCCGCTCATCGGGCTCGAGCCGGGCGACCAGATCCCGATCGGGCCCTTCACCGTCGTCCCGTTCCGGATCGGGCATTCGATCCCCGATGCGATGGGGATCGCCCTCCGGACGCCGGTCGGCACGGTCGTGCACACGGGCGACTTCAAGTTCGACCATACGCCCGTCGACGGCAGGCTCTCGGACTTCCACATCCTCGCCAAGCTCGGCGAAGAGGGCGTGATCTGCCTCCTCTCCGACTCGACGCGGGCGGAGAACCCGGGCTATACGCCGTCGGAGCGGACCGTCGGCGATGCGTTCCGCGAGATCATGGAGCCGCTCGACGGCCGGGTCATCGTGGCGACCTTCGCCAGCAACATCGCGCGCGTCCAGCAGGTCCTCGACGCGGCGGCCAGCTTCAACCGGAAGGTTGCCGTCATCGGCCGCTCGATGGAGCAGAACTTCCGGATCGCGAGCGACCTGGGCTACCTGACCTACGACGCCGATCGGATCGTGGCCAAGGAGCGGATCGGCGACATCGCGGCCGACAAGCTCGTCATCTGCACCACCGGTGCCCAGGGCGAGCCGATGGCTGGCCTCGCGCGGATGGCCAACCGCGACCATCGCTTCGTCGAGATCCAGGCGGGCGACACGGTGATCGTCTCGGCCAGCCCCATCCCGGGCAACGAGGAGTACGTCGCCCGGACCATCGACAACCTCTTCAAGGCCGGCGCCAACGTCTTCTATCACGCCATCAAGCGCGCCCACGTCTCCGGGCATGCCAGCCAGGAAGAGCTGAAGCTGATGCTCGGCCTGACGAAGCCGCGCCACTTCATCCCGATGCACGGCGAGTTCCGGATGCAGGTCCAGCACGGGCGCCTGGCGATCGAGACCGGGGTCGCGCCGGAGAACGTCTTCATCATCGAGAATGGGATGCCGATCGAGATCCTCGCCGATGGGACGGCCCGCCGCGGCACGCCCGTGACCGCCGGCTACGTCTACGTCGACGGCCTGTCCGTGGGTGACGTCGGGGACGTCGTCCTGCGCGACCGGCGAGCGCTCGCCAACGACGGCATGTTCATGGTCGTCGTCACGGTCGACAAGCAGACCGGGCATGTCGTGGGGCGGCCCGAGATCATCACCCGGGGCTTCGTCCACCTCAATGAGAAGGACCCGATCATGGCGGAGGCCGTGCGCCGCGTCGTGACGGCCATCGAGAACCCAGGTGACCACATCAGCGAGGTGGCGCTCCTCAAGAGCCAGATCAAGGACGGGGTCTCGCGGTTCCTCTACGAGCAGACGAAGCGACGGCCGATGGTCTTCCCGGTCGTCGTCGAGGTCTAGGTGGCGACGCGTCGCCGCCAGCCGGCCGCACGGTCCCGGACCCGGACGCCCCGCCGACGGTCGTCCCCGGGTCCGGGGATGCCGCGACTCTCGCCGGACGTCACGCGCTCGCTGGTGGCGGTGGTCCTGCTCGTGCTGGGTGCCGTGATCCTCATCGGGCTCGTGCTCCAGGGTCGTGGCGCATTGACGGACTGGATCCTCAACGTGATTGCGCCGTGGTTCGGTTCCGGCCGCTGGCTCCTGCCGCTGGTCCTGATCGGCCTCGGGATCTGGCTGGAACGGGCGGGGGGCGTGCGGGCGGGCTGGCCTCGGACGTTGGCGGGATCCGCAGTTGCCTTCACCGCGGTGCTCGCCATGATCGCGCTCCTCGCGGACGCCGGAGTGCTGGACGGACGCTCGGGCGGCCGGATCGGCTCCGCACTCGCAACGTTCGCGAGCCGCCTCGTCAGCCCGCCGGGCGCGTTCATCGTCTTCGTGGGTGTCCTCCTGGCCGGACTCGTGGTTGCGCTGGACCGACCGGTCCGCGTGCTGCTGGCCCCGTTCGGGCGCGGCGCCCGCGGCCTGGGGAGTGCGCTGGCCGCGCCCGTGGCGAGCGCCGGGGCGGCCGCCATTGAAGAGGCCCGCCGCGCACGCGCCGAGGCGACGGCGGGGCCGGGCACCGGGACCACGCTCCGGGGCGGGCGAGGCGCCCGCGATGCCGCCCGACCGGAGATCCCGTCGCCGCTGGAGCAGCCCGCCCAGATGTCATCTGTCTTCGCCGGGCCGCCGCCGGCACCGTTCACCGGGGAACGGTTGACGCTCTTCCCGGACGGGGCCGTCACGTCGCCCGGACGTGGGCCAGGCAACGGAGATGGGCCCGGGGTCGGCGCGGGAGGGGTGGTTGGGGCACCGGCGCACCGGGAGTACCGCCTGCCGCCGATTACGCTCCTCGAGGACGTCGCGCCGCGGACATCCAACGTCGGCATGGACCACGCGCGCAACGCGGCGATCATCGTCGGCAAGCTCGCCAGCTTCAACATCCCCAGCCGCGTGATCCGCTGGAGCGCGGGGCCGGTGGTGACCCAGTACGAGGTGGAGCCGGACCCCTCCATCAAGGTGAGTCGGATCGAGGGCCTCGCGGACGACCTCGCCATGGCGCTGGCGGCCCGGACGATCCGGATCGAGGCGCCGATCCCCGGCAAGACGGTGGTGGGCCTCGAGATCCCGAACATGGACTTCAACGTCGTGGCGATCCGGCGAATCCTGGAGGATCCGGAGGTTGCGGCGATTCCGTCGCGGATCGCGTTCGCCCTCGGCCGCGACGTGGCGGGTCACGCCCGGGCGGCCGACCTCGCGAAGATGCCGCACCTCCTGATCGCAGGGGCCACCGGCTCCGGCAAGAGCGTCATGGTCAACGCGCTCATCACGAGCCTGCTCATGCGGGCCACTCCGGACGACGTCCGGATGATCCTCGTGGACCCGAAGCGCGTCGAGCTGGCCGACTACAACGGGATGCCGCACCTCCTGGTCCCGGTCATTACCGAGGCGGACCGGGCAAAGGCCGCGCTCAAGTGGGCCGTCGGGGAGATGGAGATGCGCTTCCGGAAGTTCGCCGGCGCCACCGCCCGGAACATCACCTCGTACAACGAGACGCGGGCCGACCCGGCGGATCGGCTGCCGTACATCGTGATCATCGTGGACGAGCTCGCCGACCTCATGATGCGTGACGGCCGCACTGTGGAGGACCCGATCGTCCGGCTTGCCCAGAAGGCGCGCGCGACCGGAATCCACCTGGTCCTCGCCACCCAGCGCCCGTCGGTCAACGTGGTGACCGGGCTCATCAAGGCCAACTTCCCGTCCCGGATCGCGTTCGCGATGGCGTCCCAGATCGACTCCCGGACGATCATCGACGCCGCCGGTGCCGAGGACCTGATCGGCCGCGGCGACATGCTCTTCCAGCCGTCCGACCTCCCGCGCCCGATCCGCCTGCAGGGCGTCTTCGTGGCGGACCGGGAGATCCGCGCCGTGACCGCCCACTGGCGGGCGGAGGCGGAGCCGCACTACGACCTGGGGATCCTGGAGGACGAGGAGGACTCCACCGGATCGGTAGACGACCTAGCTGACGACGACGCCGACCGGCTGCTGCGGGATGCCGTGGGCGTGGTCCAGGAGTACGATCGTGCCTCGGCGTCGCTGTTGCAGCGGCGCCTCAAGATCGGCTACGCCCGCGCGGCCCGGATCATCGACCAACTCGAGGCGCGCGGCTACATCGGGACGTTCGACGGCTCGAACGCACGCCAGGTGCTCCGGCGCGAGGCGGGCGGCACGGTGGCACCGGCGGATGTCGACGACGGGGACGACCGATGAGGACGCGCAACCACGCCCGCCCGGCCGGGGCGGAGCCGGATCGCGAGCCGATCATGGATTGGCGCCCGGGCGCAAGCACCGATCCGCTGGGAGAGCGACTGGTTGCCGCACGCGAGGCCAAGGGCATCGACCTGCTTCGCGCGGAGCGCGAGACGAAGATCCGGCGCCCCTACCTCGCGGCCCTCGAGCATGGCGACTACGCGTCACTGCCGGGCGGCGTCTACGTCCGCGGCTTCCTGCGCAACTACGCGCAATACCTGGGTCTCGACCCGGATGAGGCCGTCGCCCAATGGCACCGCGAGGCACCGGCGGACGCGCCCGAGCCGGTGATCGTCGTGCCGCGGCCCCTGGTGGCCGCCCGCAAGGGCCTCGTGCTCAGCTCGGGCGTCGTGGTCGCAGCGGTCGTCACGGTCGTCGTGCTCGCGATCCTCGCCTACATCGGCTTCCAACTCGTCCGCTTCTCCGAGCCGCCGCCGCTCAGCGTCGTCCAGCCGCCGACCGCGGTGACGGAGGTGGCGGAGGGCGCCAGCACGTACGCGCTCCGCGGGACCACCGTCGCCGGCGGCCTCGTCACCATCGCAGCGCCGGGCCGCGACCCGCTCAATATCACCGCGGCCGGCGACGGGGCGTGGCTGGCCACGGTTGAGCTCCGGCGCGGCAAGAACCAGTTCGACGTCAGCGCGGTCGACCCGAAGACCGGCAAGTCCGCCGAGCATCCGGTTCGACTCCTGATCACCGTCCCGTTCAGCCCGGTCGTCGCCCCAACGCTCGCGGTGGATTCGCCCGCGGACGGTGCCACGTTCCAGAACGGGGCGATCCCCGTGGCCGGCCACGCCACCGACGCGACGACGGTCAACATCGCCGCGGCGTACGTGGGCCCTGCGCCGGGAGGACTGCCCACGGCGTCCGCCGCACCCACGCCGGCTTCGCCAGCGCCAATCGACGTCACGCCCGCCAATGACGGGTCGTTTACCAGCAACGTCGACCTTACCGCCGGTCGCTGGACGCTGACGATCGCCGCGAAGAGCGGTGAGGGCAAGACCACCACGCTGACGCGGAACGTGACGGTCGTCTACCAGGGCGTGAACCTGATCGTGGAGATCAAGGGCGGTCGCGCATGGCTGAAGGTGTGGGTCGACGGCGCCGTGTCGAAGACCACCGGAAGCGGCGGGCTCGTCGTCAACGACGGCCAGACGCTTATTTTCAGCGGCACGACCTCCGTCGAGGTCAGGACCGGCAGCGCCGGCGTCACCTCGTTCACCCTCAACGGCACGAATCTCGGTATCCTCGGGAAGGGTGGCTCGCCGGAGACGTGGCTCTTCCAGCCGCCCAATCCGCCAAAGCGGACGAGCCGGACCTGAGGGCGAGAATGGCCGAGCCGGAGCTGCGCCTGCTGGCGGGACGCCTCCAGGAAATCTGTCTCAGAGCCGGGCTGTCGGTCGCGACGGCCGAATCATGCACGGGCGGGCGCGTCGTCGACGCATTGACGGACGTGGCCGGCTCATCGGGCTACGTCCGGGGTGGGGTGGTGGCGTACGCAGATGCCATCAAGGAGGAGCTCCTGGGTGTGCCGGCGATCGTGATCCGACAGCACGGCGCCGTCAGCGCGCAGGCCGCCCGGGCGATGGCCGCCGGGGCGCGGACGCGGCTTGGCGTCGATCTCGCCGTGGCCATCACGGGGATCGCGGGCCCGGCCGGGGCAATGCCCGGAAAGCCCGTCGGCCTCACGTACGTGGCCGTGGCCGACTCAGCCGGGATCGAGATCCGGCGGTTCGCCTGGTCCGGCGACCGCGAGGCGAACAAGGCCGCGAGCGCACGGGCCGCGCTCGAGCTCCTCCTGGAGCGGGCCTCGGCGATCGCGGCGGGGACGTCAGCACCGGGCGATGCTGCGAACCCGGCCGATGCGGGCGGCTCCCGCGGCGCCGCCTGACGGACAGGCGTCGGCGCGATCGGCATACTTGGGGCAACGACCGAAGGGTCCCGGCGCGCGCGCTGGGCGATACGGAGGAACCGATGGCTGGCGAATTCTCCTTCGACGTGGTCTCCGAATTCGATGCGCAGGAGCTCCGCAACGCGCTGGACCAGGTCCGGCGCGAGATCGCCACGCGCTTCGACTTCAAAGGCGCGACCGCGGAGATCACCCAGGAGAAGGACGCGCTCGCGATCGTGGCCGACTCGGAGCTCAGGGCGAAGTCGATGCGCGAGCTGATCGAGTCGAAAGCCATTCGGCGCAGCCTCTCGCTCAAGATCTTCGACTGGGGCGCCATCGAGCAGGCCGGCGGGATGAAGGTCCGCCAGCACGTCAGCCTGCGGAGCGGGCTCCCGGACGACCTCGCCAGGAAGGTCACGAAGATTCTGCGGGACGAGTTCCCGAAGACGAAGGGACAGATCCAGGGCGACGCCGTCCGTGTGAGCGCCAAGAGCAAGGACGACCTCCAGAAGGTGATCGCGCGGCTGCGCGAGCTCGACGAGACCGTCGCGCTCCAGTTCTCCAACTACCGCTAGGAAAGGGAAGTCCGTGACCGGGACACCGCGGACGGCCGGCCGCCTGATCGCCGATGCACTTGCCGCGGCCGGGGTCCGCGTCGCGTACACCGTTCCGGGAGAGAGCTTCCTGCCCCTCCTGGACGGCCTCATGGGAGCCGGGATCCGGGTTGTCGCGACGCGCCACGAGGGCAGCGCGGCGTTCATGGCCGCGGCCTCGGCGGCGCTCAGCGGCCACCCGACCGCGGTCCTCGGGACGCGGGCCGTGGGTGCTGCGAACCTGGCCATCGGCCTCCACGTCGCCCACGCGGATTCGCTCCCCGTCATCGCGCTCATCGGCCAGGTGGAGCGGTCGACCCGCGGTCGCGAAGGATTCCAGGAGGTGGACCTGGCGGCCACGATCGGCGGGTACTGCCGCTGGGCCCGCGAGGTACGCGACGCGGCCGCGCTCCCCGCAGTGCTCGACGAGGCGCTCCGGCGCGCCACGACCGGCCGACCCGGCCCGGTGCTCCTGTCTCTTCCGGAGGACCTCCTGGACGAGGAGGTCGCCGATGCGCCGGCGCGCGCCGCGCCCGCGGCCGCGCTCGGGCCGTCTCGCACGCCGCCCCCCGACCCGATGCAGGTTCGCCGGATCCTCCACCTGCTGCTCGACGCGGAACGGCCGGTGATCCTGGCCGGCGGCGGCGTCCTGCGTTCGCGGGCGACGGCGGACCTCGTTCGACTGGCCGAGTTCGTGGACGTGCCCGTGATCGCCGCGTGGCGACGTCCGGACGTCTTCCCGAACGACAACCCGCTTTACCTCGGGATGAGCGGCTACTTCGCAGCGCCGACGGTTCGGCGCCGGCTGGAGGATGCCGATGCGATCCTCGTGATCGGCTGCCGCCTCAACCAGGTCGCCACGTATCACCACGCGATCCCGGCTCCCGGGACGCGCTGGGCGCACGTGGACGCGGAGCCGCTCGGGTCGCGTCCCGGGCTCGCGCCGCCGACCCTGGCGCTGGCTGCCGACGCCCGCACGTTCCTTCGGGAGGCACGCCGCGTCCTTGGTGCAGGCGTGCTCGATGCCGCGGGCCTGGAGCGACGGCGGGCCGCGACGGCCGCCGATCGCTCCGCGTACGAGGACGCTCGCCGCGTCGACGATGCCACCTGGGACGGGCCGGGCGTGCATCCGGGCCGCGTCGTCGCGACCCTCAACCGAGTCCTTTCGCCGGACACGATCGTCACGACGGACGCGGGGAACTTCGGCGGCTGGGCCGCGCGCGGCCTGATCCTGCGCAGGCCGGGCACGTTCCTCGGCACGACGGCAGGCGCGATGGGCTTCGCGATCCCGGCCGCGGTCGCGGCGTCGCTCGCGGCTCCGGGACGACCCGTCGTCGCGCTGGCCGGCGATGGCGGGGCCGGGATGACCATCGCGGAGTTGGAGACCGCCGTCCGCGTCGGCGTCCACCCGGTGGTGCTGGTCTTCGACAACGAACGCTACGGCACCATCCACGACCACCAGGTGCGGCGCGGCCTCACGCCGGTGGCCACCGATCTCGGCCCGGTCGACTGGGTCCGGGTCGCGGAGGGCTACGGCGCCCTGGGCGCCCGCATCGAACAGGACGATGCGTTCGAACCGGCGCTTCGAGCGGCTCTCGCGGCGGCCCGCCCGACCGTCCTCCACCTGGTGGTCGACCGTCGCTGGGTCTCCGTCGACCGGATCGCGGAGGCGGAGCCCGCGATCGTCGCGGGGCCGCCGGAGCCCGAAGGGGAGCCTGGGCCGGATGCGGCACCAGAGCCCGAGGCGGCACCGGAGGCCGAGGCGACACCCGAGACTGCGCCGGCACCAGAGCCCGAGGCGGCACCGGAGGCCGAGGCGGCCATCGGCTCGGCCGCGACGACGGGAACGGAGCCTGAGCCGGAGCCGGTACCGGAGCCCGAGCCGGCGCCGGAGCCCGACGCAGGGTCCGACGGGCGGCCGGATCTCGGAGCGGATGCCGCCGGACCAGTGACTGAACCCGGCTCGGAACCCGGGCTCGACCCGGAGCTGGCGGCGGGAACGGAGCCCGATCTGGAAACGGAGCCGGTTCTCGACCCCGATCCCGGGACGCCCGCGGCACCGTGATCCACCGCGACGCCGGGGAGATCGGCGCCGGCCTGGAGCCCGCCCGCGCGGCCCGGCCCATCACTCCCGGCGAGCGGATCCACGTCGTCGGCGCCGGCGGTGCCGCCGCCGCCGCCGCGTG
>JANXWH010000132.1 GCA_025351245.1 Chloroflexota bacterium | reverse complement strand
CTCCGCCGACCAACGCGCGATGGGCTGCTCCTTGGCCTGACCGCGTCGGTTCTCGTCGCGTTCTCGCTGCTCACCACGATGCATGAGCGCTACTCGTACGGCGCGGTGATCTTCCTGGCCGCCGCCATGTCGGGGCGCGTGCGCGCGGTCGCCTGGGCGGTGCTGGCGGTGGTCGCAACTGCCAACGTCATCGCCGCGGGCCCGCCGTCGACGGTGCCCGGATCGCTGATCCCGCTCGGCGGCATCGCGGGGATCGCGGGCTCGGTCGCGGTGCTCCTGACGGCCGCGGCCGTCGCGGAGCTTCTCCGCCGCGTAGCTGGGACAACACGGGCGCCCGTGAACGAATGGTCAGGCGCGCCTTGAGCGGCGTCCAACCTGCCCGATGAACTCAGCGGATCCAGTGGGGCAAGCCACGTCTCGCGCGGGGAGGCCGGCGCGGGGCCGGTGCCGTTCGCGGTGTCACCCGGCCTTCGGAAGCGCCCGTGATGCAAACGTCCGATGGGCCGCGCATCAGACCTGGAGCTGGGCAGTCTTGCGTATGCTCGCCTGCGGACATATTCATGTCGGTCGATATGTCCGCAACGCGCATCAGCCGCGAGAATGGGTTCCCACCCGTATGCAAGGCGAAGGCCGACCGTGCATCAGGCCCGCCCTGTTGCGCGCTTTCGGCCGGCGCGAGCCCGCACCGAACCCGCACCGAAACCCGCACCAACAGGCCGCTTTCCGCCAGGGCGAAGCTACCCCTCCGCTGAGCCGGGGGCCAGCTCACTCCCGGCGATCTGGAGGTCCGCGATCCGGACGTGGAGGATCAGGGTGGAGGCGAGGCCCAGCAGTGCCGGCGGCAGCGCCGCGATGACGTGGATGAGGACCGTGGCGGCAAGGGCCTGGCTGGGCCCGATCCCCAGGATCCCGAGCACGGTCACGCCGGCGAACTCGTACGTGCCCAGGGATCCCGGCGCCGCCGGGATCGCGGTCGAGAGCGCCAGAACGCCCAGGACCAGCGCCCACTCGGCGGGATCCAGCGGCAGGCTCAGCGCGCCGGAAATCGCCCCGAACGTACAGACCCCCACCCCGAACGGCAGGATGGTGAGGCCCAGGACCAGCGCCGCCCCGCGCGGGCGCCGCACGGCCGCGGCACCCTCTGCGACGCGGGCAACCACGGCCCGGACCTGTCGCCCATAGCGGCGGTCCAGGAGGCCCGAGCGGAGCACGACGATCGCGGCCACCACAGCCACGGCCAGGCCGATCAGTACCACGGCCGTGAGCACCGCGGCCGAGCCGGCGATCTGGCTGCCCGGCGCCACAGCGAGCCCGGCCAACAGCACGACGAGAAGGATCACGGCCGTGTCCGTGACCCGCTCCACCACGACGGTCCCCAGGGTGACGAGCGTGGAGATCCCGAACGAGCGCGCAGCCAGGTAGGCGCGGGCGGCGTCGCCGAGGCGCGCCGGCAGCAGCGTGTTCGCGAAGTAGCCGACCGTGAGGTAGGCGAACGCGGAACGCAAGGGAACCTGCGCCGAGGGGTGCAGGAGGATCCGCCATCGCTCGGCCCGGATCGTGAGCTCCACGAGGACCAGCACGATAGCGAGCAGCACGCCGCCGGGCGCGGCGCTCGCGAGCGCCCGGGCCGTCTCGCCCAGGTCCACCCGCGAGACCGTCACCGCGAGGAATGCGGCGCTGACCGCGAGGCCCGCGACCAGCCGGACGACCGGGCTTCGCCAGGCCCCCCTCGACGCGGCGGCCACGCCACGGCCGGCGCCTATGTCACGCCCAGCCGCGGCCGAGTCACGGCCGCCAGCCACGCCACGCCCCGCGGCGGCACCGCCCTCCGGCGACCGCACGTCGCGACTCACCCCGGCGCGCCCCCGGCCGGCGTGCCCAGGCCGGCCCGCTCGCCTTCGCGGGCCAGCCACGCGGCCGTGTCCGCAAGGCCCCGCTCCAGCGTTACCTGGGGCGACCAGCGGAGCATCCGGCGGATCTTCTCGATGTTCACCACGCGGCGACGGATGTTGTCGATGTCACGGCGGTCCACGTGGCGGATCTCCACGTCCCGGCCGACCGCGGCCCCGATGCCGGCCGCCAGCGCATTGACGGACGTCTCGATGCCCGTGCCGATGTTGAAGACCTCGCCCTCGGCGCGCGGATGGATCGCGGCCATCAGGGTGGCCGCAACCGCGTCGTCCACGTACGTGTAGTCGCGCGTCTGCTCGCCGTCCCCGTGGATCTGGAGCGGATCGCCGGCCATGGCCGCGGCGAAGAACTTGCTCACGACGCCGCAGTACGGATTGTCCGGCCGCTGGCCCTCGCCAAACACGTTGGAGTAGCGGACAACCGCGACCGGGAGCCCATAGCTCTCGTAGAAGGCGTTGCAGTAGTTCTCGCCACCCAGCTTGCTCACCGCGTACGGCGAGAGGAGGACCAGCGGATCGTCCTCGTTGATCGGGATGGAGCGCGGGTTGCCGTAGACGGACGCCGACGACGTGTAGACCACCCGGTCCGGCCGGGAGTCGCGGGCGGCCAGCAGGACGTTGAGCGTGCCGCCGATGTTCGTCTCGAAATCGTCGCGGGGGTTCTTCGTGCTCGCGATGATGTTGCGGGCTGCCATGTGGAAGACGACCGAGGCGTCTGCCACCAGGTCCCGGACCAGCTGCGCGTCCGTCACGGACCCCTCCACGAACTGGACGGAGGTTGGCAGCGTGTCGGCGCGCCCCGTGAACAGGTCGTCCAGGACGGTCACGCGGGCGCCTTGCTCCACGAGCCGGCCAACCACGGCCCCGCCCACGAAGCCGGCCCCGCCGGTGACCAGCACGCGGCGACCGGCGAACGCGCGCTCCACGGCGTAGGTCATCGCTTCACCCCGAATCGAAGAAGGAAGGCCGGCCGAAACAGCCGCCACCAGTCGCGGATCCCCCGCATCTTCGTGTATCCCTCCGCGGCGTGATACCGCACGGTCACCGGGTGCTCCACCACGCGGTACCCCCGCCGGATGACCTGGAAGAGAACGTACGGCTCCAGGTCGTAGCTGTCCAGCCAGGCCTGGTCCAGGTTGATCTCCGGGTCGCGCAGGAGCTCCGACCGGAAGACGCGGAATCCATTCGTGGCGTCCGTGACGCGGTGGAAGGCAAGGACGCTGAAGACCACCGAGTAGATCCGGGTCCCGAACCCGCGCCCGCCGGTGGGCCCCACCACGCGACCGCCGCGCATCCAGCGCGAGCCCTGGACGTAGTCCCCCTTGCCGGCGAGGAGGAGATCGAGCGCGCCGGCCAGCTCCTCCGGCTCGTGCTGGTCGTCGCCGGAGACCAGCGCAAGGTATGGCCGCTGCCGCTCCAGCCCGGCCTTCCAGCCGTCGCGGATGGCCGCCCCCACGCCACCCCGGACCTCGTGGCGGACCACCACCGCGGCGCCGTGCGCCCGCGCCTCATCCCCGGTCCCGTCCGTGGACCCGTCATCCACGACGATCGCCTCGAAGCGGCCGTCGCTCGGAAGCTTGTCCAGGACGCGTCCGATCTTCCCCGCCTCGTTGAGCGCGGGGATGATGACGGCGACGAGGGGCTCCGGGGCGACGGGCTCTGCCATGGATGCACAATCCTAGCGGTGCGAGCGTGCGGAGCTTCGGCCGACACGTACCGGATGGCTCGACCGCGGCGCCACATAGCTGAACCCCGGCGCATGGTCGACCTCCGCCCTCTCGCCTCCGCGTGGCCGCGACCCCGGCCCGGACGCTCAGGCTTTACCTGGACCCGCCATTCACGCGGCGCCTCACTCGGCTCGCCCTTCCTCCGCTCGCCCGTCAGCCTTCGGGCGGCATGGGGTGGCTGCAATCACCGGGATCAGCAAGATGGGGAGCTGCGAGAGGGAGAAGAGAATCCCTCCCAGGCCTGAGGTCCGCAGGTTCGCGACTGACCGGAACCAGTCGGCCCACGCGCTGCCGAACCCCAGGCAAGCAACGCCGAGTACCCCCGCGCCGATCCACCAAGAACGCCGGCGGATCCCCAAGAGGGCAAGCGGTGCCACCGACGGCTTGAGCAGCATCAGAGGACCGGGCCAGCCCAGCGATGGCGCCC
>JANXWH010000125.1 GCA_025351245.1 Chloroflexota bacterium | reverse complement strand
CATCCCATGACACAGAGTCGCTCCCTGCCGGATCGCGGGCGGTCGTAGTGCCCACCCGGTGCACACTCGGGTCGCCGGGGCGGCGTCCTGAACCCACCGCCGACGTGAAACCGCGCAGGCTCCAAAGCCGGTCCAATGCCGGAGGGGGCCGGCCCGTTCATGTGGGTGAAGACTGCCGACCCTGTCGAACGTACGGCGCCGGACCGCCTGGCGGGTGAGGTTGCTGAACCACGTGGCGATCTGGTTCATCCACGGGGCGGACGTCGGGTGAGGTGGAGGTGGCACCCCTTGTGCCGGCGGAGCCCAATGCTGAACATCTGGGCAGCTCGACGGTTCCTCATGGCCCGACTCGTAGCGACCCCGGGCCGGCGGCGCCTGCCTCGTTCGGGTCAGGACCGGGCTGGGACCGGGCTGGGCCGCGACTGGGCTGGGGCGCGACCGGGCTGGGACGCTACGGGCGATGGGCCCGCGCGTACGCGGCCAGCGCGTCGACGTTTTCGTCTGGCGTGCCGCGCGGGATCTCGCAGCCGGCGCCGATGATGAAGCGCGGGCCGGCGTCGCGGTGGCAGGCGCCGACGGCCGCCTCGATCACGGCCGGCGTGCTGTCCATCAGTGCCCGGACCGGGTCCAGGTTGCCGAGCAGGACCTGGTCGAAGCCGATCGCAGCCCTGGCCTCGGCAAGCTGGACGGGGTAGTCGATGTCGACGATCTCGGCGCCCAGCGACCCCAGGCCGCCCACGATCCGGCGGGTGTTCCCGCAGACGTGGAACCGGACCATCGCGCCCATCGCATGGATGCCGTCGACGAGCTGCCGCTCGTAGGGCAGGACGAATTCCTCGTAAATCTGTGGCCCGACAAGCGACGCTGCGGCGTCACCGACGCCCACGATGTCGACGCCGGCGTCCACCTGGGCGCGGGCAAAGCGCAGGCCCGTTCGGGTGGCGAGGTCCAGGAGACGGTGGACGAACGCCGTGTCGTCGTAGAAGTCGAGCATGAGGGTATTGATGCCGCGCAGGTCCGCGGCCTCGGCGCACGGTCCCTCCACCCAGCCCTCGACGAGGAACTCGTCCCCGACGGTCTCGCGGAAGAGGCGGGCGGCCGCCACCCGGTCGGTCATCCGGCCTCCGGCCAGCGGGTCGGGCGGCTGAAGGTCCACGATGCGGGCCGGATCCGTGAGGAGCGCATGTTCCTCGTCGATCGCCGGTGGCTGGTCCTCGAACCACTGGATGGCCGCCCCGAAGTCGGACGCCTCGCGCGTGGGGTCGGAGATGCACGAGACGTGGTCGAATCCGAATCGGCGCGCGGTCCTGACCTGGGCGTCGACGAGGACGCGGTGATCCCGGCAGTACGCGGCGTACGGGACGCCCGCCGTCCGCGCGGCGAGCATCATCGTCACTGGCATCACGGGGAGCCGGTCGATCGGCCGGCCGGCGAGGTGTGCGAGCACGCGATCACGTGGCGTCATGGCGACCTCGAGGCGGCGGGATGGTGCGGGATTGGCCGGCACGACCTCCGCGGACAGCGGTCGCGCCCCCCGGTGTCGCGCCCACCCGGCGGGACAGAGGGCGGGGCTCGGCCGGCCCTGACATGATACGGCCGCTGACGGGGTGACCCGGCGGTGCGGCCCGGCACGGCCGGACACGGCGATGAGGAGGCAACCGTGACGTCGCAGCCCGACCTGCTGGCGCTCGCGGACTGGCGACGCCGAATCGCCGAGCTCTACGCGGAGGTTCGGCGGGCGTCCGCGACGGATCCGGCCGCCGCGCACGCGATCTGGCGGGCCGAGCGCGAGGCCCTCTACCGGGGCCACCCTGCGTCGCCGGTGCCGATCGGCGAGCGCGGCGGGTTCCGCGCGGTCCACTGGCCGTACGCGGATGCCTGGCGCCGGACGGCTCGTCTTGAGCTGGAGGAAGCCCTTTCTGGGACCGGCACCCGGCCGACGATCGCGTTGATCCCGATGAGCACCGGCGCGCCGCCGCCGCTCGAGTTGGCCGGCCACGTGACGCTGGCCGTTCCGGGCGGCCCGGGTCGCCTCCCGGTCCTGCAGGTTCTCGAGTACGCCGGTGGCATCTTCCTGCCGTTCGGGGACGCGACGAACGGCAGTGCCACGTACGCCGCCGGGAGGTACGTGCTCGACACGGCGAAGGGCGCGGACCTCGGGGTGACGGCCGACGACGAGCTGATCCTGGACTTCAACTTCGCGTTCCAGCCGTCCTGCGCCTTCGACCCGCGCTGGGCGTGCCCGTTGGCGCCGCCGGGGGCGCGCCTGGCAATCGCGATCGAGGCGGGCGAGCGGCTGCGGTAGGGCGCCGGTTGATTGGCCCCGCGGGGTCAGCCGCGGAGCGTGATCGCGCCCGTCGCCTTGTCGACGACGATCGGAAGCGCCGCCAGCGCGACGCGCGCGGGACCCTGCAGGACATCTGCGTTGTGCGTCGGATCGAAGACCGCGCCGTGGCAGGGGCAGGCGAGGAGGCCCGACGGTTGGTCGTACTCGACCGTGCACCCCTGGTGCGTGCAGAGCGCATCGAACGCCACGACGGTGCCGTCGGCGAGCCGGACCAGGATGCCCGGATCGCCACTGGTCGGGTCGGTGAAGCCCAGCGCGGTCCGCGGCTTCAGGCTGGCGAGCGTCGCGATCTGCCCAGCGGCCGGGGGCGCGGAGTGCGCGGGACTTGCCGTCGGCGTCGGCGCGGCCGCGGTCGTGCCCGGACCGGCGGTCCCGGGGGTCGGTGATGCCGCTGAAACCGTCGGCGATGCCCCTGGAGTCGCCGCT
This sequence comes from Chloroflexota bacterium, assembly GCA_025351245.1. Taxonomy (GTDB): domain Bacteria; phylum Chloroflexota; class Limnocylindria; order Limnocylindrales; family CSP1-4; genus CTSoil-043. The sequence goes on along the minus strand of JANXWH010000125.1, from coordinate 1,348 downwards.
GGAATCGCCGCGACGTGGTCGCGACCACGGAGCAGACCGCCGCCCACACCCGCAACGCCCGCGACAGCCACGGCGGCGACGGCGAGCAATCCGCCCTGGAGGAGCGCCCGGCGCTCCGGGGACGCCTCGGCGGGATCTCCGTACGGGGCGAACATCGCCGGGAATGGAACGCGGAGGACCGCCAGCCCGCCGTGGCCGGCCAGTGCCAGCGTCAGCCAGCCGGCCGCATACGGAAGGTCCGGCCCGTAGTAGTAGGGATGGACGGTCCACGAGGCAGTCAGGAAGAAGAGGAGGGAGACCGCCGCCCCGGCGGCCGCGCTCACGCGGTAGAGCAGCCCGGTCAGCGCCCCGAGGCCGATCGCGATCTCCGTGAGCGCCATCAGGACGCCGATGAGGACCGGGAAGGGCATGGCAAAGACCGAGACGAGGCCCGCCAGCGGGCTCGCGCGGCTGAAGGCGGTCAGCTGCTCCCCGATGGATCCCGGGCCGGAGGCGGTCAGGAAGCGCGGATCGATGAGCTTGTCGATGCCGGCGTAGAGGAACGTGGCCCCGACGAAGAATCGGAGCGGCAGCAGCGCCGCGAACAGGCGCCAATCCGGCGGTGACGCGGGGATCGGTCCGTCGTGCCTGCCACGAGCCGAGCCTCCGGCGCGAAGCGGGGCGTCATGCCCAACTTCCGGGCGACGACTCGGGGTGCGGCGACCATCGCGGCGGCTCATCGGCTCCTCTGGACTTGGCGGGAGGGCCCATCATGCCGGGTCAGAGGCGCGAAGCCAGTTACGGCTGGATTGAGATTCGACTACACGCGGCGGGCGGCCGCCAGCGCACCGACGAGCTCCCGGCAGAAAGCGGGAATGTCGTCGACGACGCGTCCCCAGACCAGGGTCCCGTCGCGGAACGCGGGCTCGTCCGCCCAGGTCGCCCCGGCGTTCACGAGGTCGTCACGGATCCCGAGCGAGCCCGTCGCGCGGCCGCCGGTCACGATGCCGGCGGAGATCGCGATCAGGCCGCCGTGGCAGATGATGCCGATGGGGCGGCCGGCCGCGTGGACGGTCCTGACCAGGTCGAGGATCGCCGGGTAGCGACGAAGCTTGTCCGGCATCCAGCCGCCGGGGAGGACCAGCCCGTCCAGCGAGGCGGCGTCCACGTCGCCGACGGCCGCGTCCACGCCGACGGCCAGCCCGTTCTTCCCCCGAACCGTGCCCGGGGCCAGGCCGATGCTGGTCACCCGCGCGCCCTCCTCGCGAAGCCGCATCACGGTGACCCAGAATTCCAGGTCCTCGACGCCCTCGGCGGCAAGGATCCCAACGTGCATACCGCCGAGCTGCATGGCGTACCTCCTGCGACC
>JANXWH010000108.1 GCA_025351245.1 Chloroflexota bacterium | reverse complement strand
GTCATGGGGATCGGTGGCGCCCCGGAAGGCGTGATCACCGCGGCTGCCCTGCGCTGCCTCGGCGGCGAGATCCAGGCGCGCCTCGTCTTCCGTTCCGACGCCGAGCGCGAGCGCGCCACCGGGATGGGCCACGGCGATCCGACCCGCATCTACGGGACGGACGAGCTGGCCTCCGGGGAGAACCTCGTGTTCGCCGCGACCGGTGTCACGAAGGGCGACCTCCTCGAGGGCGTCCGCTTCTTCGGCGGCGGGGCCCGGACGCACTCGCTCGTGATGGCGTACCAGACGAAGCAGGTCCGCTTCGTGGACACGGTCCACATGTTCGACCGGAGCCGCCCGCCCGCGGTGCGCCTCTAGATCGGCCGAGCTGCCCAGGGATGGCGACTGCTCTGAGCTGCCCGCGTGACAGGCTCAGGTCTCCGGCGCATGGTCGATGGTTCCGCCGACGAAAGAATGACGTCCATTCGGATCAGACCTGAGCGGAGTCTGGGCGCAGGCGCGGCGCATGTGGGCAGTCCTGGCGAACCTAGCGCGAATTCACCTGCGCCGGGTGGGACCCCCACACCCCCTGGGTCGCCCAATCAGCATCGCCGATCCACCCCTGCTCGGAGTCGGGAGCAAGTCTTCCCTCCACCAGATCGGTACCGTCCACGAAGATCACCCGGTCGTGGTTCGCGGCGATCTCGCCGAATGGCGTGTGGCGGTGCATGGCGAGGTCCTCGAGCAGCAGGCGACCCTTCGCGTCGAGGTGGTTGAAGTCGGCCTTGATCGTGATCATCGCGGCGCCCAGCGTGCTTCCTTCGGGACCGGGTTCGGGACCGGGTCACCGAGGATGGCATCGAACTGCTCGGCGGTCAAACCTCAGAGGTCGCAATGGCGAGGCGGACCGGGCGACGGCAGGATCGAGCCACCCGCGGCGCGAAGAGCCCCCACGGTGGCCGTTCGAACCTGGCTGTTGCGCACCGAGCGCGCCAGGCGCTCGAACAGCACGCCTGGAGCAGCGAAGACCGACCACGATCCGTCACGAGCCAGGCGATCTCGCAGGTCGGGGACGCTGCTTGCGCCTCCACGCAAGATCAGCGTCTCATCCGGCCACGACGCCGCGTGCTCGAAGCGTGTCCTCACCGCGGTCACTCGTTCATCGGCCGGATGTCCGCCCGACCCTACTCGGCGTCACTTCACCAACGCTTACAGCAGGTTTGGCTCGGCGAAGCTCCACGAACCGACGAGAGGTACGGCCTGTTTGCTTGACCAACACGTACCCGCGGACTTCATCTTGGGGACGGTCCATTCAGTCCGGGGAAACGTACCTGGCATGGTTATCACGAAGGACGGACGAGGGCGGCCATCGCGGGCCTCGGTCTACGCCGCGGTGGACCAGGGCATGGCTGAGCTGAACCGAATCGACGGTTTGCCCGGCCCGGACGCAGCTTCCGAGAGCTGGCGGGATATCCGGTTCGAGGAGACCCACAACTCGACCGCCATCGAGGGCAACACGCTCAGCCTCAAGGAAGTCCGTGCACTCCTCGAGGAGGGACGCGCGGTCGGCGACAGGGAGCTCCGCGAGAGCTCGTCGGCCCGATGAATGCGGCCGCGCCGAGGTACGCGACGGGACGGGGAGCGGCGAGCACCCGGTCCTCGAGGTCAAGGGTCTCGAGCGCGAGCAGGACCGTGCCAAGCAGGTGCGCATGCGGCGCTGGATCGACGCGGGCAACCACTGGGGACGCCTCGGTCGCTGGCGATTCGGGAAGCTGTACTCGCCGCACGACTTCGCCCAGGTGCTGTAGGCGGCCTGGCTCAATCCTCAGCGCATTGAGTCCGTCTGCCCGCACCGGACGCCATCTGGTTGTCGGGTTCGCGTCAGGGCGCGCTCACGGCGCGGACGATCCAGATCAGCGAGTCACCCGTCGAGCCACGGAAGCCGACCGCGACAAGCCCGCTCGGCATTAAGGTCGCGGTCTGTACGTGCGGACCGGACGAGTTGTCCCCGAGGGGCGGCGCCGTGTCCGTGGCGCCACCGATATTCAGCGAGCGCCACGAGACGCCGTCGCCCGAGACGAAGAGCGGGAGCGGGCCACTCGCCGCCCAGCCCTCCCACAGGATGTGGGTGCCATCCGATGCGAACGAGCGGAGCGGGCCCTGCTGGTCGCCGGACATCGGCGTGTTCGTCCAGGTCCGGCCATCGGTTGAGGTCCACAGGAAGGTGGACCCGCCGAGGACGCGGTCCGGGTCCTCTCGCGCCACGAGGCCGGCCGAACCGGCGTCCAGCGTCGCGAGTTCGCCGCTCCCCGTGACCGGCCTGCGTGTGCTCGCGCGCGCCCAGGTCGTTCCGTCGGGGGAGTACCATGCCGCGGGCCGCCCAATCGGGCCGCTGGCATCGCAACAGATCGGCGCCTGCCCGCCCACGCTTCCCACCACGACCCAGCCGTTCCTCCATGCGGCGACGCGGTCCAGGTGGGCGCCAGCGAAGACGCCGGCCGGCATCGGTTCCCGGGTCCAGGTCGCGCCGTCCGGTGAGGTCCAGATCCAGGCATGGCTCCAGCCCGTGTCGCCGATCATCATGCCGCCTGCGGGACCGCTCGCGACGTCGCGGATGATCACGCCGGCCGGGGTCGCAGGTGCTGCCCGACGGACCCAGGTCCGACCGTCGGCCGACGTCCAGATCGCCACCGGCAGGGGGTCGCAGGTCGTGTCCACGCCGCTCCCCGTGCAGTGGTCGACGCCGGAGGTCCCGACCCCCACCAGGACGCCCCCGACGACGCGGACGAACTGAATGGACGAATGTCCGCGGCCGGGCTCATCCGTGAACGTTTGGCTCCAGGACGTGCCGTCGGTCGTGAGCCATGCTGCGGCTCGCTGGGACCCGTCCGAGCCCTGCGCGCTCCCGACGACGACATACCCGTCCTGCCACGAAACGACGTTACCCGGCTGAGCGTGACCACCGGCCGGCCCCGGCAGGACGGACGGGGTGCCCCATCGCAGGCCGACCCAGTCCCCGGGCGCGGCGGACGCTTCGGGTGTCGGCAACGCCGACGCAGTCCCCGCCCGAAGCTCGAACTGCGGCGATTCGGACGCGCTGGTGTTGAGGGCGCGCCACAGCACCTGGCCGACGGCGGGGACTTCGAAGCCGACGTGGCCCGAATGCAAGCCCGGCGCCAGGTTTCGCATGTCGATCCGGTCGGTCGGCCAGGTCGGCGTCGAGACCTCCGTTCGGGCTCCCAGCGCCTTCCACGCGAAGCGCACCTGGGAGACGTCGCGCAGGACGTCGACATCGACGGTCACGTCCAGGAAGAGGTCGCCGTCGGAGGCGGGGGTGAGCCCGGGGACGCTCGCGAGCTGCTGCACGCCGCGAATCCTGATCAGCAGCATCGGTCCGTGGTCGTCGGCGATCACGGCCACCTGGCCCGGCAGCAGGGTCCCGCGTGTGGTGGAGGCGTCGGGCGCGACCGATGGGAACGGCTGGATCGCGCCGGCCGACTCCTGAGGCTGGGCACTGGCCGAAGGGAGCGCATTTGACGCCGTCGGGGCGGGTGCCGTAGCCGCTGGCGGCGAGCCCGCGGCGACGGGAGGCCGCGACACAGATGTCGCGAGGAGCGTTGCGCCGGCCACGCTGATCGCAGCGACCGCGGCAGCCAGGGCGACCCGCGCGAGGATCGCCGCGCGGGAGCGGTGGGCGGCCGCTCGCCCGTCATGCGCAGTCCGCGCGACCGGGCCGGGGCGAAGCATGGTGATCGGCGGTGGCACGTATCCGCTTTCCTCGGGCGGGCCCTGCCGCAGGAGCGAGTCGAGTCGGTCGTCGCGGTCGCTCATCGCGGGTCCATCCAATCTCGGAGTCGGTCGAGCGCGCGAGCGCAGTTGGCCCGGGCCCCACCTGCGGTGATCCCGAGGATCGAGGCGATCGCGGCAAACTCCAGGTCCGCGCGGTACCGCAGGTAGAGCACGGCGCGCTGTCGTTCCGGGAGCCGGTCGACCTCCTGCCACAGCGCCAGACGCTCGTCCGCGTCGGCGTCGCCGCTCGGCGGCACGATCTCCCGGACGGCGCTGAGGCGCCTCGCGCGACGGTGCGCATCGACGGCCAGGTTGTGCACGACGCGGAACAGCCAGGCATCGAGTTCGTCGACGCTCCCGGGAAGCAGCGCCGCGGCCCTGGCGAACGCCTCCTGCATCGTTTCCTCCGCCGTCTCCGGATCGAGCCCGAGACGCCGGCCGTACGACCACAGCTGTCGCGCTCGGCGCTGATAGCTCGCCGCGACGGCCGCTGGGACCGCTGCCGGGATCGCCGCAGACGCGTCGACCGCCAACGCGTCGACCGCCAGCGGCTCGCTTGTCATGCCCGTATGACGCTCGAACACCGTCTCGTGTTTACACGACCCTCGTCGGCCGGGCAGCGCCTACTTCACCGCGGTGCCGAGCCACGATCCCTGGTCGCTGCTGAAGAGGACCCCGTCGCGCAGGAGGAACGGGGTGACCTGACCCGCCGCGGCCGCGGCGGTGTCGCCGGCCAGGGCCAGCTTCGTCCAGTGGGTCCCGTCGAACGAGACCCAGTACTCGGTTGGCTTGGACGCGTGGTTTCCGTAGCCGAGGAGCCGGGTCCCGTCGCCTGTGAACCCGCCATTGGCGCTGCCAAATACGCCCACCCCGGCGTCCCCCGGTTGGAAGACACCAAGCGGGTCGGCCGGGCTGACTTTCCAGCTCCGTCCGTCGGGCGAGGTCCAGAAGGAGGCGAGGCCGGGCGTGCCACCGGTGGAGCTGATGGCCACGAGTCCGCTGCCGGCGGCATGGACGGTGTAGAAGCCTCCCGGATGGGCCTGGACGTCGGCCAAGGTCCAGTGCAGCCCATCGGCAGACCACCAGGCGACCGGCGATCCCGTCGGCGTCCCGGCATCGCCCACCGCGACGAAGCCCGCGCTGAATGCGGCGACACCCTGCACGCTGAGGGTGGAGCTCCCCGGCAGCGACACGGTCTGCCAGGTGACCCCGTCGGCGCTGAACCCGATCCGGTATGGGGACCCCTCGAGGATCGCCACCGCACCCCGGGGACCCGCGGCGAGGCCGCCGTACGGGCCGAAGCGCAG
>JANXWH010000059.1 GCA_025351245.1 Chloroflexota bacterium | reverse complement strand
CGCGCGCCCTCCTCGCGAAGCCGCATCACGGTGACCCAGAATTCCAGGTCCTCGACGCCCTCGGCGGCAAGGATCCCAACGTGCATACCGTCGAGCTGCATGGCGTACCTCCTGCGCCCGAGGATACGTCGACGGCCGGTCTCGTCGCCGGCGGCCGGCCCGGCGCGCGCGGCCGATCGCGTGGCGTCGCCTCCCGCCCCGCTCGCGTACCATCCGGGCATGCCCGAACCGCTCGCGCTCCCCGGTCACGTCCGCGCCTTCATCGCCGCGCCCGGCCGCTTCGCCACGCTCGCCACGCTGGACCCAGGCGGCGCGCCCCGACAGGCCGTCGTCTGGTATCGCCTCGACCCGGACGGGATGCTCGTGGTCAACAGCGCCGATGGCCGGCGCTGGCCCGCGAACCTGCGCCGCGACGCGCGGGTGGCGATCGCCATCGCCGACGCGGGCGATGGCGATCACTGGGTGGGACTGGACGCGAAGGTCGCCGAGATCGTGGACGACCAGGCCACCGCCCAGGCGGACATCGCCGGCCTCGCCCGTCGGTATCGCCCGGATGACCCGGCCGAGGTCGCGGCCGACATCGCCCGCTTCCAGGCCCAGCATCGCGTGACCTTCCGGCTGCGGCTCACGTCGTTCCACGACCACCTGGACGGGTGAGCGAGCTCCGATTCGGCGCCCAGCTCTGGAGCCAGGCAACGGACTGGCCGGGCTTCCTCGCGGCCGCGATGGCCGCCGAGGCCGCCGGCTGGGACTCCGTCTGGACGTGGGACCACCTCCACGCGATCTTCGGGCCCTGGGAGCAGCCGATCTTCGAGGGGCCGATGGCGCTCGCGGCCGTCGCCGCCCGGACGTCGCGCGTCCGGCTTGGCCTGCTGGTGGGCGCGAACACGTTCCGCAACCCGGGACACACGGCCAAGATCGCCACGACGCTCGACCACGTCTCCGGGGGCCGGGCCGTGCTCGGGATCGGCGGAGCGTGGTTCGGCCGCGAGCACGAGGCGTTCGGGCTGGACTTCGGGGCTGGCTTCGGGGAGCGCCTGGACCGCCTCGACGAGGCGGTCGGGCTGATCCGGCGCCTGCTCGATGGCGAGCGCTTCAGCCACGCCGGCCGCTTCTACACGTTCACCGATGCGCTGGCCGCGCCACGGCCGGTCCAGGCGCACCTGCCCATCCTCGTCGGCGGATCCGGGCCGAAGAAGACGCTACGGACGGTGGCCCGCCACGCGGACGCCTGGAACACGGCCGGGACGCCGGCCGAGGTTGCTGCCCACGACGCGATCCTGCGCGCGCACTGCGCGGACGTCGGGCGCGACCCGGAGACGATCGAGCGAACGGTCTCCTTCCCGATCGTCCTGCGGGATGACCCGGCGGACGCCGCGCGCGCCTTCGCGGCGCTGTGTGCCCACAACGGGACGCCCGATGCGGGCAACGTGCCGACCCTCCTCGGCCCGCCCGAACTCGTCGCCGACGCGATCCGTCCGTACGTGGACCTGGGGTTCACCACGATCATCGCGCGGCTGCCGGCCCCATACGACGCAGAGACGCTCGCCCGCATCGGCGAGGTCCGCGCCGCCCTGGCCGGCTGAGCGAGGCGCCAGGGTGCCCCGCGTCGTCGCGCTCGCCGGGGGCGTTGGCGGTGCCAAGCTGGCCCTCGGGCTCCAGCTCGTCCTGGCGCCCGGCGACCTGGCCGTCGTCGTCAACACCGGCGACGACCAGGAGTTCCACGGCCTCCTGGTCTGCCCGGACCATGACACGGTCCTCTACACGCTGGCTGGCCTCGCCGACCGGGAGCGCGGATGGGGCCTGGCCGGCGAGACGTGGGCCGCCGCCGGGCAGCTCGCGCGGCTCGGGGAGCCCACGTGGTTCCAGCTCGGCGACCGCGATCTCGCGCTCCACGTGCATCGGACACGGAGGCTCCGGGACGGAGAGCGCCTGACGACGATCGCGCTCGACGTGGCGGCGCGGCTGGGCGTCGCGACCCGCATCCTGCCCATGTCCGACGCGCCGGTCCGGACGCGGGTTCGGACCGCTGACGGCTGGCTCGCGTTCCAGGACTGGTTCGTGCGGCTGCGCCAGGAGCCGGCCGTCCTCGAGGTCGCCTTCGACGGCGCCGAGCGGGCGCCGAGCGGGCGGGCACAGATGACGCCCGAGGTTCAGGCCGCGCTCGCCGGCGCCGACGCGATCGTGATCTGCCCGTCGAACCCGCTGGTCTCCATCGCACCGATCCTCGCCGTCCCGGGGATCCGCGACGCCATCGCCGACGCGCGCCGGCGCGGAATCCGGGTCGTGGCGGTCTCCCCGATCGTCGCCGGGCGCGCGCTCAAGGGCCCGGCCGATCGGATGCTCGCCGCGCTCGGCGAGGAGGTGAGCGCGTTGGGCGTCGCACGTCGGTACATCGGGCTCATCGACGCCTTCGTGATCGACGAGGCGGACGCGGCGCTCGCCCCGGCCGTGGAGCGCCTGGGAATTCGCGCAGTCGTCGCGCCGTCCGTGATGACCGACGACGCATCGCGCGCGGCCCTCGCGCGGATCGTGCTGGACGCCTGCCTCGCCTGAGGCCCGGGCGGCCATCCTTGGTGGCGCGCGGACGGCGGCCGCCGGTGTCCGTGCCACTCGCCCCCCCGACCTCGGGCGGTTCGGCACTGTCGACCGGTCGACGGCGAGGGCCACGCTGCTGGGATCCGAGGAGCGGGCAGCGCTCTTACGCCACTCGGTGCCTTGCGTCCCCGGGTGCCGGCCATCAAGGTGGTGCCGCGATGAAGACGGTCGTCGTCGACCCCGAACGGTGCATCGGGTGTCTCCAGTGCGAGTTCGCCTGTGCGGTCGAACACTCGACGATGCGCGACGTGCTCTTTGCCCTCGTCGAGCAGCCGCCGCCGCGGAGGCGGGTCCATGTCCAGGCCGGCCCGCGAGTCGGAACGTCGTTCCCGAACAAATGTCGTCACTGTGATCCGGCTCCGTGCCAGCTCGTCTGTCCCACGGGAGCGATCCATCGCGACCGCGACCACGACGCCGTCCTGATCCACCTGTCGCGCTGCATCGCCTGCGCGATGTGCGCGATGGTCTGCCCGTTCGACGTCATCGGCTACCACGCCATGGGCGACCGGTCCGCCGGCCGGACCGTGGCGATCAAGTGCGACGCCTGCATCGATCGGCTGCGGGCGGGCCAGGTACCAGCCTGCGCCGAGGTCTGCAAGACCGGGGCGCTCACCTTCGCCGATCCGAATGACGTCGCGATCGCCGGTCGGCGGCGAGTGACGGCGGCGGTCCTCGCCGCGACGACGAGCGAGCCGCCGACTCCGGTCGCTGCGGAGACGGTGGGGGCATGGCGCGCGGTCGGTGAAGCGACCGCGGCCGCCGGTCTACCAGGAGGTGCGCGATGACCGCGTTCGAGCGCAACGGCCATTCGAAGGATGGCATCGCGCGACTGACGATGCCGGAGGATGCCCAGCAGATGCTGGGGCTCGCCCGCGAGGCAGGCATCGAGACGGTCTGGGATCGGCTCGCCGCCCAGGAGCCGCAGTGCGGGTATTGCTCACTCGGTCTGTCCTGCCGGAACTGCTCCATGGGCCCGTGTCGGATCGATCCCTTCGGCCAGGCACCCCAGAAGGGCGTCTGCGGCGCCAGCGCCGACCTGATCGTCGCCCGCAATCTCGGTCGAGCGATCGCCGCCGGATCCTCGTCCCACTCGGACCACGGCCGCGACATCCTCGAAGTCTTCCTGGCGACCGCGAAGGGTGAGACCACCGGCTACCACATCACCGACGAGGCGAAGCTGCGGCGGCTGGCCGAAGAATGGAGCATTCAGGTCGGCGACCGGCCCGTCAAAGAGGTGGCCCGCGACCTCGCCGAGGCGATGTTCGAGGACTACGGGTCCTCCAAGAGCGAGCTCGGCTTCGTCAAGCGCGCCCCCGCTCCCCGCCGGGCCCTCTGGGAACGGCTGGCCCTGACCCCGCGCGGGATCGACCGTGAGCCGGTCGAGATGCTCCACCGGACCCACATGGGCGTGGACAGTGACTATGCCAACGTCCTGCTCCACGGCCTGCGGACCAGCCTGGCCGACGGCTGGGGCGGCTCGATGATCGCGACCGAGCTGTCGGACGTCATGTTCGGCACTCCGTCGCCGAGAATGTCCACGGTCAACCTGGGGACGCTCAAGGCCGACCACGTCAACGTCGCCCTCCACGGCCACAACCCGCTCCTGTCCGACGTCGTCGTCCAGGCGGCAACAGATCCCGAGCTGGTCGCCCTGGCCATGGAGCGTGGGGCCGCGGGCATCAACCTCGTCGGCCTGTGCTGCACCGGCAACGAGCTCCTGATGCGCAATGGCGTGCCGATGGCCGGCAACCACCTCATCCAGGAGCTGGTGATCATGACCGGCGCCCTGGAGGCGATGGTCGTCGACTACCAGTGCATCATGCCGTCCGTCACCGACGTGGCGAAGTGCTTCCACACTCGGGTGATTTCGACCTCCGACAAGGCGAAGCTGCCCGGCGCCATCCACATGC
>JANXWH010000040.1 GCA_025351245.1 Chloroflexota bacterium | reverse complement strand
CTCGGAGCAGAGGACGACCAGCAGGTTGCTCACCATCTGGGCCTTGCGATCCTCGTCGAGCTCCACGACATGCTTCGCAGATAGCGCCTCGAGCGCCATCTCCACCATCCCGACGGCGCCTTCCACGATCTTCGCCCGGGCGGCGATGACGGCCGTCGCCTGCTGGCGACGCAGCATCGCGTTCGCGATCTCGGGGGCGTACGCGAGGTGGCTGATCCGCGCCTCCATCACCTCGATGCCGGCTCTCTCGAGGCGCGCCTGGACCTCGGCGCGCAGCTCGTTGCCGATCTCCTGGGGGTTCGAGCGCAGGGCAATGTCGCCTTCTATATGCGCGTCATACGGGTGCGTCGTGGCGAGGCCGCGGAGGGCTGCCTCCGTCTGGATGTGGAGGAAATCCTCGTAGTCGTCAACCTCGAAGAGCGCCTCGGCCGTGTCGGTGACTCGCCAGACAACCACCGCTGCGATCGCGATGGGGTTGCCGTCGTGGTCGTTGACCTTGAGCTGGGAGCTCTCGAAGTTGCGGATCTTGACCGAGATCCGCCGGCGCTCGGTGAACGGGTTGACCCACCACGGCCCCTGCTCGCGGAGCGTCCCGAAGTACTTCCCAAACAGGATCAGCGCGCGTGCCTCGTTCGGGTGGACGATCGTGAGCCCGTTCATCGAGATCAGGATCGCGACGAGGATCGCGATGATCGCCACCAGCCCTAGGACCTGGAGGCCGCCGACGTCGCCAGCGCCGCCCATGACGTTTGCGGCGTACCAGACCAACGCCCCGACGATGACGATAACGAGGCCGAGGAGGAAGAGGAAGGCCGGGATCCCGGGGACCGACCGAACCGCGCGTTCCTTGATCATGGCCTGATGTGTCCTCCTGCTGGATAGGGCGTGATGATATCACCGCGATAGCATTCCGCCATGCGTGATGCCAGGCCGTCAGTAGGCCGCGCGGAGCCCCGCGAGCATCGGAAAGTGCCGAACGTTTCGGGTGAGAAGTTGCCCATCCAGGCGGTCCACCGCGGCCGCAAGGAGCAGGTCCACGACCTGGATCCCGGCGTGCGAGCGCTGGTAGGGTCGGCCCATCGCCGCCGCGCGATCTGCGAGCGCGATGTCCACATCGAGCCAGCCAAGGACGCCGAGCAGTTCCCCGGCGGCCCGCAAGTCGTGCTGGGCGACGCCGCGAAGGATCTCGGTTCGGACCGGCGTGACACTGAACAAGCTGTCGCCTCGAACGCGCGCAGCAGAAACCACGCCGCGAGCCGCGGGCACTCCACGGAGGATGTCGATCAGGACGTCCGAATCAACCAGAACGCGCATCGTGGCTTTCGTCTGCCGGGGCGGCGAGCGCGCGGAGGCGTTTCCGCGACTGTCGAGCCTCTGCCCGTCTGCCGGCGGCGATGATGCGCAGCGGCTCCCTGCCGGCCTCGCCGGCCCACAGCCCAAATGCGCCGTCCAGCGCGGCCATGAACTCGTCGAGCGAGGCCTTGGCCCCGTACTTCTCGTCGATGGCCTCGCGGATGAGCTGCGACTTCGTCTTGCCGGTCGCGATCGAGGCGCGCTCCAGGGCCGCGCTCTCATCCTCGGTCAGGTAGATCTGGGTCCGGTCCACGATGTATGTATACATCGCGAACAGCCCACCGTCGAGCCCTCAACCTGCGCTTAACCGAGATCACCGGGGCGACCCCGCACCGACGGGGCGGCACCGTCGGGCGGCACCGTCGGGCGGCGACCCCGCACCGTCGGGGCGGCACCGTCAAGCGGCACCGTCGGGCGGCTCCGTCGGGCCGCGATATCGCGCCATCCGATCAGGACGGCCCTCGCACGCTCGGAAACGCGCCGAAACCACGGTTTGGCCGCGTTTCCACGCTCCGCGTGGGCCCTGGCGATCGGCTGGCACGATATTCGGCCGGGTCGGCTGGCACGATATTCGGCCGGGGCGGCGGGTCACCGGGGCGGCGCCCCGGTGGCGAGATCCGCGAAGCGAGCGGCGACGGCCCCCGCCGATGCGCCGCCCGCTCCGGGATGTGATGGGCTCCGCCGGCTCGCGGTTGACGAGCCGGGAGCAGTGGGCGGGATCTGATGACCCTCAGCCCGCCGCCCGGAGCTCCGCCTCCGCCTCGGCGATGCGCGCCAGGATCGCGTCCCGCAGCCGATCGAGGCCCGTCTGGACGTCCTTCGTGCTGTTTACCACGGACGTCAGCGTCGACTTGAGGGCGCGGACCTGCTCCAGCTGCTCGCGGATGCTGGTCAGCGCCGCGCCGATTGCCTCCGCATCGACCTCGACCTCGCGCTCCCGGAGCGAGGCGATCGCCAGCAGCCGAGCGAACCGCACGGCCGCCTCCAGGATGGCCGGGTCGGGGCACTCCGGGTCGATGACCGCGTAGACGTCGCCCGCCCGGAGGTCGAACGGTGCGATGCCCGTGGGCGCGTGGGCCGGGGTGAAGACGACCAGCCCGATGACGGCGTCGCGGTTCGTCTTCGCTTCCCGGATCTCCTCGCGCATGGCACGGCCGGACATCGCCCGGTCCTTCGCCTCGACGACGATTCGCAGGTCCGCTCCGCCGGTCAGGGCGGGATTGACCGTCAGGACGAAGTCGCCCTTCTTCGACTTGATGACCGCGCCCTCCTCCGAGGAGGTTCGATCCAGCAGGTCGCCGGCGCCCCGCGCGGTGTCGGCGAGGAGCCCCTCCAGGAGGTCCTCGAAGTCGCCGCCCTTGGCGGTTCCCTTGGCGCGTTCCTGGGCGCGGGCGGTCGATGCGGCCTCCAGCGCGGCGATACGCTCGTTGAGCTTGTTGAACCCCTCGGTCATCTCGCCACGGAACTGGAAGAGCGGCGAGCCCAGGCGGGTGGGGTCCAGGAGGGTGGCCAGCTTGCTACCGTCGCCCTCCAGGTACGTGCCGAGGAGCGTCTTGATGCGGCCGATGGCGCTGTCGCGCTTCGTCTCGTCGAAGAGCTCGTCGGTGAGCGAGCGGAGCTTGCCGCGATCGCCCAGGAAGGCCTCCAGCGTGCGTGGGAGGCGCCCGTCCCCGTCGGCGAAGTTCTGGCGCAGGAGCTGGTCCAGGGCGGTGGCCGCTTTCGTGTTGGCGTCCTCCGTCTGGCGCAGGAGGGTAGCGAACTCCGCCCGCACCGCGTCGACGTTGACGGTCACGCCGGCGTCCATGAGGGCGGTCAGGCCGATCTTGAGGGCCCGCTCCACGAGGCCGACGCGCTCCTCGGCGGGGCGCTCGGCGACGAAGGCGGCCAGGCTGGCGTCGATCAGGACCAGGCGGTCGACGACCACGCGGTCGCGCTCGACCGCGATGCGCGCGCCAGTGGAGGGGGCGCTCGCTGACATGCCGACCGGCGGCAGGCTGGTGGTCGCCGGGCCCGGGATGGGCACGCGGCCGGCGGGGGCGTGGAGGGTCACGACGTTGGCGGGGGCGTCCATGCCCCGGACTTTGGGGGTGGGGAGTGACAGCTAGCGTGGCACGACCTACCCTGGGCGCGTGAAGTCATTGGTCGATCTCCCGGCCGTCGTACTCGAATCCCACGTCACGAGCGTCTATGCCGACACGCTTGGCAGCTACGAGTTCCCCCGCCGCTACCTCAAGTATTTCGATGCGGCCTCGTACGGGTCCCCAATCCTCGCCGTCATCTACGAGCCTCGCGGCGAGGACAACTCCGGACGGATGTCATACGTCGGCTGGGCGTGGGTGACGCACCCACCGGTACCGACCGGCCGCGAGACGAAGAACGGCGAGGATCTCTTTGTCGTGACGTACGACGGCGGTATCAACTGGTTCCCGCATGACGCCCGGCGTGAGATGAACGGCGAGCCTCTTGAAGGGTGGTTGCGGGCGAAGCCGCGCGGAAGGTCGCGCAACGTGGCCACGTTCGGTCGGGCAGTGCGGCCCATTCAGGCGGGCGACGTGATCCGGGTCTTCGGAGCCGCCGGACAGGACATCGGTGCCCTCGAGATCGCCGACAGAGAGATCGACTATCCCGAGCGCGTCGAACATGAATCGCCGGCGGTCCTGGCTGCTGAGCGAGCCCGCCGGATTGTCGGAGTCCTCGAACGCGACGCTCAGTTCCGCCGAGATGTTCTTGCGGCCTACCAGAACCGCTGCGCCATCAGCAGCTTCGAAGTCGGGACAGTTCCCTTCTACCAGGCGCGAAGAATCCTCGACGCCGCTCACATTCGTCCCATCGCGCTCCAAGGCCCGGATCACGTCACCAATGGCCTGACGCTGACGCCGACCCTGCATCGTCTTTTCGACGAGGGCCTCTTCGGGCTTACATATTCAGCCCGAGGGCTCGAAACACGAGTTTCCCCGCGTCTCGAGCGCCGCATGATCGAGTCGCCCGACGGACTGTTCCGACTGCCGCTCGAAGATGGTCTGCTGGTGGCTCTGCCGGCCGCGATCACGCTCCGGCCGGACCCGGCGCAAATCGCCTACCACGCTCGCGAGGTCTTCCTGGCCTCGTAGGCCATTTCTGGAAGCTGCCAGCGAGCGACCGCGACCCAACAGAGTCGCCGTTTCACAGTTTCGCTGCGTGCCGTCCGTCGGCCCCGTCTACGCGTGCGCGTCCGACTCCATGGGCCGCGAGACGTGCTCCACCTGGATCGTGCTGTGGCCGAGGTCGAAGTCCTCGCCGAGGCACGTGTCGACCTCGTGGAGGATCCGGTGGTGGTCGGCGCCGTCGGCCGCGATCACGTGGGCCGTGATCATCGGGAAGCCGGCCGTGATCTGCCAGGCGTGCAGATCGTGCACCCCGACCACGCCCGGCACGGCCAGGATCCGTTCGCGGACGGCCTGCAGCGAGAGGCCACGCGGCGTGGACTCCATGAGGACGAACATCGCGTCGCGCAGGAGCAGCAGCGCGCGCGGCACCACGAGGAAGACGATGGCCAGCGACGCGACCGCGTCGGCGAGCTCCCAGCCGGTGGCGATCACGAGCAGGGCGGCGACGATCGCGGCGATGGAGCCGATCGCATCGCCGAGCACGTCGAGGAAGGCGCCCCGGGCGGCGAAGCCGCTGTGCTCGGAACGCATGATCAGGGCGGCCGTCCCTGAACCCAGCAGCCCGATCACGGCCGCGACGAGCATCGGGCCCGGCTCGGGCGCTTCGGGCGTGATGAAACGCAGGAGCGCCTCGTAGGCGATGAAGATACCGAGCGCGACGAGCAGGCCGGCGTTCACGCAGGCCGAGATCACCTCGGCCCGGGCGTGGCCGAACGAGCGGTGGTGGGTCGCGGGCCGGGCCGCGATCGTGGCGGCGCCGAATGCGATCGAGATCCCGATGACGTCCGTGACCCGGTGGGCTGCGTCCGCGATGAGCGCAAGGCTTCCCGACAGCCAGGCCGCAATCACGTCCACGCCCAGCGCGACGAGCGCCACGCCGAGCACGATGGCCAGGTGGCGCCGATTGCTGCCGACCGAGGTCACACGCGCGCGCGGAGCATTCGGGTTCATCGTACGGATTGTCGCCGGTCCCGCCGGGGCACGCGTCACGTAGACGACGGCCTGCGAAAGGCGGCCGCCTCCCGTCGAACATCAAACGTCGGCGGCGCGCGCCTTCACCCAGGACCTCGCCTTCGCGAGATACCCGCGTAGGACTCGGTCGCGCGGGAGAAGCTCGAGGCGCTCGGCCAGGACGGTGAGGTCGACGAGGCCGGCGTCCGGAAGCGCACCAACGAACTCGTAGTCCTTCAGACGTCCTGCCGCGAGCTTGGCCGCCGCCAGGTCGTGGCGCTCGAGACAGCGTCCGCGCCCGTCGCCGCTCCCCGCAGGGGCGAACGACACGAGCCGTTCCTGCCAGCCGGCAGGCGCGATTGCAGTCCGGAAGTCCACCCCATCCGCGTACTAGCCCGAAGGTCGTGTGGAATTGCGACCCTTGGCCCAGAGACCCCTCGACCATGAGGCTCCTTGCGCCCTCCGGGTCGTTGTACGGGGCGATGTCCGCCTCGTCCGAGCGGCTCGCCTCGTACGGGAGCTGGTCGTCGTCGAACCTCCCGAGGATCGCGGCGGAGCCGATGACGAGGAAGTCGTACTCGTCGACGATCTGGGCCGCGGCCCGCAGGATGTGCTCAGGCTGCTCGCGCTTCAACGGGCGGCGCCAGCGCCGGGACGCCCGGCGGCGCCAGCGCCGGGACGCCCGGCGGCGCGGAACGCCTCCAGGACCGCCAGTCGCTCGTCGTCGGGCAGGATGCCGAGGAAGGGCGAGTTCTGGCGCAGCTCCCGCGCCAGCGGGTCCGGGACGCGCAGGGGGTCGCCGCGGGCCTTCGAAGGCGTTTCGCGAGCGGCACAATGTCGGGGATCGGCTGGGTCCGCCGCCGACATCCTCGCGATCCAGGGAGATCCAGCAATGCCGTTCTCGGTGAACCTCGGTGGGCTCGGCTCGCTCATGCACCGCTCCGGGTCGGCGCCGTCGCCGTTCGACGCCATCAACGGCGCGCGGCTCGCGGGGTCGCAGGGGAGCCACCCGCTCCACACGGTCCTGGCGGAAGAGCTCGTGAAGGCGGCGGACGGGCCGATCGTCGGCGAGATCACCCTGGATCAGCCGGCGCGAGTCGGCGACGGGATCACCGGAACGATCCGCGTGACCGCGACTGAGCCGATCGCCGCGCGCAAGGCCGCGCTGCGGCTCGTCGGGCTGCGGCTGGACGAGGTCACCCGCTCGGAGGATCACCGCGATAGCGAGGGACACGTCACGAGCTCCGACCACTGGGTGGAGGTCCAGGGCAAGCTGTTCGTCGAGGACGCGTTCCTGGAGCCGGCCGTCCCCACGACGCTGGAGCCGAGCCAGCGGTGGGAGGCCAAGTTTGCCGTCCCCGCCCCGCGTCTCGGCCCGCCGACCGCTCACCTGGGCGAGTCGATCATCGCCTGGGCGCTCGAGGTCCGGTGGGATGTCGCCCACGGCCACGATCCGTTCGTGGCGATGCACCTGCCGGTCGCCCAGCACCCGGACCTGCTGCGTGCCGGCGTCGGCAAGCAGGGCGGCCTGAGCCTCGTGCAGGGCGTCCCGGTCGGCGACGCGATGATCAGAGTCACGTCGCCGCTTCCGGTGTCCGCCGGCACGGAGATGACGGTGTCCGTGCGCTGGCCTTCGGCCCCCGGCGGGCAGAAGGGCCGAGTCGAGCTCCACCGGCGAACGAACGCGCCGAACGGCACGGAGGGGATCATCGCCTCGGCTCCGATCGATCCAGCCACCCTCGCCGGCGGTGTCGAGGTCCGGCTCCCGGTCCCGGCGGGCTCGGCGCCATCGTTCGACGGGGCGGGCCTGGAGATCAACTACGTGATCCGGGTCCTCGTGGACCGCCGGTTCCGAGGCGACGCGGCGATCGAGCGGCCGGTCGGCATCGTCTGACGTGTCTCGGGGCCGGTAGGGCGGCCAGAAGCGTACGGGAGGAATTCCATGAAGGTGCTGGCGCTTGGGCGCGACCTGGTCGCGCAGGACGACCCGCGGTTCGCGGAGCTGCGCCCGGCAGAGGCCCGGACGGTCTGGGAGCTCTACCAGCGCGACGTGCTGCGAGAGATCTACTTCCGAGCGGATCGGGCGAACGGGGTCCTGGTGTTCGAGGTCCCGGACGTCGCCGCCGCCCGCGCCGCAATCGACAGCCTGCCGCTCGTGGCCGCCGGGTTGATCGACTTCGACCTGGTCCCGCTCAAGCCGTACCCGGGCTTCGCGCGGCTCTTCCGAGAGGGCTGAGCGCCGATCAGTCGGCGACGTCTCAGGCGAGCGTCAGGCGTCGATCACCGTCCCCAGGTTGCTTATCAGGTTGAGCCCCGCGTCGACCTCCTCGCGTGGCGCATACGGGCCGGGCATCAGGAAGCACGGGCGGGCGGCCAGCGCGAGGCCTTCGATGCGGCCCCAGGGCTCCGGGATGTGCCGACCGGCGCACGCCTCGGCGCCGCGCTTGTAGACGAAGACGACGGCCGCCGGACGCCAGATCGCGACCTTCTGGAACAGCGGCCCGACCCCCGCCCGGAGCTCCGTCTCGGTCGCCGTGTCGCGTGGCGTCGGTAGCTTGAGGAGGTCCGTGATCCCGTGGCCGGCTGCGACGAGCGCGTCATCGGCGCATTCGAGGTCCGTGTGAGGTGGCAGGACTCGCGCCCGCACGAGGCGGCGCCAGAACGCCTGGCCAAGCCGGCCGCGATGGTAGTGGCCGGCTTCCACGCTCACGGGCGACGGGTTGAGCCCCACGAACAGCAGGCGCCCGGGCTCGGGTGGCAGGTCGGCCAGCGTTTCCACGGGCAGGCCGTTCAGCACGAACGTGATCCGGTGTCCCTCGCTGTGTTCGCGCATGGGTGGAAGGGTAGGGGATGGGCCGGGCGACCGGGTCCCGCGGTCGGGAATGGGTCCCGCGGTCGGTGCGAGGTTGACAGGAGTACGGTGATACAGGAATATGGGCGGATGAAGATGACCGTGGAGCTCGACGCTGACCTGTACCGGGCCATCCGGGTCGAAGCTGCTCGCGCGGACCGCAGCGTCCGATCCGTGCTGGAAGAGGCGCTTGCGGCCTGGCTGGAGCGCCTTGAGGACGCGGAGGACGCGGTCGCCGGGCGTGCCGCGCTCGCCGAATACGAGCGAACCGGCGGCGTTGCGGCCGACGGCTTCTTCCGGCAGCACGCCGCGGAGACGAAGGCGACGTACGGCGTCGAGAGCGACGCGGATCCTGTCGACCGCGCACCGCCGAAGTGAGCGACCACCGGTTCCGGGTGGAGCTGGCACCCGCGGCCGAGCGCGAGCTTCGGAAGCTCCCCGCGAACGCGGCTGCGCGGCTGCGCGGCCCGATCCTGGCGCTCGGGGCCGATCCGCGCCCGCCAGGGGCGTCGGCGCTCACCGGGACGCCCTTCCTGCGGCTCCGCGTCGGGGAGCTGCGAGTGATCTACCTGATCGAGGACGGACGGGCGAGAGTGGTCGTGCTTCGCGTCGCGCGCCGCGCGGAGAGCACGTACCGGCGGATCGGATGAACTGGACGTCCTGACAAGCGTACGGTAGAGCGTACGGCATGGCATGAAGACCATTGGCGTCACCGATCTGCGGCAGCGGACGGCGGAGGTGCTCGACGGACTCGCTGGGTCCCGCGAGCCGGTCGCGGTCCTTCAGCGATCCCGGAAGATCGCCTACCTCGTGGACGCCGACGTGTACGACGCCGAGCGGGCGGAGCTCGCCAGCGTCCGGCGCCAGCTGTTCCTCCGCGAGGTCCGCGATGCCGAGGCCGAGTACACGGCCGCTCCGGCGAGGGACTACGACGACGTGGAGAAGCTGATTGCGGATCTCGGGCTGGCCGAGTAGACGGTGAGGCTCTCGTTCACGCCGCGGTTCGGGCGGCGCGCCCGCACGCTCCCCACCCTGCAGCAGGCACTCCTCCGGGCCGCGCTCCGAAGGTTTGCGGTCGACCCGCGAGACCCGCTCCTCCGGACCAACAAGCTCCGGGGGGGCCTCGCCGGGTACTGGGCCTTCTCCGTCGACGACGATCTTCGCGTCCTGGTCCGGTGGGACGGCGATGTTGCGACGCTCGTGGCCACCGGCACGCACGACGAGGTCTACTGAACGGCGGACACCCCGGGCTGGTTGGGTGGTGGCTCCGGGCCGGCGTGCCAGGCTGGGTCGCGGTAACGATCGCTGAGGAGCCGCGTAGCGGCGGCGCGCTCCGCGGGCGTGAAGGCGGCGCGATCCACGGGGTCCACGCCGAATGCCTCCAGCACGGCCGCTTCCACGTCGGCCGCCGCCGGCGCAGCGCCCAGCTCACGGGCGATCGAGGTGACCCCGACGCGGCGGCTCTTCGTGCGCTCCCAGCGCGGATCGCCGGCCGCGCCCGGTCCGTTGCAGACGCGGGCCAGCGCGTCCAGGTCGGCGTCTACGAGGAGCGTGGCGTGAACCAGCAGCGCGCGCCCGCCCAGCCACGCGGCCACGCCCGACAGCTTGCCGCCGGGCGCCAGGATGTCGCGCTCGGTCATCTCCGCGGCCACGCCCAGGGACCGGACCGCGGCTGCGAGCGGCGCGAGGACCAGCCGATAGAGCCCGGGCAGCCGCCGCAGCGACGGATCCGCGGCGAGGACCGCGTCCTCCGGTCGGAGCACGACCGAGATGTTGAGATTGCCCGGGTCATGCCAGACCGTGCCGCCGCCGGTGAACCGGCGCAGGACCGGAGCACCGAGCGCCGCCGCCGCTGCCAGGTCCACCTCGGCGGCCGCGAGCTGGAAGCGCCCGATGACCGCGCACGGCGCGTCGCGCCAGAGGCGAAGGACGGGCGCCCGGGCCGCCGCGTCGGCCGCGACGTGGCGCGCGATCGCCTCCTCCCGGGCGAGGTTGGTCCGCGGGTCGCGCTCGCCGTCGTCCGGGAGGTACCGCCAGGTAGTCGGGCTGCCAGGCTCCAACGCGGTCAGGCTAGTCCTCGCCTGCCGCGCCGAGGCCGCCCTCGAGTCCCGCCGCTTCAGGTTCAGCGCCGCCGCCCGAGCAGTCGAGGGTCGCGGTGTACGGGTCGATTGCCCGCTGGGCCGCCTGGTGCTCGGCAATCCAGGAGCCCCACTCGGCGCGGACCGCGGCGCTGAACGCGGCGGTGGTCCGGTGCGCCACGGTCACGCTCAGCGAGCTCAGCCGCGACCGAAGCTCCGTCTCCCAATCGTTCGCGATCTCCTCGTGGCGAGCCTCGTGGGCCCGCAGGTCGCCCGTCATCGCCGACCAGCCGCCCGCCATCGCCGCGTTCGTGGGCGCCCACGAGGGCATGTCGACACTCACGGTCTTCCTGACGGTCGGGTTGGCGACGGTGGCGGTGATCGGCCCGTCCGCGTCGCTGAAGGACGGGTCACCGCCCCACGAGAACGAGACGTTCGTCCGCGCCCAGCCGCTGTCGGCGCGATACGGACTATGCGCGTTCATGTAGCTGACCACGCGGTCGCAATCGGCGGTTCCGCGCCCCAGCGTGACCGCCCAACGCTGGACCGGGAGTGGAGCCCCTGGGGTGAGGAGGCGCTGCAGCGCGGCGTTGCCGTGCCGGCGCTGGACCGCATCCGCGAGCCGTGCGCGGGTTCCCGCGTCGGCGCCCGCCATGAGGGTCCGGAGCGTGGCCGGGTTCGCCGCGATGTCGAAGGCGGGCGCGCACGCGGCGGACGAACGCCCACCCGCGCGTTGCGGCGCGTGCTCGCGGGTGCCGGCGCGGGCGAGAGCGGTCCCCATGGTCGCTACGGTACCCCGGCCGCGCAAGAGGTGCGGCCCGCCGCGCTACCCGACGGGTGCGAACCGCGCGGTGAAGTGCCGGAGCGCCGCGGGCTCGTCGACGATCCGGAGGCCGTGCAGGTCCGCGGCCCGTTTGGCCACGAAGCGGACAACCTCGATCACGTAGTCCACGTGCGATTGCGTATACGTCCGGCGCGGGATCGCCAGCCTGACCAGGTCCATCGCCGCCGGCGTCTCACTCCCGTCGGGGTGGCGACCGAACATCACCGTCCCGATCTCGCAGCCGCGGATGCCGCCCTCCACGTAGAGCGCCACAGCGAGTGCCTGGCCGGGATACTGGAGCGGCGGGATCTGCGGCAGGAGCGCCCGCGCGTCCAGGTAGACGGCGTGGCCGCCGATCGGCCGGACCACGGGAATGCCGTCGGCCGCCAGCGCGTCGCCGAGGTACGCCGTGGACCGGATCCGATATCGAAGGTAGTCCTCGTCGACCACCTCGCGGAGGCCCTGGGCGATCGCCTCCAGGTCGCGGCCGGCGAGGCCGCCGTAGGTTGGGAAGCCCTCCGTCAGGATCAGGAGATTCCGGCAGCGCTCGGCGAGCGCGTCGTCGCGCATCGCCAGCCAGCCGCCGATATTGGCGAGCCCGTCCTTCTTCGCGGACATGGTCATGCCGTCGGCGAGCGAGGCGATCTCGCGGACGATCTCCGGCACGCTCCGCGCGGCCTGGCCGGGCTCGCGGAGCTTGATGAACCAGGCGTTCTCCGCGAACCGGCAGGCGTCGAGGAAGAGCGGGACGCCGAACCGGTCGCAGAGCGCGCGCACCCCGCGCAGGTTCTCCAGGCTGACCGGCTGGCCCCCGCCCGAGTTGTTCGTGATCGTGACGAAGACGGCCGGCACATCGGCGCCCCGCGCCGCGAGGAAGTCCTCCAGCCGGGCGAGGTCCATGTTGCCCTTGAACGGGTGCTCCACCTCCGGGTGGCGGCCCTCCTCGATCACGAGGTCCACCGCCTCCGCGCCCGTCGCCTCGACATTCGCCCGCGTCGTGTCGAAGTGGGTGTTGTTGGGGATCACCTTCCCGGGGCCGCCGATGACCGAGAACAGGATCTTCTCGGCGGCCCGTCCCTGGTGGGTTGGGATGACGTGGCGGAACGGGAAGAGCTCCTGCACGGCAGCCAGGAAGATGTACCAGGACGGGGAGCCCGCGTACGACTCGTCGCCGTGCTGGACCGCGGCCCACTGGTCCCGGCTCATCGCCCCGGTCCCCGAATCGGTGAGCAGGTCCACCAGGACGTCGTCGGCGTGGAGGTTGAAGAGGTTCAGCCCGGCCGCGTCGATCGCGCGAAGGCGCTCGTCACGGGTGGTCATCCGGATCGGCTCGACGGAGTGGATCCGGAACGGCTCGATGATCGTCTGCCAGCGTTCCATGCGTTGACGATACGCTCCGGAGCGCGCACCGATCAGCCGGCGGCGTCTCCACCGAGCGTGGAGCGGGGGAGCCATTCAACCGACCTTGCATCTCGCGCGAAAGGAGACCTTCGTCACATGCGTGCGGGCCATTGCGCCCTCGCGGCGGGGCGGGTGGATCGGTTTCCATGGGCGCATGGCGTCCCCGCCCGCGTACCCTGCCGCCGTCCCGCTCCATTCCCTGGCCGCCGGCCGATCGGCCCGCATCGTCGAGGTGCCGGCCGGCGCCGCCGCGGCGCTCGCGGCCGAAGGCCTGGTGCCGGACGACCTCCTGGAGATCGAGACGCGCCAGCCGTTCGGCGGGCCGGTCGTGGTCCGCGTTGGCCACGCGCGCATCGCTCTCGCGCTGCGGATCGCTCGCGGGATCCTTGTGGAGCCATTGACCTCGGACCCGTTGACCCGATGAGCGCGACGGAGCCCACGGCAGTCGCGAAGCCTGGGGCGCCCACCTCCGCGCCGATCATCGCGCTGGTCGGCCGACCCAACGTTGGCAAGTCAACCTTCCTGGCTCGCGCCAGCGGCCGGTTCGCCGAGTCCGCCAATGCGCCCGGCACCACGGTCGGCACGGAAGCGCGGCGCGTGATCACGGCCGCCGGGCCGGCGATCCTGGTGGACCTCCCCGGCACGCTCGCGCTCGACGATCGACCTTTGGGCGCGGCACCGTTCTGGCAGCTGCTCCTGGACGCGGCACCGGATGCGATCCTCCTGCTCGCCGATGCGGGCAACCTGGCGCGACACCTGCCGCTGGCCCTCGCGTGTCGCGACCTGGGCCTGCCCATCGTGCTGGCCGCGAACCTGTCCGACGAGGCAGCCGCCCGCGGCGTCCAGATCGACACGGGTGCCCTGGCCCAGCTGCTCGTTGCGCCGGTCCACCGGACGGTGGGCCGTGATGGGACCGGGGTCGCGCCCGCGCTTGAAGATGCCGTCCGGCGCGGCCGGCAGCGCGTCGCGGTCCGGGATGCGG
>JANXWH010000002.1 GCA_025351245.1 Chloroflexota bacterium | reverse complement strand
CCATCTCGGCGTACGTGCAGACGGGGACCGTCACCGTCGCCCCGGCCGGGGCCGCGTCGACGAGCGCCTGGAGCGACCCGCAGGCGACCGACGGGGCCGGGGTCGGCGCGGGTGTGGGGGCCGGACTGGCCGCGACCGACGCGGGCCAGATGCCGAGCGCTGCCATCACCCCGACGAGAGCCAGCCCCCGGGCGCGGGCAACCGCCCGGCGCGGATCGAACCGTCGACGGCCAGCCGGCAATCCCGTTTCTTGCCCGCGGGCGCGAAGAGGCGACGGCGAGGGCCACACGGCGTGCCATTCTCGACCGGATCGCACTACCTCAGAGTAGTCGATTCCCCCCTCGCAGCCCATTGCACACCTGGGGCGGTGCCTATCGGCACCACCGACGAAAGTCCTACCTGTCGGCGGCCAGCGACTTTGTCATCCAAGCGGCCAGCGATTCTGTCGTGATCATCGACGCCACGGGTGATCCTGAGCGGGCCGCCGCGGACCAGCCGACGGCATGTCCCTCGAGCCCGCGGCTGACCCGGGCGGCATGCGGTTGACCGGCAGGTCCGGCCTGCCCTCGGCCTCCCGCGAGAGGTGTCGGGCACGGAGGACGGCAGGATCGGGTGGTGCCTCGGCCAGCCGGTAGTGCTCGCCTGCATGGCTGACCCACAGGCTGCCGTCGAGCCGCTCCTCCACGATGACCGACCGACCGGCCCAGCTGCGCCCGTCTCGCGAGCGCGGGAGGGCGAGCCGCCCGCCGCCCCAGGCGAGCGTGGCGTCGTTGGCCACCCGGCGCGGATACTGTGAAGCAGAAGACCGACTCGGCGCTGACGCCCGCCGGCAGGGGCCGCCAGGCGAGTTCCGGATCCTCCGCCGGCACGCCGAATCGCCGGTTGTGGCGGGGCAGGTAGGTCGCCAGGACGGCGTTCGCGTCCTCGAGCGTGCTCGCCTCCTCCAGACGCAGCTCGGAGACGAGGCGGCTCTGGAGGGTCCCCCACAGGCGTTCGACCCGGCCCTTCGCCTGGGGGCTGCGGGCGCCGATCCAGCGGATCTCGAGATCGTCAAGCGCCCGTCCCACCTGGGTGAACGTGCGCCTCCCGGTCAGCTGCTCGGTGATCGTGGGCGCCCGGGCGGGCTCGGTGACGAAGATCCCGTGGCGGTCCGAGTAGACCGCGCCTGGCAGGCCGTGGCGGTGCGCGGTCTGGGTGAACATGGTGAAGTAGCCGGCGGCATCCTCGGCGGCTCGGAAGGTGGCCCCGGTCACCCGGCTCGTGGCGTCGTCGATCCCGCCGACGAGGGTGAGCCAAGGTCCCCGGCCCTCCAGCCAGTCGTGGCGAGAGCCGTCGACCTGGAGCAGGAGCCCCTCTCTGCGCATCCGGTCGCGCCGCGTCCGGTGGCGCGCCGGGCGGCGGGTCCGGACCGGCGCCACCCCGGCCTCGTCGAGGATCCGGCGCAGGGTCCGCTCGGCCACGATGATCCCCTCGCGCTCGGCGAGCAGCTCGGCCAGGTGGGCGTGGTTCACCCCGGCATAGCGGGTCCGGGCGAGTTCGACGAGCTGGGCCCTCGTGTCCGCGGGGATCCGGTTCGCCGGGGCTCGGCCGCGGTTGCCGTGGACGAGGTCCATCGGGTCGGCGACGTAGCGGGCCAGCAGGCGCCCGACCTGACGTGTCGAGAGTCCGAGGATCCGGGCCGCCTCGTCGACGCCGACGTCACCAGCCACCACGTGCTCGAGGATGAGGGCGCGATGCTGCGCCCGCCGATCAGGGTCTGGGTGTCTCCGTTCCATGCCTCCGACGGTGACAAAGTCGCTGGCCGCTTAGCCCGGACAGAATCGCTGGCCGTCGACACGACGAAAGTCCTACCTTGACGCCGGGAGGATGGCATGCTTATCTCACGATATGTGGCATGCTTATCTCACGATACCGGGGCTCGGGGACGAATGCGAGGTTCGTCCAGCGATTCGCCTGAGTCGGGCGTTCCGCTGTGGGATGCGCCCGTCGTCCTTTCCTTATGCGACGCCATGGTCGATCGTTTGGAGCACCGCGTGGCTGCCAAGAACCGAGTCGAAATGACCGCCCCGCCGGACTCGGCGGGGCGTCAAGTTGCGCTCGCAGCAAAGCGAGCCATCGACCTGACCGGGTCGCTCGCGGCCCTCGTCCTGCTCGGGCCGTTCCTCGTCGCCGTCGCGCTCACCATCCACGTCATCGACGGCCGGCCCATCCTTTTCGTCCAGGACCGGGCGGGCCTTCACGGCCGGCCCTTTCGCATCGTGAAGTTCCGGACCATGCGCGTCGGCGCTGACGCGGAGCAGGCGAAGCTGCGCGACCGAAACGAGATCGTCGGCGGGGCCTCTTTCAAGCTCACCAATGACCCGCGGGTCACGCGCCTCGGCCGCACGCTGCGTCGGATGAGCATCGACGAGCTGCCCCAGCTGGTCAACGTTCTGAAGGGTCAGATGAGCCTGGTCGGCCCGCGACCGCATCCGTTCGACGACGTCGCCGGCTACGCCGATTGGCACTTCCGTCGGTTCGCGATGAAGCCGGGGATCACCGGCTCATGGCAGATCAGCGCCCGGCGCGACACGGACTTCGACCGGTGGGTTCGCCTAGATCTCGACTACATCGAGCACTGGTCCCCGCTGCTCGACATCCGGATCATGGTCTCGACCATCCCGGCTCTCCTGAGATCGGAGGGTAGGTAACGTGACCGCGTATGAAGGTGCCGCGGGCTCTGCGACCGTGACGCGCCTGGCGACGGCACGGCAGTCGGCCTCGTCGGCCGATCGGCAGGTCGGGGCCCGCGTCACGGTCATCGGCTGCGGGCACGTCGGCCTGATCGTAGCTGCGGGCCTCGCCGAGTTGGGCCACGATGTCGTCGGGTTGGACCGCGACGAGTCGCTCAT
>JANXWH010000003.1 GCA_025351245.1 Chloroflexota bacterium | reverse complement strand
CGGTCGTGCTCGCCCGCGCGGTCGGTGCGGACGGGCTGCTCCTGCTCACAGATGTCGCCGGCGTGATCCGCGGCTGGGGGACCCCGGAAGCGGAGATGATCCGGCGCCTTTCCGTGGAGGAGGCGTTCGAGGGCCTGGCCGTCGGCGCCTGGCCGGCCGGCTCGATGGGGCCCAAGGTCCGCGCGTGCGCCGACTTCGTCCGGGGCGGCGGCCGTTTCGCGGCGATCGGCGCGCTCGACGAGGCGGCTGCGGTGATCTGGGGGCGGGCCGGCACGCGCTTTGGGACCGGCCGGCTGGGCCTTCCCCGGGCGGGGGCACCGGTCGGCGTCGCGGCGGGATAGTCGGCGCCGCGGCGGGATAGTCGGCGCCGCCGACCCTGAATCGACACGGGCAGCGCCTCGCGGCGCGGCCCGTGTCGCGTGCAGATTCAGAGAGCGATCAGGCGACCGAGCGGGCCGCCTTCACCACCATTGTGTTCGCGAACTTGTCGTGGAACCCCTGCTTGGTGGGGCTCACGGCGGTCGTGTAGAGCAGGTAGATGAACCACCCGAAGGCCGCGAGGCTGAACAGGATTCCCAGGCCCGGCCAGCTGCCGAGCGCCTGCGCGACCGCGCCCACGCCGAACAGGACGAGTGCCCGCCGGAGCGCCTGGTCCATGGAGATCGTCGCGCCGTCCTGCGCATTGCCGATCTGCATGCCAAGGACCTTCATCCCGACCGTGCCGCGCATCGCGGTCCACGTGTAGACGAAGTAGGCGACGCTGATCGCGAGGTTGACGACGCCGTAGATGATGCCCGCGATCGGGTTGTAGGAGCCGAAGCTCGGGGACGTGAAGTCCAGGTTGACCGTCTTGAGGCCGACGGCCGTCAGCACGGCGGCAACGATCAGGAACCCCACGAAGAGGATGATCGCGTCGATGATGTAGGCGATCGCCCGGTTCGGGATGTCGGCGTAGAAGAACCCGGCGGGACCCGCCACTGGGGCCGTGGAGGTCATGGACGCCATCCAGGCCGGCTGCGTGGATATCGGCGTCGCCTGCGGGGCCGGGATCGGCGCCTGCGGGGGCGGGACCGGGGCCTGCGGGGGCGGGACCGGGGCCTGCGGCGGCGGGACCTCCGGAAACGGCGGGACCTCCGGGCTACCCAACGGCATCTCGGACGGGGTCGGCTCCATCGCATCTCCCTCTCTCGTGTCTCCCCGGCGCCACGCCGAGCGCGACTCCGCGCAGGGACCGGCAGGCCCAGAGGGCCCTTCCCTGCAATGGATCAGAGCATACCCACGCGTTGGCCAGGTGACCAGCCAGTTTGGGTGCCTTTTCGGGGATTCAGCCCGCAATCCGTGCCTTCGTGCACCACCGGGGTAGACTCGCCGCCGATGGACGGCACGATCGCACTCGTCGGCTCGGGCGAGTTCACCCCCTCGATGGAGGAGGTGGACCGGGCACTGCTGCTCGCGACGGGCCGCGACCGACCCCGGGTCGTGGTCCTCCCGACCGCGTCATGGCCGGACGGCGAGGAGACGTTCCGCCGCTGGGCCGCGCAGGGCGAGGCGCACTTCGCGGCACTCGGCGCGGAGGTGGAGCCCGTCCTGGTCCGCGGTGCGGAGGACGCGAACGACCCGGCCGCCGCCGCGGCGATCGGCGAGGCGGACCTCGTCTACCTGTCCGGCGGGAAGCCGGGTCATCTGCTTGATGCGCTGGATGACGGCGGCGTGGGCGCGGCGCTCCGGGCTGCTCACGCCCGCGGTGCCGTCATCGCCGGCTGCTCGGCGGGCGCGATGGTGCTGGCCGGCCACCAGCTCCGGTCGGCCGGCCGCGCCTTCGTGCGGTTCCCGATCGGCTGGCGCGACGCGCTGGGGATCGTGCCCGGGACCATCGTGATCCCGCACTACGACGCGTTCCCGGAGCCGCTCTCGGCCGCCATGGCGCTCGCCGCGCCAGCCGACACGCTCGTGCTCGGGATCGACGAGGACACGGCGCTGGTCGGGCGGGACACCGCGTGGCAGGTCCACGGCCGTGGGCGCGTGACGGTCTGGCGCGGCCGCCATCGCGAGCGCCTCCACGCGGGCGACACGCTCCGTCTCCCGGGCGCGGCGGCCCGCGCCTGAGGGCGTCCGGGGGCGCCGGGTCAGCCGGCCTTGACCTCGCGGAAGCAGTCCGAGCAGTAGACCGGCTTGTCCATGCGCGGCTTGAACGGGACCTGGGCGTTGTTTCCGCAGCGCGAGCACGTCACCGCGAAGAACTCGCGGTCCGACGAGCCACCGCGCTCGTAGCCCCGCGGTCCGCCGATGCTGCGGGCGTCGTAGCCGTCACCGCGGGAAGCGCGGCGGCTGGAGCGGCAGCTGGAGCACCGCTTGGGCTCCGACGTGAAGCCCTTTTCCGCGTAGTACTCCTGGTCCGCCGCGCTGTGGACGAACGAGATCCCGCAGTCGACGCAGGGGATGGAGCGATCGGTGTACGTCATCGAGTGTGTGCCTCCAGGTCCGGGCGCTCGCCATCGGTCCGTGCGCCGGGGCCACGGCCCGCCCGGTCACCGGACGGCGGAGGAGGCAGGGAACGCCTGGTGCCGCGCGACCCGGGTGACGAGCTGGTGTGGGACCCATTGGGGCGCGCACCGGTTGCGTGGCGGGAACCATAGCATCCCGGCCCACGAACGGCCGCCGGCGCCCCCCCGCCGCACATGGGGCGTTCGGCGTGCGCCGGCGCCCGGGCAGCGCTTGCCGGATGCGCCACAATGCGACGGATGCTGCGCGTGCTTCACACGGCCGACGTCCACCTCGGAGCCCGGCACGCGGACCTGGGAAACCAGGCCGCGGCCCAGCGCGAGCGCCAGTTCGCCGCGTTCCGCGCCACCGTTGACCTCGCCCTCGCGGAGCAGGTCGATGCGCTGCTGATCGCCGGCGACCTCTTCGACTCGAACACGCAGCCGCGCCGCTCCGTGGAGCGCACGGTGGCCGAGCTGAAGCGGCTGACCGATGCCGCCATCCGGGTGGTGATCATCCCCGGCACGCATGACGTCTACGACCGCGCCTCCGTCTACCGCGCCTACGACCTCGCCGCGATGGCCGGCCTGCCGCCCGATTCGGACCGCCTGGTGGTCCTCACCCCGGACCGCCCCGACGTCGTCTACGGCATCCTTGACCTCGCGGTCCATGGGTTCGTCTTCCCGACCAGGCGGGCGCCGCGAAGCCCGCTTGCCGGGTTCAGCGCCGCCGCCGACGGCCGCGCCGCCTGGCACGTCGGGCTGATCCACGGGTCACTCGCGATCCCCGGCAAGTCGGACACGGACGAGGTGGTCTTTACGGCCGGCGAGATCGTGGCCTCGCACCTCGACTACCTCGCCCTCGGCCACTGGCATTCCACGCAGCGCGGCCAGGCGGGCGGGACCACGTGGGCCTATAGCGGCGCGCCCGAGCCGGTCGCCGTCGACCAGGATCGCGCCGGCAGCGTCCTGCTCGTGGCGCTCGACGAGCGCGCCGGCGTGCGGCACGTCACGGTGGAAGAGCGGCGGGTGGGGCGGACACGGTTCGATCACCTGGAAGTGGATGCCGGAACGCTTGCGGGCCAGCCCGCCCTGGTCGCGCGGCTCGCCAGCCTCGCCGATCCGGACCTCGTCCTCGACGTCCGGCTCATGGGCGTCCGCCGCGACGACCTGGACGTCGCGCCGGACGAGGTGGAGCGGGAGCTCGCCGACCGCTTCTTCGGGCTTCGGGTCCGGGATGCCGCCGTCGCGGCGCTGCCGGACGGTCCGTTGCCCCCGCCCGACACGATCGCCGGCGCCCTTGTCCGCGACCTGCAGGCGTCCATCGCGGAGGCCGAGGCGAGCGAGAGGCGCGACGAGTCGCTGGAGCTGCGCGACGCGCTCCGGCTGGCCCGTCTCATGCTCGACGGGCGCGAGCTGGCGCTGTGAGGATCACGCGCGTCCGGGTCCGCGACTTCCGGGTCCATCGGGACCTGGACCTGGAGCTCGCGCCGGGCCTGACCGTCATCCGGGGCCCGAACGAGGCCGGCAAGACCACCCTTCAGCGGGCGCTCGAGGTGGGACTCTTCCGGCGGGTCACCGCGGGCGGCTCGGAGATCGACAACCTCCGCAGCTGGGATGCCGGCGAGGACGGGCGGCCCGCCGTGCAGCTCGACTTCATCCAGGAGGACCCGGAGGGGACGCGGGTTGGGAGCGTCCTCAAGGACTTCCGCGGCAGCAAGGGCACCGTGCGGCTGGACCTGGACGGGCAGACCACCACGGATCCCGCCCGCGCCGACGAGCTGCTGGCGGAGCTGACCGGGATCCCGTCCGAGAAGTTCTTCCGCTCCACGGCGTCGGTCCGTCACCACGAGGTCGACGATCTCGCACGTGACGAGGGAGCACTGCGCGATCGGCTCCAGGCCTCCATCAGCGGCGCCGACCGGGGCACGAGCGCCGTCAAGCGTCGCCTCGACAGGACGCTCCGCGACCTCCACGCCAAGGGTGACAAGAACCCCGGTCGGCTCCGTATCGCGGAACAGGCGGTCGTGCGCGCGGAGGCGGTCGTCAGCGACGGCGAGGCGCGACTCGCGGGGCTCGAGCGCGACCGTGACGCCCTCGTGCTTGCCCGTGACCATCGTGCCCAGGTGGATGCCTCGCTCGCGGAGCGCCGGTCGCTCCTGGAGAAGGCGCGTCAGGCGGAACGGCTCACCGCCGAGCGCGAGGTCGCCCGGGAGCGCTTCGAGCGCTATCGGCAGGCGGTGGCCGTCTCCGACGAGATCGTCGGCCTCGAGCAGGGCCATCCGTCCGGGCACGCGCTGCCGGCCCTTCGCCAGGTTGTCGAGCGGCTCCGGGTCCTGGACCGCGAGATCGCGGCGCTCCGCGCCCAGCTGGGCGACGGGCCGTCCGCGGTCGACTACGAGGTCGTGATCCCGGAACCCCGGTGGCGCACGTTCGCGATCGCGGCGGGGGTGCTCGCGGTCGGCGGGCTGGCCGCCGGGATCATCGGATTCGTGACGGGCCAGTTCCCGGCCCTGATCGGGGGACTGGCCGCGGCCGTCCTTGGCCTGGGGCTGGCGGCCTACGCCCGGAGCCAGCGGCGCGCCGCGTCCGACTTCCGGCGCCACAAGCAGCTTCGTGACGACGAGATCGCGCGGCGCCTCCGCGGCCGCAGCCAGCTCGAGGAGGACCTGAAGCGGCGAGTCGCGGACTGCGACGCCCAGCTGGCATCGCTCGAGCTGGCCGATCTTCCGGCCGCCGAGGACCTCCTGACCCGCGAGGACGCCCACGTCCAGGCGATCGGGCGCGCGCGGGCGCAGCTGGAAGGGCTCGTGGGGAAGGCCCCGCCGGAGACGCTCCCGACCCTCCGCGACTCCGCGGCGCTCGAGATCGAGCAGAAGACCGGCGCGCTCGAAGCCCTCGGGCCGATCGCGAAGGAGCCCCGCGCCCGCGAGCGGCTGGAGGTGGAGGTCCGCGACCAGGAGGGCGCCCTGGAGCGGGCGCGTGACGATGAAGCCGGCGCCCGTGCGCGCGTGGAGCAGAACCCCGTCGACGCGGAGCAGGTCGCCGGCGAGGTGGAGCGGCTGGCAGGTTGGCGCGAGGAGCTGGCCGCCGTTCAGCGCCGGTCCCGCGTCTACCAGCTCGCGCTCGACGCGATCGTGCGGGCCGAGCGCTCGACGATGCGGAAGGCGACGCGCTACCTCGAGAAGCGCATGCGCGGCGACCTGGAGCGGCTCACCGGGGCTCGCTACCGGCGCGTCCGGGTGGACGATGCGACGCTGGACATCCGGGTGTTCGCGCCGGAGCGTGGCGATTGGGTCCGTGTCGAGGAGCTTTCCCAGGGAACGCTTGACCAGGTCTACCTCGCCGCGCGACTCGGGCTGGTTCGTCTCGTCACGCAGGATCGCCGGCCGCCGCTGATCTTCGACGACCCGTTCGTGACCTTCGACGATGACCGGGCTGCCAGTGCCGTGGCGATCCTTCGGGAGCTGGCCGCGGACTTCCAGGTGATCTACCTCACCACGTCGACGCGCTACGACGCGCTGGCCGAGCGGGTCGTGGTCCTGCCGGGTCCCACCGTGATCGACGCCGCACCCGACGACGCGGAGGAGGCCGGCACTCCGGCCGTCGCCTGAAGGCAGCGCGATCGACCCGGCGATCCTGACCGTCGGCCTGGGCCTGGCGTCGGCGGCAGCATGGGGCGCGGCCGACTTCGGCGGCGGGCTGACCGGCCGCCGGGCGCCGGTCATGGGCGTCCTGGCGGCAGCCCAGGTCATCGGGGCCGGCGCGGCGCTTCTGGTCGCGATCCTGCGCGGAGAGGGCCTGCCAACGCCGCATGACGCGGCATGGGCGGTGGGAGCCGGCGCGTGCGGAGCCATCGGCCTGGCGGCGCTTTACCGCGGACTTGCCGAAGGCCGGATGGGAATCGTCGCGCCGGTCACCGGCGTCCTGGCCGCCGCGTTCCCAGTCGCGGTCGGGATCGCCCTGGCCGGCCTCCCGGGCCCCCTTCGGATCGTCGGATTCGGGCTCGGGATCGCCGCGGTCGTCCTGGTTTCGTCGGCCGACGACGGCTCCACGGGGCGCCGCGGACTTGGCCTTGCCCTGGGCGCAGGGACTGCGCTCGGGCTCTACAACGTCGCCATCTCGCGCGTCAGCCCGGCCGGGATCTTCGGGGTCCTGGCCTGCTCCCGCTTGATGGCAACCGCGGTCGTGCTCCTCATCGCGCGGGCCGGTCGGCAGCCGACGCGCCTCGCCCCGCGGGTGCTGCCGGCGGCGGCGATCGTCGGACTGCTGGATCTGGCCGGCAACGTGGCGTTTGTCGTGGCTGCCCAGATCGGCCGGCTGGACGTGGCGGGATTGCTCTCCTCGCTGTACCCGGTGACGACAGTGCTCCTTGCCGTGCTGGTCGTGGGGGAGCGTGTGACGCGCGCCCACGCGGCCGGGATCGTGACGGCAGGTGTCGCGGTGGCCTTGATCGCGCTGGGTTGATCGCGCCGGCCCGCTCGGCCGCACGGAGGCGGGAACGGCGCTACAGTCGCGCAGGCGCGGTCGGGCCCGCCCGATCGAACGCACGCCGCAGGCGCCGGACGCGCCCGCCGCGGGACACGTGGTCGCCCGCGTCCAGCGCCGGGCCGACCAGAGGAGGCACCCACGTCCATGGCGACCGAGCTGCCCGAGGGCATCGCCGTCGAGCGGGACGCGCCCGCGCGCTCCCGATGCGGGCTGGCGCTGGCCATCGCCCTGGCGGGAGCGCTGATCGTTGGGTGCGGGACGAGCGGGCCAGCGACTGCCGTCCCGTCCGGCGGTCCCGCCTCGTCGGCCCCGAGTGGTTCGTTCGCCCCGGGGACGCCACGCCCGGCGGGCGCCTACGCGCTTACCCTGCCGACTGGCTGGCGCAGCGTCCCGATGGGGTCCGACTACGTGGCTGCGGCCGCCAGGTACGAGGCAACGAGCCCGCGGTTCGCCGCCTCGCTGAAAGGCCAGCTGACCGGCCTCCCGAAGTCAGCCTCCAGTTACGCCTATGACGGGAGTGACGCCACGGTCAAAGGTGGAACCCTCGTCGCCTTGACGGTCACGGAGGTGGCGCTCCCGGCCGCCGTGAACCTGGACGCCTTCAGCGGCGAGGTCGGCCGCCAGGTCTCGCAGGTTGCG
This sequence comes from Chloroflexota bacterium, assembly GCA_025351245.1. Lineage (GTDB taxonomy): Bacteria > Chloroflexota > Limnocylindria > Limnocylindrales > CSP1-4 > CTSoil-043. Next base: position 6,485 of record JANXWH010000003.1, on the reverse strand, counting down.
GAGAAGACCATCCCCGCGGAGCGAATCCTGACTTCCTCGGGACCCGCCGATCGCCTTGTCTACGAAGCGCCGTTCGACCAGACGTCGGGAGGCACGACCGTCGCCGCGATCACGCAGGTCCTTCTCGTGGTTCCCGGCCGCGGCTACGTCCTGACCTTTACCACGACGCCCTCCCGGGCACCCGCGGACGGCCCGGTCTTCGCCGAGATCGCCCGCTCGATTGTCCTGACTCCATAGCCGTGCCGCGGACCGCGCTGCTCTGGTATCGGCGCGACCTCCGCCTGCACGACCATCCGGCACTCCACGCTGCCCTGGCGGCAGCGGATCGCGTCGTGCCCGTCTTCATCCTGGACCCGGGGCTCCTGGAGGGCCGCTGGCCCGCCCCGAACCGGGTCTGGTTCATGCTCGGCGCGCTCGCTGCCCTCCGGGACGGCCTGGCGGCGCGCGGCGCGTCTCTCGTGGTGCTCCGCGGCCGCCCGATGGAGGTCCTGCCCGCGCTCGCGGCCACCGTCGACGCGCGCGACGTCTTCGCCACCCGGGACGTCTCGCCGTACGCCCGGACGCGCGACCGCCAGGTGGGGACGGCCCTCGGCGCGGTCGATGCCGTCCTGCACCTCCGTGGCGGCAGCCTTGTCGCCGAGCCGGAAGAGGTCTCGAGCGCCGAGAGCCGCCCGCTGACCGTCTTCACGCCGTACTTCCGGCGCTGGTTGGGCCTGGCGCGCCGCGATGTCCTGCCGGCACCCGGCGTGCTGCCGGGCCTCCCCGCGGATGCCGCGGGCCGCGTGCCCGGAGCGGTGCCGCTCCCCGACCCGGACAGCGCCGTCCCGACGGCGGACCGGGCGCTCCTGCCCGAGCCGGGCGAGGCCGCGGCGCGCGGGCGCCTCGCGCGCTGGGCGACGGCTGAACGCCTGGCCGGGTACGCAGACGGACGCGACCGCCTCGGCGTGGACGGGACGTCGCGGCTCTCCGCCGACCTGCGCTGGGGCCTGGTCTCGCCGCTCGCGGCCCTCGACGCGACCAGCGGCCCAGGCGACGGCCCCGCCGCCTTCGCCCGCGAGCTGGCCTGGCGCGACTTCTATGCCCAGGTGCTCTGGCACCACCCGCACGTCGTCCGGGGCGCCTTCCGGCCGGCCTTCGATGCCGTTCCATGGCGCGCCGACCCGGCCGCGTTCGACGCGTGGCGCGAGGGGCGGACCGGCTACCCGGTCGTCGACGCCGGCATGCGCCAGCTCCGGGCGGCGGGATGGCTCCACAACCGGGCCCGGATGATCGCGGCGAGCTTCCTCGCCAAGGACCTCCTCCTGGACTGGCGCCTGGGCGAGCAGCATTTCATGGAGCACCTCGTCGACGGCGACGTCGCCTCGAACAACGGCGGCTGGCAGTGGGCGGCGGGGACGGGCACGGATGCGCAGCCATACTTCCGCATCTTCAACCCGGTCGCCCAGGGCGTGCGCCACGACCCGGACGGCGCCTACGTGCGCCGCTGGATCCCCGAGCTCGCCGGCGTCCCGGACCGATTCGTCCACGCGCCATGGACGATGCCGCCGGGCGTCCAGGCCGCCTCCGGCTGTGTGATCGGGCGGGACTACCCGCGGCCGATCGTGGATCACGCGATGGCGCGCGAGCGGGCCCTCGCCGCGTACGCGTGGAGCCGCCGCGCCTGACGTCGCCGACGGCGGGCCCGCAAGGCCCGCGTGGCAGACGCACCACGTGTCAGGCGCTGCCCGAAATCCTGCCCGACCGGCCCTGACGATCAGTCGAGGTCGAGCTGCCGCCACCTTCCGGGGTCGGTGAATCCCAGCGCGGCGTACAGGTGGCTTCCGTCGTCGCTCGTGCGGAGCACGAGGCGTCGGCAGCCGAGCGCCCGGCCGTCCGCGATCACCGCCTCCATCACCGCCCGACCCACGCCGCGCCGGCGCCACGCGGGTACCGTCATGACGTTGAAGACCATCGCCTCGGGCGCCCGCCGCGACCGCTGGTGGGGTGGGCGGTCGATCACGACCAAGCCGGCCATCCCAACCACGTGGCCTGCGGCGTCGGCGACCCACACGCGGAAGCGCCCGTCCGGCACGTGTGATCGCAGGTACGTGTCGATACGGGCGCGGTGATCGCCGGCCAGCTCGATCGGCACCTCGCCGGCCAGCTCGCGGTCGAATGCAATCCGGAGCTCTACGAGGGCCGGGATGTCGTCGGCCGTGGCGCGGCGAACCGTGAAGGCGGGCAGTTCGCTCACCGGGGCATCCTGCCACGTCGGTGCGCGCGCCGTCCCGCCAGCCGCCGCTACACTCCCGCGGTGACACCCCGGACCACCCGGACGGCGGCGACGCCGGGCGACGCCGCGCCCGCCCGGGACGAGGCCATCCGCGCCCGCGTCGAGCCCGCCCCCGACCGAGGTCCTTACCAGGGCTGGCGGAGCCTGCTTCTCGTCTACGCGATCACCTCGACGGTGGAGGCGATGGGCGTCGCCCAGGTCTTCTCGTTCCTCCCGCGCCGACTTCGCGAGGTGGGCCTCCCCGAGGACCAGATCCTGACGTTCACCGGCCTGTTCAGCAGCCTGATCTTCGTCTTCGGCATCGTCCTCGTCCCGTTCTGGGGCGTCTGGGCCGACAAGTACAGCCGCCGGGCGGTGATCGTCCGGAGCGCTGTCGTGGAGGCCGTCGTCTTCGCCGGGGTCGCGCTGGCGCGGGAGCCCTGGCAGCTCGCGGCGAGCCTCCTGCTGGTGGGATTCCAGCTGGGCAACACGGGGGTGATGCTGGCCGCGCTCCGGGACGTGACGCCGCGCCACCGGGTGGGCACCGTGACCGGCCTCTTCGGCGCGACCGGGCCGCTGGGCTTCGCGCTCGGCCCGGTGCTGGGCGCGGTCATGATCGATGGGCTGCACCTCCCGCTGCCCGACGTCTTCTGGTTCGGGTCGCTCCTCTCGATGGCCGTGGTCGCGCTGCTGCTCCTGGGATCTCGAGATATCCGGCCGGCGGTGGCGCCGGTCGGGAGCGCCCTCGCGCTTGCCCGGCGAGCCGTCAGCGGCGTCCTCGCCGATCCGGCGGTGCGCCGGATCTTCCTGATCTTCGGCGTCTCCATTCTCGCCAACCAGATGAGCCGGCCGTACCTGCCGCTGCTCGTGGAGCGCCTCCACGGTGGGCAGCCGAACCTCGCCTCGGCGATCAGCCTGGTCACGGGCGTGGCGTTCCTGGTCGGCGCGCTCCTGTCGCCGCTCGCGGGGCCCCTGGGCGATCGGATCGGCTTCCGGTCCGTGCTGGCGGGCGCGCTGCTCGGCGCGGGCGTCGCACTGCTCGGGATGGCGGTCGCGCCCTCGGTGGCCGTTCTCGCGGGCGTGGCCGTCGTCTACGCGGCGCTCCAGGCCGCGACGCAGGCGATGGTATTCGGGCTCGTGGCTGTGGAGGTGGCGCCGGAGCGGCGTTCCGCGACCCTGAACCTCGTCCTGCTCCCCCTGTACGTCGCAGGGATCATCGGGCCGACGGTCGGGGCCGCCGCGGCAGGGGTCGGCGGGATCCAGGCCCCCTTCCTGGTCGCGGCCGTCGTGTTCCTCGTGGGCGGAGCTGGGGTGGCGGTCTCGCTGCGGCGGGCTCGGGCGGCGCGGAGCGAACCGGCCGGCTGACGCGGCGGCGCGTGGTGGGCCAGCCGGCTGCCCGACGCTACGTCGGCAGGTCGCGCTCCTCGACGCCGATGAACCGCGCGTCCGGCCTGATCAGGCGGTTCGCCGACGCCTGCTCGAGGACGTGGGCCGTCCAGCCGGCGTGTCGCGCGAGCGCGAACGTCGCCGGGAAGAGGTCCGGGGTCAGGCCCACGCCCTGGAGGACGGCCGCCGCGTAGAACTCGACGTTCGTCTTGAGCGGGCGATCCGGGTACTTCTCCTCGAGGACCCGGAGCGCGACGTCCTCCACCTTGATCGCCAGCTCCAGCCAGTCGGGCTTGGTCGGCATCGCCTCGACGACCTTCCGCAGGGCCGCGGCGCGGGGGTCGTAGGCCCGGTAGACGCGGTGGCCGAAGCCCATGAGCCGCTCGCCGCGGGCGAGGGCGTCGCGGACCCACTCCTCGGCGTGCTCGGGCGAGCCGACCTTGTGGATCTGCTCCACGACCTCCGACGGGGCCCCGCCGTGGAGAGGCCCCTTCATCGCCCCGATCGCGCCGGTCACGGCAGAGGCGATGTCGGACCGCGTCGAGGTGATCACCCGGGCGGCGAAGGTGGAGGCGTTGAGGCCGTGCTCGGCGCCGACGATGAAGTAGGCGTCGAGGGCCCGCGCGGTCGCCTTGTCGGGGCGCTCCCCCGTCATCTGGTAGAGGAAGCCCGAGACCAGGTCGAGCTTCGGGTCCGGGTCGATCGGCTCGAGGTCCTGCCGGAGGCGGGCGAAGGCGGCGAGGGCCGACGGCGAGAACTCGGTGAGCGCCCGGGCCTGGATCTCGGTGGGCGGCCAGTCGAGGACCTGGGTCGCGCCCCAGACCGAGACGGCCGTCCGGAGCGCGTCCATCGGCTTTGCCGTGCGGGGCAGGGCCCGCAGGGCCGACATGACCGCCGACGGGATCCGGCCCGTCGTCAGGCGTGCCCTGGGATCCCAGTTTCCGGTCCAGAGCAGGTTCGCGACAGCGGCATAGGTCCCGTGGGCGACCAGGTCGCCGATCCGGTACCCGCGATACATGAGGCGGCCGTTGGCGCCGTCCACCAGGCCCAGCGAGGTCTCCGCCGCGATGACGCCCTCCAAGCCGGGCGAATAGGGCCGCCCATCAACGGTGTGCGCGGCCCGTGGCTGAGCAGGGTCGACGGTTGGCATCGCTGAAACGGCGGGGAGGTCAGGCGCTGCGGGCTTGTCGTTCATCGTGAGCGGTCCTCGGAGGCTGGGGTGCGGGCCTGGTGAGGGAAACCGGGACGAACTGCAATCGTACCCCGCGACGAAACCGGCGAATCGACCTCAGCGGCCCGATCGGCGCGCCGGCGGGGCGGCGGCGCGGGCGCGGGCGACCCGCCGCGCCTCCGCGACATCCGACCAGGCGCCGTAGACGATGTAACCGACGCCCGCGACGACCATCCCAAACAGGAAGATCCCCGTCGCGCCCGGCGCCGTACCCGTGCCGAGCGCATCGAACATGAGCGTGATTCCGCGCGCCGAGCTGAACACGAGCGCGCCCGCCACGATGGAAGCGAACAGCGATGGCGACCGCTGGCGCGCCGACGGCTGTGGCGCAGTCCGCTTGCCGAACCACCCGAGCAGGATGAAGAGTCCCCCGAGGATGGCCGGGATGATCGCCGTGCTGAACGCCGTCGCGCCGGTCGCCGCCGCGAGGCCGCTCACCGCGATGAGCGCGGCGCCGAAGCCCATCGTGACCCGAGAGAACACACGCGCCTCGCCCTGCCTGACCGGGATGCCGGTCGCGCCGCGTCCGGTCGGGACGCGATCCGAGAAAGGATCATAGCGGCGACCCCTCAGGCGCGGGGCAGGGTCCCGGCGGCGGCCGCGTCGAGGATCCAGGTGGCGCCTGCTCGCCGCGCCCGCTGCGCCGGCAGGCGGCGCTCGTCGCGAGGGCCAGCAAGAACGGCCGCGAGGATGGTCGCCTTGGCAGCCCCGAACGCGACGAGAAGGAGCGCCGGGGTCGCGTCCAGCGCGCCCGGCGTGAGCGAGACGCGCGGGACGTGGGGCCGCACATGGGTCGGCGCCGGGACCGGGACCACCCAGCCGGGTGCGTCGAACGCGGCGCTGCCCGGGAAGACGGAGAGGAGGTGGCCGTCGGGCCCGATCGCGACAATGATCGCGTCGAAGACCGGCCGCCCGGCGGCATCGGCCGGGAGCGCGTCCCGGAGCGCGGCCTCGTAGGCTGCCGCGGCCTCGGCCGGCCCCCCGCCGGCGGAGAGCGTCGCGTCCACGGGGACCGGGTGGAGGTTCTCGGGAGGCAGCGGCGCAGGCGCAAGCCCCGCCGCCGCGTCGCCGGCCAGCAGGATCGTGTCCACGGCGACGAGGTTCGACTCCCGGTCATCGCGGGGCACGAAGCGATCATCTCCGAACCACAGGTGGAGACGATCCCACGGGATGCGGTCGCGAAGGGGCCGGGCGAGGAGCGCCCGGTAGAGCTCCGGGCAGGTGGAACCGCCGGTCGTCGCGACGTCGGCCCGGCCCCGCCGGGCGAGTGCGATGGCGATCGCGGCGGCAAGGCGCTCGGCTGCGAGCGCGGCCGCCCCTGCCGGCGTTGCCGCCACGAGGATCTCCGGCTCTCCCGGGGTCTTTGGGAGGTCGCGGCCCGGCTCACGGCCGGGGCGTGGCCTCACGACGGGCCCCCGGCGCTCGCGGCGCCCGATACGGCCAATGTGGCGCCCGGGCCGGCGAGGGCCGCCGCCATGCTGGCGGCTCCCTTGGCGACCAGGTCCCGGCCGCTCGCCTCGATCGCCTCGGCCAGCAGGTCGACGTCCGTCCGGCGCGGCGCGGCGAACGTTCGCTCGAGCGCCTCGACGCCATCCTCCCAGACGCGGACGTGGACGC
>JANXWH010000216.1 GCA_025351245.1 Chloroflexota bacterium | reverse complement strand
CCACCTGTCGAACCGGACGCAGGCGGCCGCCTATACCGTTGCGCAGGGGCTCGGCGTGCCCCGACCGCCAGGTCCCGCCCGCCCCTGACGTCGCGACGGCGGACCGGCAGCGCAAGTTGGGTGGATCGGGGCCCGGCCATCGGCGACCCGGGCCAGCATCGGGTGTGCACCGGGTGTGCATCGGGTGGCCGTTATGACCGGCGACGATCCGGCCGGGGGCGGTCTTGCGTCACGGGATGCGCCAGGCGACCGCTGAACGGTTGTGCCGGTCACCGGATGCACGCGGTGGCCGTGTCGTGTGTGCTCGCCGGTCGCAGTGGTCACCGGGTGCACACGCCCCGCGCGCCGCGGGGCCAAGCGGGGGCCGCGGGGCCAAGCGGGGGCCGCGAACGGTGCGGGGGCCTCGCGCCTGGGTGGTTCGGGGGCCGTTCGATGCCGTTCGGTAGACCGGATGGCCCGCGAATTGTGCCCTCGGGCGGATGGTGGGCCCACCTCGCGCTTCGTACGATCGCCGTCGAGCGAGACCAGCGGGGGCTCGCCCATCGCAGGAGCCCGGCGCCCATGTCGGACCCGGTCAGGGTTCTCGTCCTGTACGACCATCCGCTCCTCGGCGAGGGGTTGGGCGCGCTCATGGCGTCCGTCCCGGGCCTGCACGTGGAGCGGATCGCCATGGGCGACCCCGACGCGATGGAACGGGCCGTCGCCGCCAACGCCGACGTCGTCATCCTGGAAGATGGGGGGCCAGTCGGGCTCCTCGACGTGCTGCGGGGCAGTCGCTGCCGGGCGATCGTCGACGTGAGCATGGGCACCTCGCGCGCGTGGACCATCCGCCGCGAGGAGATCGAGCCGGACCCGGAGTCGCTGATCGACCGAATCGTGGGCGCCTGCCTGGACGACCGCGGCCGGACCGCCCCCGCCCCCGCCCCGGTCGTGGGCTGACACCCACCGGACTCGACGCGGGCAGGCGTACGATCCGGGCATGGACGACGCGTCCCCGCGTGAGACGACCCAGCGCGGCTCTCCTCGGCACACCCCGATCAGCCGGCGCCGGGCCCTCGTCGTCATCGGATCGACCGTCGCCGGGATCGTCCTCCTCGACGCGTGCGACTCCGGCGCCACTCCGGCATCCCGCGGCTGGGTGCCAGCCGACGTGGATCCGACGACGCTGACGCCCAACCAGCCCGTGCCGGTCCGCTTCGCCGGCACGGTGGGCGGCCACGCGGTCGCCGGATCGGCCTGGCTCGTGCGCAGGGCCGGGGACCTCGTCGCGTTCGACCCGCGCTGCACCCACGCCCGGTGCGCCTACGACTGGACGGCCGACGGCCAGTTCGCGTGCCTGTGCCACGCGGGCTTCTTCCGTATCGACGGGACGGTGATCTCGGGCCCGCCGCCGCGGCCGCTGGACCGGTTCGGCGCCCGGGAGGCCCGCGGCTCGATCGAGCTGGAGGTCCCGGCGGACTTCTCGACGCCTCGCCCGAGCGCCTGACCGGGGGCTCCGGCGCCGCCGAACGCCTGTCCGGCGGCTCGGACCCCACCCAGGGACGCTCACGCGTCTCGGACGCCTCGCCTGGACGGCTCGTCCAGCCGGTACATGCCCCCTTCGCGGTTACGGCCGGGCGCCTGTATCCATGTTCTACCCCCCGGCGGATAGGAACGCGCACGCGTGGAGCCGACCATTACAGGCGGTGGGGTGTGCCGATGGCGCGCCCATGTACGCAACGCGTCGCTACAGGTCGTTACAGCAGGTGTCGCAGATGTTCCGGGTCACGTCCCTGGCGAAGATGAACGACAGGCAGCTCAACCGCTGGATCAAGCGCGTGCTGCTGCTCCTCGTCGTCGGCACGATCGCCTTCGTCGCCTTCTACGGGCTGGACCGATGGCGTCCCGCCACCACCCCGATCGTCGACCAGCGCCTCGCCACGCTGGAGCAGACGGTCCGCGACAAGCCGGACGACATCGCCTCGCGCGGGCAGCTGGCCGACACGTACGTCGCCAAGGGCCGCTTCGACGACGCGCTCATCCAGTACGACGCGATCCTCGCTACCGGCAAGGCCGACGAGCTCGCGAAGTACGGCCGGGCCGGCGCCCACATGGGCCTCGGCAAGCTCGACGACGCGGCGACGGACTACCTGGCCGTCGTCGAGATCGCCAAGGGCGGCGAGATGGCCAACGTCGATCCGATGCTCGAAGCCTCGTACTACAGCCTGGGCTCGATCGCGATGCAGCAGGCCAGGCCCGCCGACGCGATCACACACCTCGAGAAGGCGCTCGCGATCAAGCGCTCGGACGCGGACGCGCTGTACCTGATCGGGACCGCCTACGTCGCGACCGGCGAGACCGACAAGGCCGAAACCGTCCTGCGCGCCGCGGTTGCCTTCGTGCCGATCGGGTGGAGCGAGCCGTACGCCGCGCTGGCCGCGGGTTTCACGAAGGCCGGCAAGACGGCGATGGCCGAGTGGGCGGGCGCCATGGCCAACCTGGCTGACCGCAAGCCCGATCTCGCTGAGCCGCGCTTGCTGGCGATCGCCGACGGCGACGCCGCGGTCGACGCTGCCATCGGCCTCGGCCTCCTGTACGAGACGAAGGGCGATACCGCCGCCGCCGCCGGCTGGTACGGCAAAGCCCTCGCGAAGAGCCCCGACAACGCCGCTGCCCGCCTTGGAATGGGCCGCGTGGGCGCCAGTGCCAGCGCGCTGCCGGCCCTGCCGGCGCCCGGCGCGTCGGCCGGAGCGAACAACCCATGACCGCCGAGATCGTCGCGGAGGGCCTGCTCCTCCCGCCCGAGGCCGTTGACGGCGAGCCGGTCGCCGCGGGCACGCCCGAGGAAGAGAAGCGCAGGCGTCGCAAGAAGGCCCTGCTGCTGGTCCTGCTGGGCTTCCTGGCGATGCTGGTCACGATCGCCATCTGGTACCTGATCTTCCGCCAGCCGATCGCCCCCCTGCCTCTCCCGGGGATCTCCGTGCCGGAGGTCCCGACCTATACGACGGCCATCTACGGCGCCCAGCGGCCTTCGGGCGTCGCCGTCAGTCCGTCGGGCGACCGGATCTACGTCTCCCAGTCCGAGGGGAGCCGTGTCGGGCTCGTCTTCGATGCCGGCGGCACCAAGGTCGGCACGATGGCGCCGCCGGAGTCGACCGGGACCGACCACGTACCCGTCTACCTGGCGATCGACCCGCTGACGAGCGAGGTCTACGTCAGCGACCGCCTGGCCGGCGCGATCTACATCTACGACCGCGACGGCGCGTACCAGCGCACGTTCACGCTCGCCGAGCCGCGGCCGGGGTGGCAGCCCCTGGGGCTCGCCTTCGACGCCAAGGGCACCCTGTACCTGACGGACCTCTCCGGCCCCTTCCAGAAGGTCCTCGTCATCGATCGCGCGGCGGTCGTGGTCCGGACGCTCGGCGAGTCCAGCAAGCTCTCGTTCCCGAACGGCGTTGCCGTCGACGGCGCCGGCAACGTCTACGTCTCGGACAGCAACAACGGCCGCCTGCTCATGTTCGGCACCGACGGCCAGGTCCGCGCCCAGGTCGGCCGGGGATCCGGCCAGGGCAACCTGGGGCTGCCGCGCGGGACCGCCGTCGACGGCAGCGGCCGCATCTTCGTCGCGGATTCCACCGGCCAGGGCGTCTTTGTCTATCGCGCTCCGGGCGGCGACGATCGGCGGCTTGCATACCGGGGCTTCATCGGGGGCGAGGGGGTCTCGGACGGCCTGTTCGAGTACCCCAACAGCGTCGCGATCGACGCGCGCGGGCGCGTTTACGTGGCCGACACGTTCAACGACCGCGTGCAGATCTGGAGCTATTGAGGCTCCTGGCAGGAGGTACAGGGAGGTGACGCGCGACTGACGCTCGCCGCCGATCGTGGCGGCCCATTCATCGAAACACCCGCAGAGTTAGAGAAAGGAGGTGAGGACAGTGAGGCGATGGACACTCCTGCTCGCAGGAGCGGCGCTCTGGCTGTTCCTTGCCGCGATTCCTGCCCTGGCGGATGGTGGACCCCACGTGGCAGCGACCAACAGCGGCTCGTCGACCCTCACGGCCGACAGCTGCGCCGGATGCCACCGGGCCCACACCGCGCAGGGGCCCCTGCT
>JANXWH010000006.1 GCA_025351245.1 Chloroflexota bacterium | reverse complement strand
TGGGCGACAGGAGTGCTCCGCGCCGCATGCGTGTTGCGGGCATGTCGAGCCCGGTTCCGCGCGATTGAGCCGCCGTGAAGCACCCGTGGATCACCGGGAACGCGCGATCAGCTTGAATCGCCGCATGCTCCCACGGCCCAGCGCATCGCCGGCGACAGCGACCGGCAGTGCGCCGACGCGCCGTCAGCCGAGGGTCCCGCGAGTCACGAGATCGGCGTGCCCGCGCTGCTCGTCGGGAGCCGGACCTCGAAGCGTGCCCCGCCCTCCGGACGGTTGGCCGCCGATATCGCTCCGCCATGCGCTTCCACGATCCACGCCGCGATCGACAGCCCCAGGCCGGTGCCGCCTGCCGGCGCATTGTCGGCGCGCCAGAAGCGTTCGAAGATCCGCGGCAGGTCCTCGTCGTGGATGCCCGGGCCCTGGTCGTCGATGGTCAGCACCGCATCTGTCCCCTCCGGCCGGATGCGAACGGCGACGGTCGTCCCGGGCGGGCTGTGGGCCAGGGCGTTGTCGGCGAGGATCGTCACGAGCTGGCGAAGCCGGAGCGGATCTCCGGCAACCTGGGCGGGCCGCGGATCGACCTCCAGCCGGACCCCCCGCTGGGCGGCGACCGACGTGAGCGGCCCGGCAGCCTCCGCCGCGACATCCGCAAGGTCCAACGGCGTTCGCTCCAGGGCAAGGGCGCCGGAATCCGTGCGCGCCAGGAGCAGGAGATCCTCGACGAGCGCGGTCAGGTGCGCGACCTCCACGTCGATGTCGTCGAGCGCCTCGCCGACCTTCTCCACGGGCTGCTTCCGGTTGCGGCGGAGATCGGCCACGCTCGCCCGGATGATTGTCAGCGGCGTCCGCAGCTCGTGGCTGGCGTTCGCGGTGAATTCGCGCTGGCGCTGGAGTGCGGCGTCGCGCCGGTCCATGGAGGCCCGGACCGGGATGAGCGCCCGCCCCGCGTAGACGTAGCCCGCGGCGAGGGCCAGGAGCAGCGCCGCCAGCCCGCCGAACGTGAGCACAGACAGGAGCGTCGAGAGGAGCTGCACCTCCGACGACCGCTCGCCCAGCACCTGCACGACGTACGCCCCGTCCGACCGCGTGACCGCCACCGAGTAGACCCGGACCGCGATCGACGACACCTCCACTTGCCGGACGTCGGTGGACCCTGCACGGGCGGCGGCGACGCCGGCCGGGTTCGGCAGACCTGTGATCGTCTGGAGCTCGGCCGGCCCGACGAGCGTGCCGTCGGGGCGAACGATGAGCGCGAGGGTCCCGGACGACTCACCTCCGAATCCCGGACCCAGCACGAAGCGATCGGGGATCTGCCCGGGGCGCCGGAGGAGCCGCGCGAGCCCGTCGGCGCGAGCAGCCAGGAGGTCCGTGCCGCGCGTGGCCAGCGATCCGGAGACGGCCGCGTAGAGCGCCGCGCCCAGCACGACGAGGATGAGCAGCGTCAGGCCGCCGCTCCAGGCAAGCAGGCGAAGCCGGGTGCGGCGAAGCAGCGCGGCGTCGCCGCCGTCGCGCGGGCCGTCAGTCGCCACGCAGCCGGTACCCCATCCCGCGGACCGTCTCAATGCGGGCCGCGCCCTCCGGCCCCAGCTTCTCGCGGAGCAGGTGGATGTACGCCTCCACCGTGTTCGGGGTGAGCGCGGCCCCGTACGGCCAGGCGTAGTCGAGCAGCTGGTCGCGGCTCAGGACCTGCCCGGGCCGCCGAAGCAGGCACTCCAGGATCGCGTACTCGCGGCCGCTCAGCTGGACCTCCCTCCCGGCGACGGTCACCCGGCGCAACGCCTCGTCGAGCGCGATCGGCCCGGCGCTGAGCCGCATGGTCGAGCGCGCCGGCGGCCGGCGGCCCAGCGCGCGGAGCCGCGCGAGCAGCTCCTCGTAGGCGAACGGCTTCACGAGATAATCGTCCGCGCCGGCGTCCAGCCCGGCCACCCGGTCCCCCACCGCGTCCCGCGCCGTCAGCATCAGGATCGGTACCGCGTTGCCCACCCGGCGGAGCTGCCGCGCGACCTCGAACCCGGACCGGTCCGGCAACCCGACGTCGAGGATCACCGCGTCGAGGCCCGGCGAGGCTCCGGCGACCTCCAGGCCCTCGTCAGCCGTCTCTGCGGTCTCGACCGTGTGGCGGTCCTGCGTCAAGAGCCGCCGGAGGAGCCTGACGAGCCGCGCGTCGTCCTCGATGACCAGCAGGTGCACGAGATCTCCTGTGCGCGTCAGGGCGTGACGAGCGTGACGTCCGTGGCCGTGATGGTCCGCGTGGTGGTGCCGCCGTCGGTCGCCGGGCTCGCAGCCGTCGCAGGGCTCGCGCCCGGAGCGCCGAACCCGCCCACGACCGACACCTGCACCTGGACCTGCTTCCCGGCCGTAACATCCGCCGCGGTCGCCGCGGCCTGCGCATGGTACTTCGTGGTGCCGGCCAGGTTGACGACGACGCTGGTGCCGTTCGCCTCCTTGAGGGTCATCGTGGTGCCGGAGATCGAGTCAACTGTCCCCGTCACCAGGACGCCGCCGCCGAAGCCCCCGCGGCCAAACCCGCCCGTGCCGGTGCCGCCCGTGCCCGTGCCACCCGCGCCAGTGCCGCCGTTGGTGAAACCGCCGTTGCCGAAGCCGGCGCGCGTCGTGGCCGCCGCGGGGGCAGTCACGCGGCCGATGGCGAACGTCACGCCGCCGACGGCCACGAAAAGACCCACGGCGAGGAGGACGCGAAACGTCCGGTCTCCCTTCTTGGCGGGTGCGATGACCGGCGGAGGGGGCGTCGACACGGTGCGAACGAGCGGCGCGGGCGCCGGGGCGGCCGGAACCGGGGATTCGGCGGGAGGGCCCGGCTCGACGGGCGCGAAGGAGTCAGTCATCAGGCGATCCTTTCATTCGTAGCGGAGGGTCATTCGTAGCGGAGGGCGACGACCGGGTCGAGCCGGGCGGCCTGGCTCGCGGGCCAGACGCCGAACACGATCCCCACCATGAGGCTGAAGCCGACGGCCGCGACGACCGTCAGCGGGCTGAAGATGAATCCCCAGCCGGCGATGACGCCGATCAGGGCGGAGATGGCCAACCCGATCACGATGCCGAACAGGCCGCCGGCGAGCGAGAGGGCCAGCGCCTCGATGAGGAACTGGGCCAGGATGTCCCGCCCGCGAGCGCCGATCGCCTTCCGGATCCCGATCTCGCGCGTCCGCTCCCGGACCGAGACCAGCATGATGTTCATGATCCCGATCCCGCCGACGATCAGGGAGATCGACGCGATCCCGGCCAGGAGCACGGTCAGCAGCGTGCTCACCGACGAGACCGTGGCGAGGAGCTGATCCTGGTTCTGGATGGTGAAGTCGGCGGCGGCCGTTGCCGTGAGCCCGTGGCGCTCGCGGAGCGCGGCGGTGATCTCCGCGGTGACCGTTGTCATCTGGTCCGGCGTCGCGACGCTCACGCCGACCGACCGGACGCTTGTCCCGCCCACGATGAGGGCGCTGGCCGTCGAGACGGGGATCAGGATCTGGTCGTCCGGGCTCGCGAAGCCAGTTCCGCCCTTCGCCTGGAGGATGCCGACCACCCGGAACGGGAGCCCCCCGATCGCGATGTCCGTCCCGATCGCGCTCGCGCCCAGGCCAAGGTCATCGGCCGTGGTGGCGCCAAGGACGGCTACCCGGAGCCCGGCGTCCAGGCTGGCCTGGGTCAGGAACGACCCTTGCCAGAGGGTGTAGGCCCGAACGGTCGGGTAGTCCGGCGTGGTGCCGATGATCGTCGTGGTGGTGTTCTTGGCACCGGCAATCACGAGCTTCTGGGTGGACAGCTCCGGCGCCACGCCCTGGACGCCGGCCAGCGACCGAAGGGCGGTCGCGTCGGCCAGCGTGAGCGTGGTCGACGAGCCGAACGCCTGACGGGTAGAGCCGCTGAACGAGGCGCCGGCGTTGACCGTCAGGAGGTTCGTGCCGAGGCCCGCAAGCCGGTTGGTGATGCCGCTGGTCGCGCCCTGGCCGACTGCCACAAGCGCGACGACCGACGCCACGCCGATAACGACGCCCAGCATGGTCAGGGCCGTCCGGAGCTTGCCGGTGCCCAGGCGCCCGAGTGCAAGTCGGATGAGATCCCGCGCGCTCATGCCGCGATTCGCCCGTCGCGGAGGTGCACCTGCCGACTGGCCACGGCCGCCACGTCTACGTCGTGGGTGATGAGGATGATGGTCCGGCCTGAAGAGTGGAGGTCGTGGAAGAGCGCGATGACCTCGGCCCCGGAGTGGCTGTCAAGGTTGCCCGTCGGCTCGTCTGCCAGGAGGATCGCGGGCTCCGTGACCAGCGCGCGGGCGATCCCGACGCGTTGCTGCTGGCCGCCCGACAACTCGGTGGGCTCGTGATCCAGCCTGTCGCCCAGGCCCAGGCGCTCCAGGGCGGCACGTGCGCGGGCATGGCGCTCGTGGCGGGGGACGCCCTGGTACATGAGGGGCGCCGCCACGTTCTCCAGGGCGGAGGTTCGCGGCAGCAGGTTGTACGACTGGAAGACGAAGCCAATCGACCGGCTCCGGAGGCGGGCCAGCCCGTCGTCATCGAGCGAGTCAACCGGTGTGCCGTCCAATACGTAGCGGCCCTCGGTTGGTCGGTCCAGGCACCCCAGGATGTTCATCATCGTGGACTTCCCGGAGCCCGACGGCCCGATGATCGCGACGAACTCGCCGCGGGCCACCTGGAGGTCAACCGACACGAGCGCCGGCACCGAGAGGCGGCCGGACGTGTAGACACGGGAGACTCCCTCGAGGGCGATGATCGCGTCCGTCATCGCTAGTTGCCGTTTCCCCGGCCGAAGCCGCCGCCACCACCGCCGACGCCGGGGATCCCGACACCGGTGTTCGTGGACGTGGAGGTGGAGGTCCGCGCCGACACCGTTCCGATCGAGACGGTGTCGCCCTCCGACAGGCCGGTCTTGATCTCGGCGAGGCTGCTCGTCAGGAGGCCCACGTCGACCGAGGTGACCTGCGACGTGCCGTCCGCGGCAATGACACGCACGCCATACGCGCCGGCGGATCCAACGAGCGCGATGGCGGGGACCGCGATGACGTTGGCCGCCTGCGCGGTGGTGACCGCAATGCTCGCGGTCATCCCGGCGAGGACCGTCGTCGGCGCCTTGGGGAGCGCGATCCGGACGGCGTAGGTGACCACGCTGGTGCCGCCGGTGCTCGACGATGCGGTTGGGGTGATCTGGCTGACCGTGCCGTCAATCGTCGCGCCGGCCGCGGCCACGGTCACCGACGTGGTCTGGCCCACCTTGAGCTTGCCGATGTCGCTCTCCGCGAAGCTTGAGGTCACCTGCATCGGGCCCACCTGGAGCTGGATCACACTGCCGGACGGGGCCAGGACGCCGGCAACCACGCCGACGGTGGTAACGATGCCGTCCGCGGGGGCCGTGAGCGTGGCAGCGTCAACCTGCAGCGCGGCCACGCGGACGGACTCCTGGGCGTTCGCGATCGAGGCCTGGTCGGACGCGATTGTCGAGGCCGCCGTGCTCGCCGTACGGCTCGCGTACGACAGCTGGGCCGACTTGAGCGAGAGGCGCGCCGACGCGAGCTGGTCCGACGCCGAATTGGCGGACGACGTGAGCTGGAGCTTGAGCGACGCCAGCTGATCCTGCGCGCTGGTGATCGCGCTCAGGTCCCCCGTGATCTTGTCGCTCGGCGCGAGGGCGGCGCTGTCGGCCGCGTAGGCGGCCTGGGCTCGCGTGAGCGTGGCCGTTGCCTGGCTCAGCTTGAGCGCGTTCTGCTGCGCGGTGATCGAGACGTTCCGCTGAGCCTGCGCCACCTGGTTCTGGGCCTGGGTGATCGAGATGGCCGCGGCGGACTTGTCCGTCGTGGAGAGGCCCGCCTTGTCTGTGGCGAGTCGCGCCTTGGCCGAGGCGAGGCCTGCGTTCGCGACCGCGAGCGTCGAATCGACCGAGGTAGAGTCGGCGACCGCGAGGACCTGCCCGTTCGTGACCCGGTCTCCCACGGCGACCGCGACGCTCTTCACGAGCCAGCTGCTGCTCCCGCCCGCCGATCCGCTCGCAGACCCGGTCGTGCTGGACGCGACGAGCTGCGGCTGGCTCCCGAAGGCGAGGCCGTACGTCGAGCTGGCGGCCACGCTCCCGGTGGCCACGGACTGGGCAACGACGTTCTCCCGGGTCGCGGTGGCGGTCAGGAACTGGGTGGTCGAGGAGGAACCGAGGCTGGGTCCGATCACGGCGACTCCGATGGCGCCGACCCCGATAGCGATGAGGCCGATCACGGCGAGGAGACGAAGCTTCATGCGGATCCCTCTGGTGGTGCGAACCGGCGGGGCCGGGGCGGCACGGCCGGGTGGGCCGGGCGAGGCCTGGGCGTCGGACGATGGAGGTCAGGTGTATCGCGCTCCCCTGAAAGAAGCCTGAAGCCGGTGTCAGGCCAGCAGCGGCTCCCCGAGCAGCATCCAGGCCAGGCGTCGGTCCACCGTGATCGCGAGCGCGCCGCAGCCGGGGTGCGTGGCGACCCATGCCGGGCCCGCCTCGCCCATCGCGAAGGCCGTCGTCGCATAGACGTCCGCCCAGGTCAGGCTTGGCCCGACGACGGTGACGCTCGGAAGCCCGGTCGGCGCCGTGCCCGTCCGCGGGTCGCAGATTTGGTCTCGGCGCCAGGCGCCGGAGGTGGCGACGTCAGGCAGCGTCGAAGGGACGGGGAAATGAGCCGAGGCGGCGTCGAGCGCGCCCCTCCGCGAACAGGTCCGAGGCGACGACCCTAGCTGGCCGTGCGGGCCGGCGCGCGGCGCGCGGGCGGCTTGAGAACCTTGATCGCGTCCTCGATGTCACGCGTGATGCCCTCGCTGCCGGCCGCGGTCTTCGCCGACCGGAGGCTCGCGAGCGCGACGTCCCGCGTGTCGGCGTCGGCGGCCTTACGGATCACGCGGACGGCGAACGCGCCAAGGGCCGGGTCGGCCAGCCACGGGCTCACGCCCTTGATGGCGGCCTCACCATGCGCGGCGATCGCGTCGCGAAACTCGATGCGGTGGTCGGGCGCGGCCTCCGCGGCGGCCTTGAGCAGCGACGCGAGGGATTGAACTTCCGACTTCATCGACAGACTCTCCATCCAGTGGACCGTCTCGCCGAGTGACGGAACAACCACGGCGGTGTCGGAACGCGGGTGTCCGGACGCATGCGAGGCGGCGCGGTCACATCAGCCTACCGCTTCCGGGGCAGCTCCGTACGGCGCGGCGGGAATCACGGACGCGAATCCGATGGCCAGGATGCATCTGCCGAAACCGGAGAAGTGGAGCGGGAGACGGGGATCGAACCCGCGACATGCAGCTTGGAAGGCTGCCGCTCTGCCAGCTGAGCTACTCCCGCTCGGGTTTGTGCGCAACTACAGCGGATAACTGTAGAATCTGGCCTCCATCAGTTGACCACACCGCTCGTACAGCGGATAATATCGCCGAGAGCGACCACTTCTGAGCGTGGGACAGCGTCAAAGCATACGCTGTGCGCTCGCTGCTGAACTCGGCCAGGGAGGCTGCCTTTTCGGATGGCCAGATCGTCTCGCACGTCCCCCATCGTAGCCGAAACGAGTCCGGCGGCAACCGGGCTGACGATCGACGCCGCGATCGACTCCTACCGGCTCAGCCTTCGAGCGGGCAACAAGAGCCCGGCCACGATCAAGACCTACCTCGCGGCCTTGGCCCGGTTCAGTCGGTTCCTGGCCGAGCGGGGCATGCCTCGGACCCTGCGGGCGATCCGGCGGGAACACGTCGAGGCCTTCATCGTCGCCCTCCAGGACGCGGGCCAACGCCCGGCGACCGTGTCGATCGCCTACCGGAGCCTCCAGCCGTTCTTCAAGTGGGCCCTCGGCGAGGACGAGATCGCCGCCTCGCCGATGGAGCGGATGACGCCCCCGATCGTGCCCGAGGAGCCGCCGGCGATCCTGCGCAACGAGGAGCTCAAGGCGATCCTCGACGCTTGTGCCGGGGCCGACTTCGACGCCCGCCGCGACACGGCGATCATCCGGCTCCTCCTCGACACCGGCATGCGGCGGGCCGAGCTCGCCGGGCTCGAGCGCGACGACATCGACATGGACCAGCAGGTCGCGATCGTCATGGGCAAGGGTCGCCGACCGCGGGCCTGTCCGTTCGGCAACAAGACGGCCCAGGCGCTCGATCGCTACCTGCGGCTTCGCCTGGCTCATCCTCACGCGAAACGGACGGAGCTCTGGCTGGCCCCCAGGGGCGTCCTCACCGACAGCGGCGTGTTGCAGGTGCTGCGGCGCCGCGGCGCCACAGCTGGACTGCCGAAGCTCCACCCGCACCAGTTCCGCCACACGTACGCCCACCTCTGGCTCGCCGACGGCGGCAACGAAGGCGACCTCATGCGCCTCGCGGGCTGGAAGAGCCGCCAGATGCTCAGTCGATACGGGGCGTCGGCCGCTGACGAGCGGGCGCGGGATGCCTATCGGCGACGGAGTCCGGGAGATCGGATCTGAGCCAGGTTCCACGGCAGGCGCTCAATTCCCACCGTTCGATGGGGCATGGCCCGCGTAGGTCGGAAGACTTATACCAACGAAGGCTCATATACCACTGTGGTATAGTGGCTCTCGATGGTACAACTAGTCACTGAGCGCGACCTCCGCGCGTCACTCGAGGCAGGCCTTCAGGAGACCCTACCTGCGGGGTGGCGTGCGCAACTCTCGCCTACGAGCGCGTCGGATGATCCGCAGATCGACGGCGTGCTTGACCTCGTCGCACCAACGGGGGAGACGAGCCAGGCCGGTGTGATCTTCAAGGCTCGGCTGGAGCCTGCGCAGATCTCACGGGAGCTGCCCTGGTTGACGAAGGACCCAGCGTCGCTTGTTGTTGCGCCCCGGATAAGCGCCCGAGCCCGAAGCCTCTTGAACGACGCCGGCGTGAGCTGGTATGTGCCGGGCGGTGACTACCGAATTGCGATCGGCGGGCTGTTCATCGAGCGACTCGTCGGGCAATCCAAGCGACGATCGGCCGGTGCTCCGGACACGAGGTTCGTCGCCGACTTGTTCGCGGGCGGAGCACTGCGGGTGGTCCGCTGGCTCCTGATCGAACCTGGCCGATCCTGGTCCGTTGGCGACATGGCGGAACGCACCGGCCTCACCCTGGGCTTCGCCAGCCGAACATTCAAGACCCTCGCTCGGGATGCCTACATCGAGCGAGTACGTGGCGCGACCCGACTGATCGACCGAGACGCTCTGCTAGACACATGGGCAGCAGCGCCGTCGCCCCCTCAGTCCGCATTCGAGCGTGTTGCGACCGTGGACGGCCCGGAGGCGCTCCTCCGAATGATCCGCGCGTTCACGACGCCATCGCCGTACGCCGTGACTGCCGAAGCGGCCGCCGACAAGCTCGCGCCATTCGCCCGGTTCAGCCGAGTCGAGTTGTACGTCCAGGACGTCGCGGGTTGGGATCGAGCACTCGGCCTGACCACCGTCCCGCGCGGCGGGAACGTGGTACTGATCAAGCCTGCCGACGCCGGTGTGTTCGACGGCTCGTTCGAGCGTGACGGAGTGCCGCTGACGAGTCGACCCCAGCTGTTCGTCGACCTCGTCCGCCGCGGTGGAGCGGCCGCTGAGGCTGCGGCCTTCATGCGTGAGAGGGGCGCGCTGTGGCCGCAATAGACCCGCGCGACGACCCGGAGTCGGTCGTCGCGGCCGAGCGGGTGATGCTCGAGCTCTGGACGATCCTTGCCCGCTTCGCCGATGCCCTGACGATCGTCGGCGGCAGCGCGCCGCCCCTGCTCACCGGCGATCGGTCCGACGATCCCTATGTCGGAACCCTGGATGTCGATCTCGTGGTTGACCCGATCGGCGTACCCGATGAGGTCTACCGGACGATCGCGGAGCTCCTCCGTGAGCGTGGCTACGTGCAGCTCGAGCAGCCATTCAGATGGCTCCGGTCGCTGACGGTCGACGGACGATCAATCGACGTCGAGGTGGATCTGCTCGCGCCTCTCACGCCGCGAACGGGATCCGACCACCGGCACGAGCGGATCGGCGGAGAGCCGCTGGCCCGCCGGACGGAGGGCGCGGAGCTCGTCCGGATCGGCCGTGTCGATCGCGAACTCGAAGGTGTGCTGCCCGATGGGCGGCCGAACCGAGTCGCGGTCCGCGTCGCTACACCGGCGGCCCTGGTGATCCTCAAGGCACTGGCGATGGGTCAACGGGACAAGCCGAAGGATGCCTACGACATCGACTACCTCCTCCGCCACATCGGCGTCAAAGAGGTGGCGGCCGGGGTCGCCGAATTTGACCAGCTCGAGCCGGTCAAGAAAGCCCTGGGCGTCTTGGCCGAGAAGTTCACGTCGATCGATGCGATCGGGCCGGCGAGCGTGGTCCTCTACCGGCGCGTTCCGCACGGCAGTTCGGAGGCCGACCGACTCCAGGCGCTCGCCTATGCCCGCGTCGATCAACTGTTGCGACGGCTACCGGGCGAGACGTCCTGATGGGGGATCCCGCCACATTTGCAGGCACCAATCACCCCCGGCTTCCGCAGCTATTCGGCTCAAGAGGCACTCGGATGGCACCTCGTGAGCACGAACGGGGGTCAGAAATGGGTCCGCGGAGCCGATGTGCATAGATACCAGCATCGTGCGTGGTCTGTATTGACTCGATAGGCACGGTTGGGTACGATGCCGGCATGTACCTGCGGACCACCACCCGACGCGCCGCGGATGGCACGCTGGTCCGCTATCTCCAGCTTGCCCACAACGAGTGGGACCCCGCCGCCCACCGCTCGAAGGTCCGCGTGCTCTACCACTTCGGCCGTGAGGACGGACTCGACCGGGACGCGATCCGCCGCCTGATCAGCTCGCTGAGCCGGGCCCTGCCGCCGGGTGAGGCGCGCGCGGCAGCGGCGCCGGCGGAGCTGCGCTATCTCGAGTCCCGGCCGCTCGGGGGTGCCTGGGCGCTCGACGGCCTGTGGCGGAAGCTCGGCCTGCACGAGATCCTGGCCCGCCTGCTGCGCGGGCGGCGGCTCGATCCCGCGGCCGAGCGGACGCTCTTCGCACTGGTGGCGAACCGGGCCCTCGAACCGCTCTCCAAGCTCAGCTGTGCCGCCTGGGTGAGCGAGCTCGCCGCCATTCCCGGCCTCGATGCCCTCTCCGACGACCAGTGCTACCGGGCGATGGAC